>JAKEFM010000152.1 GCA_022616055.1 Planctomycetota bacterium
CGCGAGGGCGGGATCGCAGGCGACGAGCGAGGCGAGCTCCTGGGGCCGCGCCCTCTCGTCGAGCCCCTGCTCGAGCAACCGGACGACGACGAAGGACGGCGTCGGCAGGAACTCGACCTGCAGCCGGGGCTTGCGGGCGGAACGGGTCGCCATGGGAAGGGGTCGGACGAGGCTGTTTCGGCATCGGAGCGGGGGGGCTTTGAGGCGGGGAGTCGGGGTCCGCGGCTCGACGCGATCGGTCGAGACATCCCGGCGTCCCTTCCGGGTTGTGCGCCCCCATCGGCCCACTATCATCCCGCCGTCGAGACCCGGCCGCTCGCGGCATGGCGATAACCTTTTCCCCGATCCTCCTTTCCGCGACAGCCGCCCTCGTCGCCCCGCTGCGCGCCCAGCTTCCCTCGAGCCTTCCGTCGCAGAGCGATCGGATCGTCTCCTACCGGATCGAGGCGACCCTCGACCCGGAGGCGAGGACGGTGCGGGGCCAGGAGCGGGTCACCTGGCGCAACGCCTCCCCCGTGCCGGTGGGCGACCTCTGGTTCCACCTCTACCTGAACGCCTACAAGAACGACCGGTCCACCCTGATGCGCGAGCGCGGGAGGACCGACGAGGAGGACGTCGGGAAGAAGGAGTGGGGCTGGATCGACGTCGAGGGGATCCGCACGGAGCAGGGGGAGGAGCTCCTCAGGACCCGGACCTCCTTCCAGCGCCCCGACGACGGCAACTCCGACGACGAGACGGTGATCCGCGTCGAGCTCCCCGCCCCCGTGCCGCCGCAGGGATCGGTCACGGTCGAGGTGGCGTGGACGGCCCGCTTCCCCGAGGGGCTCGGCGCCCGGAACCAGACGCGGCGGGGCTACTTCCTCGGCGTCCAGTGGTTCCCGAAGCTCGGCGTCCACGAGGAGATCCGGGAGCGGGGGAAGCGGACCGGCCGGTGGGGGTGGAACTGCCACCAGTTCCACGCCTCGAGCGAGTTCTACGCCGACTTCGGGACGTACGACGTCCGGCTGACGCTCCCCGTGGCGTACCGGGGGAAGGTCGGGGCGACGGGACGGATGGTCGGAGGGCCCACGCAGTCGCAGGACGGCCGGACCCTCACGTACGAGTTCCAGGCGGAGGATGTCCACGACTTCGCCTGGGTGGCCGATCCGGCGGCCCTCGTCGCGCGCCCGGTCTTCGATCCCGAGACGTACCGGGGGCGCGACCGGGCGGAGGAGGAGAGGCTCGCGAGGCTCTTCGGCCGCACGAAGGCGGAGATGGCGCTCACGCCGGTCGACGTGACCCTGTTCCTGCAGCCGGAGCACCACGAGCAGGAGGAGCGCCACCTCCAGGCGGTCTTCGCGGCGATCTACTGGTTCGGCCTCTGGTACGGCCGCTACCCCTACCCGAACCTCACCGTGGTCGATCCCCCCTTCGGCTCCTCGACCGGGGGGATGGAGTACCCGATGCTGATCACGGGGGGGTCCGACTGGTACCTCCGCAGCCGGCGGCACGAGCCCGAGGAGGTGCTCGTCCACGAGTTCGGCCACCAGTTCTGGTACGGGCTCGTCGCGAACGACGAGTTCGAGCACGCCTGGATGGACGAGGGGTTCAACACCTACTCGAGCGCGAAGGTGATGGACCGCGCCTTCGGTCCGGAGCGGGCGACCGTGAGCGTGGGGCGGATCCCGTTCTACGCCCACGCGCCGGTCGCCTTCCCGGAGCCGGAGGAGGGACGCGATCCGCGCGCTCTCCTCACCCTCTCCGGCGTCCGCTGGAGGCCCTTCTCCCTGCCGATCCGGAACGCCTCCCCCGACGGGTTCGTCACGATCCCGGGATGCGACCTGACGCTCCTGCGGCCCGACCCGGTCCTCGGCTTCCTGCGGGACCTCCCCCCGCTCTCGTTCGTGCCGAGGCTCGACCGTCCCGAGGCAGTCGAGCTGCGCGCGCGCTACCTCCGGGACCCGAAGGCCGACCGGCTCGACCGCCGGGCCTGGGAGTACGTCGACCGCACGTCCTATTCGATCAACTCCTACTCTCGCCCCGCCCTCACCCTCTTCTGCCTCGAGCGCCACGTGAACGCGCGCCGGGGCGAGGGGACCTGGGAGCGCGTCGTGCGGACCTACCACGAGCGGTTCCGGTTCGGGCATCCCGCCCCCGAGGACTTCCTCGCGGTGGCCGAGGAGGTCTCCGGGGAGCGGCTCGCCGAGCTCTTCGAGCGCCTCGTCTACGGATCGGACCTCCTCGACTACGGGGTCCGCGTCGCGGAGACGCGACCCCAGCGCAGGCCCTCGGGGATCTTCGGCCCCGGCGCGAGCGGGGAGCGGCGGCCCGCCGAGGGGGAGGAGGAGGAGGAAGGGGAGCGCCGCTCCGGGCTCCACGACACGCGCGTCGTCGTCCAGCGGTACGGGGAGGTCGTCGTCCCCGTCGTGATCCTCGTGAAGTTCGAGGAGGACCGGCAGCCCGAGCGCTACTTGTGGGACGGCGGCGACCGGCACTGGACGAAGCGGTGGGAGGGAGGCTCGCGCCTGGAGTGGGTTCGGGTCGATCCCGACCGGGTCTGGCTCCTCGACGCCGACGCCTCGAACAACGAGCGGCGGGTCGATCCCGACCACTCCGCCGCGCTGCGCTGGGGGACGCAGAACCTCTTCTGGGTCCAGAACGTCCTCCACTTCTTCGGGGGGATCGGGTGATGGGGGGGGCGCTGCGCGAGTGCGGCTCCGGGATCGTCCGGGCCTTCGGGCGGACGCGGATCCTCGCCCTCGTCTACCTCCTCAACCTCGTCCCGGCCCTCGCGATCGGGATCCCCTACGCGGGGGCGTTCGACCGCGCGGCGAGCCTCCGGGGGGACGCTCCGGCGCTCCTCTCCGCGTACGACGGGGACTTCGACCTCGACTTCCGGCTGCGCAACGCCTCGTTCCTCGAGGGGCTGCGCGGCGGCGTCGGAGTCCTCGCGCTCGTCTCCTTCCTCCTCGGGTCGTTCGTCGCCGGGGGATGGATCGGGGTCTTCCACGAGCCGCGGGGAACGGGGAGCGTCCAGGCCTTCTTTCGCTGGGGGGGGCGCCAGTGGTTCCGGTTCCTGCGGGTGTCCGCCTTCACCCTCCTCGGGGTCCACATCGTGGGAGTCCTCACCCACGGGGCGGGCTGGAGGCTCCTCCTCGACCTCGCCGCCGGCGTCTCGAGCGTCTCGGAGCTCGGCAGCGGGAAGACGGCGGTCCTCGTCGAGTGGGGGCGCGGCGGGGCGTACGTCCTGCTCCTCGCGGTCCTCTTCGCCGCGGGCGACTTCGCCCGCGTGGCGATCGTGGAGGCGGACCGGCGCTCGGCCGTCCTCGCCTGGTTCCACGGGGTCGCCTTCCTCCTGCGCCACCCCCTCCGGACGGGGCTCCTCGTCGCCTTCTTCGGCCTCGCCGAGGCGCTCCTCCTCGCCGGGGCCACCGCGGCCCTGCGGGCGGGCTCCGAGCACGTCCAGAGCGGCTGGGGGGCCTTCGGCCTCTTCCTCCTGATGCAGGCGACGATCCTCGGGCGGGTCGGGATCCGGGGCGCGCGCTACGCCGGGGCCCTGGTCGTCTACCGTTCCGCGCAGGCGGAGGCGGCGCCCCTCCAGGCGCCGGTCCTCGCGACGCGGCTCGCGGGGGTCTGACCCCTCCCCGGGGGCTCTCCCCGATCTGTCGGGTATAGTCGAATAATTATTCGACTATGACCGAAAGCCCTTCCCGCCTCTCCTTCCACGCCTGCCGGGAGCTCCTCCGGAACCGGATCGAGGGGCCCGGCCCCGTCCCCATCCAGCTTCTCACGGGACCCCGCCAGGTCGGCAAGACGACCCTCCTCCTCGAGCTCGCCTCTCGGTGGGGGGAGCGCGGCCTCTACGCGGCGGCCGACGAGCCCGAGGCGGCCCTGCCGGGGTTCTGGGAACGCCTCTGGGCCCGGGCGGAGACGACGGCCCGGACCCGGGGGCGAGCGATCGTCCTCCTCGACGAGGTCCAGCACCTCCCCGACTGGGCGGCGAGGCTCAAGGGGGAGTGGGATCGACTCCGCCGGCGGCGGAGCCCGGTCCGCGTGATCGCGAGCGGCTCCTCCGCGCTGCGTCTGGGGGCGGGCTCGCGCGAGTCCCTCGCGGGACGCTTCGAACGATGCGTCCTCGCCCACTGGTCGGCCGGGGACATCCGCCAGGCCTTCGGACTCTCGCCCGAAGAGGCGGCCCATGCCTTCGTCCGGGAGGGTTCCTATCCCGGGGCGGTTCCCTTCCGCGGCGACCCCGCGCGGTGGAGATCCTACGTGCGCGACTCGATCGTCGAGCCGGCCATCGGACGGGACCTCCTCGCGCTCGCCCCGGTCCGTCGCCCGGGCCTCCTCCGACAGGTGTTCGCGTGCTGCGCCGACTCGCCGGCGCAGGTCCTCTCGCTCCAGAAGATCCAAGGTCGGCTCGCGGAACGGGGAGCCCTCGAGACCATCGCCCATTACCTGGCGTTCCTCGAGGAGGCGTTCCTCGTCGCGGCCGTCGAGAAACACGGGAGGACGGCTCTCCGGCGCCGGTCGGCCCCTCCGAAGATCGTCGCGCTGAACAACGCCCTGCTCGCCGCGACCGACCCCCGCGGCGCTCCCGCCGCGGACACCGATCCGGATCGATTCGGGGCCTGGGTCGAGAACGCCTGCCTCGCGCACGCCTGGAATCGCGGCCAGGGCGTCACCTACTGGCGCGAGGAGCCGCTCGAGGTCGACGCCGTCCTTGAAGGTTCCTGGGGGCGCTGGGCCGTCGAAGTGAAGACGGGTTCCGTCGGATCCCGCGACCTCGCCGGCCTGTTCGAGTTCACCCGCAGGTTTCCCGCCTACCGCCCCCTCCTCGTGAGCGGAGCTTCCGGCCGCGAGATCGCCGACCGTTCGGGGGCGGAGTGGATCGGCTGGACCGAGTTCCTCCTCGCGGGTCCTCCAGGAGTGCGCGCGAAGGCCTGAACCCCACGCGGGACCTACCCCGCCGGCTCGACCCTTACCCGCGCCGTCTCCTCGTTCGCCGACTCGATCTCGATCCTCGCGCCGAGGAACGCCTGGACGACCTCGGCGTTCGTCTCGAGGTGTCCGCTCGCGCGGGCCGCGGTGAACTCGGAGGGACCGGAGGCGACCGCGAGCGGGAGGAGGATCTGGTCGGCGGCGTGCTCGTCCAGGGCGGCGCCCGACCGCAGGTACGCCGCGAAGGCGTCCGCCGCCTCCCGGCCGACCTCCTCGGAGAGCTTCCCGGGCGCGCCGAGCGCCGTCGCGCAGGCGACCGCGTCCCCGAAACGGCCGACGACGGCGAGCGCCGTGCCGGGTCGCGGGCCGCGCAGTTCGCGGCAGTCGGCGGTCGCCTCGACCCCCTCGCCGCGCAGGACCGAGATCGCGCTCCTCGCCTGGCGGTCCGCGATCTCCATCGGGAGGTTCGCCACGCGGGAGAGGACGACGACCGTGGAGGGGGCCCCGCGCTCGGATGCGTGGAGGGGCTTCGGGCGCGCCTTCCCCTCGAGGCGGGCGAAGATCTCGCCCCCTCCCGCCGGATAGAACCCCGCGAAGTTGAGCCCGGCCTCGAGGGCGCACCCGGCGCGCCTCATCCACGGGATCCAGCACGAGGCGAGGTACTCGAAGGTGGGGCTCCACGGGACGTGGGTCCCTCCGCCGATGGAGACCTCGCTCGGCCCGCGCGCGAGGGCGAGGGGGAGGGCGATGGTCTGGAGGACGAGGGAGGAGGAGCCCGCCGTGCCGACCTCGAAGCGGTAGCGCCCGGGGCGGACCGCGCCGGGGACGAAGCGGAGGGCGCGCGAGCCGACGGCGGCGCCCTCGACCTTCGCCCCGCAGATCGCCGCCGCCGCGCGGACGGCCGTCAGGTGCTGCGCGGCGAGGCCCGGGTTGGGCCGCCCCGCCCGCACGTTCTCGATCTCGAAGGCGCGGCCCGTCCGCGCGGAGAGGGCGAGGGCGCTGCGCAGGATCTGCCCGCCACCCTCCCCCTTCGATCCGTCGAGTCGGACGAGTTCGCCCTGGCGCACCCCCGCACCTATGATCGCGTCACCCGCCGAACGCTAGCGGGGAGACGCGCTCCGATGAAGCGCCCCTTTCTCCTCCTCCTCCTCCCGATCCCCCTCCTCGCCGGGAGCGGCCCCCAGGGAACGCCTCCCGCCCCGACCGACAGCCTCGCCCGGGAGGTCGTCCCGAGGAAGCACCCGTTCGACAGCCCCCTCGGCCGCGCGTTCCACGACGGGCGGCGCAAGGCCCTCGCGAAGGCGGTCGGCGAGGGGACGATCCTCCTGCGGGGGGCGGAGGACACCCGCAACTACCTCGAGTTCCGCCAGTCGAACGACTTCTGGTACCTCACGGGGGTCGAGACGCCGGGGGCGGCCCTCGCGATCCAGACGAAGGATGCGCGGGCGACCCTCTTCCTCCCCGCGGCGGATCCCTTCCGGGAGCAGTGGGAGGGGCCCGACCTTTCCCCCGGGAAGGAGGCGGCGGAGGCGACGGGGATCGAGGACGTCCGGGACGTCGGCGAATTCGAGGAGTACGTCGACCGGCTGAAGGGGAGAGGACTCCTCTACACCTCCTTCGCCCCGGAGGAGATCCACGCGACCTCCCGCGACCGCGCCTCCGGGTTCGAGCGGCGGCGGTCCTCGGACGCCTTCGACGGACGGCCGGGCCGCGAGAGGGCGTTCCGCGCCGCCCTCGAGAAGCGCCTGGGGGAGGCGACGAAGGTGAAGGACCTCTCCCCGATTCTCGAGGAGCTGCGGCGCGTGAAGACGAAGGAGGAGATCGAGGCGATGCGCGAGGCCTCGCGCATCGGCGGGGAGGGGCACGTGGCCGCGATGCGCGCGACCCGCCCCGGCCGCTTCGAGTGGGAGATCGCCGCCGCCGCGCGCGCGGTCTTCGACCGCCTCGGCTCCCCCGGCCCCGCCTACATGGCGATCGTCGGAGCCGGCCCGAACTCCCTCGCCCTCCACTACTCGAGGAAGTTCCGCCGGATCGGGGAGGGGGAGGTCGTCCTGATGGACTTCGGCCCCGAGGTCTTCTACTACACGGCCGACATCACCCGCACCTGGCCCGCGAACGGCCGGTGGACGAAGCGCCAGCGCGAGGTCTACGAGGCGTGCCTGCGGGCGCAGGAGGAGACCCTGGCCGCCGTGAAGCCCGGCTCGACCCTCGCCGAGCTCGCGCGCGTCACGACGAAGGCGCTCGCGGCGTCGGGATTCGCCGCCTACCAGCGACACGGCCCGACCCACTACATCGGGATGGCCGTCCACGACGTGGGCTCGTCGGCGAAGCCCTTCGAGCCGGGCGTCTGCGTGACCGTGGAGCCCGGGATCTACATCCCCGAGGAAAACCTCGGGGTCCGGATCGAGGACACGGTCGTCGTCACGGCGTCGGGGTGCGAGAATCTCTCCGGCCGGTGCCCGAAGGATCCCGACGCCATCGAGGCGGTGATGGCGGGGAGGGACCCGGCTCCGGCGGGGGAAGGGGACGGCCCCCGGCGTTGAACCTCCGCCCTTCCCCACTACCATCCTGCGCCCCGGACCATGAATCCCCTCGCCGTCCGCGCCAAGGAAGCCGAGCGCCGCTACTCCGCGCTCAAGGGGAGTCTTTGACTACGAAGGCGAGGTCGCGCGCAAGAAGGAGATCGAGGAGCGGATGGGGCGGCCCGACTTCTGGGCCGACCCGTCCTCCGCGCAGGGCGCCGTCGAGGCGCTGAAGCGGGCGAAGGGCGTCGTCGCCCCCCTCGACCAGGTCGGGCGGCGCCTCGAGGAGGTCTCGATCCTCCTCGAGCTCGGAGGGGAGAGCCCGGACGCCGACACCGAGAAGGAGATGCGCTCGACCCTGGATGAGGTCGAGACGCGCCTCGGGGAGATCGAGTTCCGGACGATGATGTCCGGGGACCACGATCCCCGGAACGCGTTCCTCTCCGTCCACGCGGGAGCGGGTGGCGTCGAGTCGTGCGACTGGGCGCGGATGCTCCTCCGGATGTACACCCGCTGGATGGACCGCCACGGGTTCACCTACGAGCTGATCGACGAGGTGCCCGAGCCCGAGGGGGGGGTCCGCTCGGCCACCCTCGAGGTGAAGGGGGACTACGCCTTCGGCTACCTCCGCGCGGAGGTCGGGGTCCACCGGCTCGTCCGCATCTCCCCGTTCGACGCGAACCAGCGCCGCCAGACCTCCTTCGCCTCCGTCGACGCCGCGCCCGAGATGGAGGACATCGAGGTCGACCTGAACGACAAGGACCTCCGGGTGGAGACGATGCGCGCGGGGGGCGCCGGCGGGCAGCACGTGAACAAGACCGAGTCGGCCGTGCGGATCACCCACCTCCCGACCGGGATCGTCGTCTCCTGCCAGAACGAGCGCTCCCAGCACAAGAACCGCGCCTTCGCGATGAAGGTCCTGCGCGCCCGCGTCCACCTCGTGGAGGTGGCGAAGCGCGACGAGGAGATGAAGAGCCTCTACGGCGAGAAGGGGCAGATCGCCTGGGGGCACCAGATCCGCTCCTACACCCTCCAGCCCTACCAGCTCGTCAAGGACCACCGCACCGATCACGAGACGAGCCAGTCGCAGGCGGTGCTCGACGGCGACATCGACGGCTTCCTCAAGGCCTACCTCCAGCATCGGACCTCCCGACCGAGGAAGTCCCCCGAGGGAGACGGCCCCGGCAGGCCGAAGGGTCCCCACGCGAAATAGATTCACGCCCGCTCCGAACCCTTCCCCCACCAAGGCGCGCGGCTACACTCGCCGCGCCGAACGGGCCATGGCCGCGTACCGTCGCCTCTATCGATCGGAGAAGGAGCGGGTCCTCGGCGGGGTCTGCGGCGGGATCGCGGAGAACCTGAATCTCGATCCCACGCTCGTCCGCCTGGCCGGGGTCGGGCTCGTCGCGGTCAGCTTCTTCGCGCTCCTCGTCCCCCTCGCCCTCTTCTACGTGGCCTGCTGGTTCATCATCCCGCCCGAGTCCCGGGTGAAGTGACCGCGCCCCGGATCGAGCGCGCTCTCCTCTCCGTCCACGACAAGCGCGGGATCGTCGACCTCGCCCGCGGCCTCGCCGCGCTGCGCGTCGAGATCCTCTCGACCGGCGGAACCCGCCGCGCCCTCCAGGAAGCCGGCCTCGCCGTCCGCGAAGTCTCCGAGGTCACCGGCTTCCCGGAGATGCTCGACGGCCGCGTGAAGACCCTCCACCCGAAGATCCACGCCGGCATCCTCGCCCGCCGCGATCTCCCCGCGCACGCCGCCGCCCTCGAGGCGCAGGGGATCGGCTGGATCGACCTCCTCGCCGTCAACCTCCACCCCTTCGAGGCGACGGTCTCCCGTCCCGGCGTCTCCCGGGACGAGGCGATCGAGCAGATCGACATCGGCGGCCCCTCCCTCCTCCGTGCCGCGGCGAAGAACCACGGTTTCGTCGCCTCCCTCGTCGACTCCGACGACTACGGACCGCTCCTGGAAGAACTCCGGACGAACGACGGGAGGATCTCCGAGCCGACCCGCCGCCGCCTCGCGGCGAAGGCCTTCCGCGCGACGGCCGCCTACGACGCGGCGATCGCGGCCTGGCTCTCCCACGAGCAGGGCGACCGTTTCCCCGACTTCTGCTCCTTCGCCGGCCGCCGGGTCGCGAGCCTCCGCTACGGCGAGAACCCCCACCAGGAGGCCGCGCTCTACCGAGCCGTCCTCGCCTCCGAACCCGGCGTCGCCGGCGGCGAGGTTCTCGGCGGAAAACCGCTTTCCTACAACAACCTCCTCGACCTCGACGCGGCCTTCGGCCTCGTCCGCGAGTTCGCCGACCCCGCCGCCGTCGTCGTGAAGCACGGCAACCCCTGCGGCGCGGCCTGCTCCCAGAGCCCCGCTGCGGCCCTCGCCTCGGCCTGGGAGGGCGATCCAGTCTCAGCGTTCGGTTCCGTGATCGGCCTCAATCAGCCCTTCGATCGCGAATGCGCCGACTTCCTCTGCTCGGAGTCGCGTTTCGTCGAGGCGGTCGTCGCGCCCGCCTTCGCCTCCGACGCCCTCCAGGCGGTGACGACGAAGCCGAAGTGGGGGCAGAACCTCCGCTCCGTCCGCACCTCCTTCGATCCCCCCCCTCCCTCGCGGGTCGACCTCCGCCCGATCTCCGGCGGGTTCCTCCTCCAGACTCCCGACGACCGCGTCGAGACCGCCTCCGATCTCAAGGTCGTCACGAAGCGCGCCCCGACCCCCGCCGAGGTCGACGCCCTCCTCTTCGCGGCCACCGTCGCGAAGCATGTCCGCTCGAACGCGATCGTCCTCGCCCGGGGCCGCACCGTCGTCGGGGTCGGCGCCGGCCAGATGAGCCGCGTCGACGCCGTCCGTCTCGCGATCGCGAAGGCGGGTCCCCGCACGAAGGGCTCCGTCCTCGCCTCGGACGCCTTCTTCCCCTTCCCCGACGGGGTCGAGGAGGCGGTTGCCGCCGGCGTCGCCGCGATCCTCCAGCCGGGGGGATCCGTGCGCGACGCCGAGTCGATCGCCGCCGCGGACCGCGCGGGCGCCGCGATGGTCTTGACGGGCGTCCGCCACTTCCGGCACTAGGGCGCCCCCTGCGCTGGACTTCCACGCCGCCACCATCCCCCGCACGATCCTCGACCCGCAAGGCCGTCAGCCCGTACTCACCAAGTCCACAGGTAGGGGCTACCCAGGTGAGGATCCGGCGGCCGAAGGGGCAGTCGTCTAGTTCCCCGCGATCGCCGGGGTCATCGCGTCCCCCCCTCCCCCCGGGGGGAGGGGGGCTTCTCCGCGGTCGGGCTAGACGACGCTCTGTCGGGGGGCCTTCCCCCACAAGCCCTGCGCGAACCTCGAGCTCCCCGACGTCCGGGAGTTCGCCCTCTCCGACCCCCGCGGCTTCCTCGCGCGGTTCCCCGAGGGGGCCGTCCTCGACGTCGACCTCCGGGGAGTGTGCAAGAACGGCCGGCTGACGACGAACCGCTGGGGGCTGCGGGGCGGGGAGCCGCCGCAGGAGTGGGAGGCGTGGGACACCTGGGTGACGATCGGCGGCAGCACGACCCCGTGCGTCTACCTCGACGACGAGAAGACCTGGCCCCACCTCATCCAGCAGCGACTGCGGGAGCGGAATCCGCGGCCCTGGGTCGGCAACGGCGGAATCCACGGCCAGACGACGCGGGCCCACCTGGTGTTCGTGGGCAGGGTCGTGCGGGCGATCCGCCCCGACGCGGTGGGGTGCTTCCTCGGCGTCGACGACTTCTCCCCGAGGAAGGAGGAGTCCCGGATCGACTTTGGATATAAGTCCAGGAAAAGGTTATAAATTTGGACCATGATCTCCCGCCTTCTCGACCTGCGCGCGCGCCTCGGCGAGGGGAGATCCGCCTTCCTCTTCGGACCCCGCGGAGTCGGAAAGACCACGCTGGCGAGGGAGTTCCTCTCCCGGCAGGGCCGCTCCCGGACGGTCGACCTGCTGAACCTCGACACATGCCGGCGCTACCTGACCGACCCCGGCCTGTTCCGGAGCGAGCTGGAGCACGAGATCCGCCCGGGGGGGAGGCTCACGGTCCTCGTCGACGAGGTCCAGAAGCTCCCCTCCCTCCTCGACGAGGTCCACTACCTGATCGAGAGGCACAAGGGGAAGGTCCGGTTCCTGCTCACGGGCTCGAGCGCGAGGAAGCTCAAGCGGGGCGGGGCGAATCTCCTCGCCGGACGGGCCTGGAACCTCCGGCTCCACCCGCTTTGCGCCCGGGAGGTCGACCTCGACCTCCACCGCGCGCTCCGGTTCGGAACCCTTCCCTCCGTCTACCTCGAGGACCCCTCGCCCGCTCCGACCCTCAAGGCCTACGTCGACACCTATCTCAAGGAGGAGGTCTTCCAGGAGGCCCTTGTCCGCCGGACGGAGAGCTTCGTCCGCTTCCTCGACGTCGCCGGGCAGCAGAACGGGGAGCCCGCGAACTTCTCGCGGATCGCGCGGGACTCGGGCGTCAGCGTGAAAACCGCCCAGGAGTACTTCTCCATCCTGGTCGACACCTTGATCGCGTTCCGGATCGACGGGTGGTCCCACTCGGTCCGCAAGCAGCTCCGGCAGGCGCCCAAGTTCTACCTCTTCGACTGCGGAATCCTGAACGCCGTCCGCGGCGAGCTCGAGGCCGACCTCAAGCCCGCGAGCTTCCGCTACGGCAGGCTCTTCGAGACCTTCCTCGTCGGCGAGGTCGCGCGGCTCAACGACTACCTCGATCGGGGCTGCCGGCTGTTCTACTGGAGGACGAACACCGGCCAGGAGGTGGATCTCGTTCTCTCCCGGGGGTCCTCGGACCGGCCGGTCGCCGTCGAGATCAAGTCGCGCCCGGACCCGCAGGAGTCCGACGTCCGTGGCCTCCTCGCCTTCGCCTCGGAGAACCCGCGGGCGGAGCTCCTCTGCCTCTGCCGCACCCCCCACGCCTACTCCTTCGGAAAGGTGAAGGTCCTCCCCTGGAAGGAGGGCCTGGAGAGGATCTTCGCCTGATCCGGGCGGGGTCGGGGAATCCCCCCGATCCCTTCCGCCAGGCGGAGGCCTCCCCGTTCAGGGAAAGCGGAGTCGACCTCCCGCCCCCTCGCGAACCGGCGAGGGTCGCCTCGCTCGCCGAGGACGAGAGCCGGGCGTTCGGGGCGACCTTCGACGTGATGTTCCGCCGGGCCCGGTGAGAGTCTGGGCAACTTTCGGGCGTCGTCGCCGCGATCGGGCCCGGATGCCCCGCCGCCGACCACGGGAGCGGGCGGAGGATGTGGTTGTAGATTCCGGTAAGCCGGAATTGACTCATGAGTTATTTCTGGCTAGCCTGAATTTCCACTGGCATGGACCGCCGGGTCGACCGCTACCTCGCCCTGCCCGTGAAGGAGGACCTCTCCCGAAAGATGGTCTTCGTGGGGGGGCCGCGCCAGGTGGGGAAGACGACCTTCGCCCTCACCTTCCTCCGGGACGGCCACACGCGACACCCGGCCTACCTCAACTGGGACTTCCCCGAGCACCGCCGGAGCGTGCTGCGGGCCGAGCTTCCGCCCCGGGAGCCCCTGGTGATCCTGGACGAGGTGCACAAGTACGCCCGGTGGCGCAACCTCCTCAAGGGATGGTTCGACCGCTACGGTCCCGAGGTCCGGTTCCTCGTCACCGGCTCCGCCCGGCTCGACCATTATCGGAAGGGAGGAGACTCCCTCCAGGGCCGCTACCACTACTTCCGCCTCCACCCCTTCTCGCTGCGCGAGGTCCGCTCCCGGCCCTCGGCTTCCGATGCCCGGGACCTCCTCCGCTGGGGAGGTTTCCCGGAGCCCTTCCTGGGGCAGAGCGACCGGCTCTGGCGGCGCTGGCAGGCCGAGCGCCTCCAGCGGGTGGTTCACGAGGACTTGCGGGACCTCGAGCGGGTGCGCGAGGTGAGCCTGATCGAACTACTCCTGGAAGCCCTCCCGAGCCGGGTCGGCTCGCCCCTCTCGGTGCAGAGCCTGCGCGAGGACCTCGGCGTCTCCCACGAAGCCGTCGAGCGCTGGCTCACGATCCTCGAGAACCTCTACGTCTGCTTCCGGATCCCCCCCTACGGGGCGCCCCGGATCCGCGCGGTGAGGAAGGAGCGCAAGCTCTACTTCTGGGACTGGTCCCAGGCTCCCGAAGGCGGAGCGCGATTCGAAAACCTCGTCGCCTCCCAGCTCCTCAAGTACTGCCACTTCGTCGAGGACTCCGAGGGCTACCGCATGGAACTGCGTTTCCTGCGCGACACGGACAGGCGCGAGGTCGACTTCGTCGTCCTGCGGGATCGCCGTCCCCTGTTCGCCGTCGAGTGCAAGTCGGGGGAGAGGCAGGTCCCCGCGGCCATCGAGTACTTTCGGCGCCGGACGCCCATCCCGAGGTTTTTCCAGGTGCATCTGGGAGAGAAGGACTTCGGCTCGGCGGAGAGGACCGCCCGGGTACTCCCGTTCCACGCCTTCTGCGAAGAGACGGAGATGCCCTGAGGGTCGGGGAAGTCGAGGATCCTTCGGCAGCCGCGCGGGCGAGCTCCCGGGGGCGGTAGGTTGTCGTTTTCGTGCGGAGGGTGGCGTCAAGATGACCTGTTCAAGTGGTCAATCCTGACAACGCCCGGGAGTGCCCTCCCCGAGCCCCGTGCCGCGGCAGCGCGCCAGGGGCGTCGTCCGCCTCGGTCGCCGGCCGATCCGAGGATTCGCGTGCTCCCGGCTACCTCCGGAGGCTCGGCTCCATCGGTGTCCGGGTCCCCCACGAGTCGGGAGGAACCAACGTTCCGAGCCAGAGGGACCGGCTTCTCGACGCGCTCCGAGTCGGGATAGGCTCCCTTCCTTGAATCCCCGCGGGCGGAAGGTCGCGGCGCGCGTCGCCCTCGTCCTCGCTTCCCTCCTCCTCGCCCTCGAGGTCGGCGCGAGGCTCTTCGCCCCGGCGAGCGTCTTCACGCCCCTCCTCCCTCTCTACCCCCAGGTGAAGGCGGTCCTAGACGTCGACCTTCGCGGCGTCTCCCGGCATGGCCGGCTGACGACGAACCGCTGGGGGCTTCGAGGCGAGGAGCCGCCCGAGGACTGGGACGCGTGGGAGACCTGGATCGCCGTCGGCGGGAGCGCGACCCAGTGCTTCTACCTCGACGACGAGAAGACCTGGCCCCACCTCCTCCAGCAGCGCCTGCGGGAGCGGGATCCGAGGACCTGGATCGGCAACGGCGGGATCGACGGCCAGACGACGCGCTCCCACCTCGTCTTCCTGGACAAGGTCGTCCGCGTCCTCCATCCGGACGCCGTCCTCCTCCTCCTCGGCGTGAACGATCTCACCCTCTCGATCTGCGAGGACCTCCGGCTCTTCGGGAGCCCGCACGATCGGGCGATGTGGCCCGAGGACTCCTGGAGGATGCGGCTCTTCCGCTGGAGCCGGCTCTTCCAGCTCGGCTACCGCTGGAGCGCCGTCCTCTCGGAGGACGTCCTCCTCGTCCGGGCCGCCCACCGCACCTACGAGCCGAGGCCCCTCGGGCCGGACCCGACGCCCCTCCCCGCCGACCTCCGCGAGATCCTCCCGGGGCTCCCGGAGTTCCGCTCGAACCTGAAGGCGCTGATCGACTCCGGGCGCGACATGGGAGTCCGGACCGTCTTCGTCACCCAGCCGATCCTCTTCGCGGACGCGGAGCCCTGGCGCGGGATCGAGGGGGAGTTCTTCTGGATCCGGAGGCAGATCGGCCGGTTCTCCGCCGCGGACCTGCGGAGGATGCTCGACGTCTTCAACCGGGAGACGGTCGAGGTCTGCCGGGCGAATGCGGTCCCCTGCTTCGACCTCGCCGCGGAGGTCCCCTCGAGCGAGGAGTTCTACTACGACCCCGCCCACTTCACGGAGAAAGGTGCGGCCCTCGTCGCGGACAAGGTCGCGGCCTTCCTCGCGGAGAGGTCGGGACGCTGAGCGCCTACTTCCCCTCCGGCTTCGCGGGCTCGAGGGCCGCGGGCTCCGGGAGCCTCGGCGCCAGGAGAGCGAGGACGACCATCGCCGTGCCGAAGTTCCTGGATCGCTCGAAGACCCGGTCGTTCCAGGAGCCGTCCGGATCGCGCACCTTGAAGATCTTCTCGTGGAGCCGCGCGCGCAGCGGCGGGCGCTCGACGGCGGGGAGGCTCTCGATCGCCTGGGCCGCGTAGTAGTGGCCGTAGAAGTAGTAGTAGGGGGCGATCCCGTAGGGACCCTCGTGGGTCCCGGTCTTCTTGCGGCGGTCCTCGAGCGCCTGCCACTCCTCGAGGAAGGCCTCGACCGACTTCCGGGTCGCCGCGACCGAACCCCCGCCGAGGAGGCGAAGCGTCGTCTCGCAGACCGGCATCCGGGCGATCGCGCCGGGCACCTTCGCACGGACGTCCTGGCCGCCGCGTCCGCCCACGGCGCCCGAATAGACGAAGGCCCCTTCGGAGGTGCGGGCCTCCTCGAGGACGCGCCGCGCCCGGTCGAGGACCCCGGGGCTCACCTGGGCGCCGACTTTCCGGGCCTCGAGGAGCGCCTGGACGACGGGCGCCGTCGTGAAGGTCGAGGGAGGGCTCCAGGTCGCCCACCCCCTCCCCCTCGCGTAGTTCCAGCCTCCGGCGGCGAGCTCCCGCTTCTCGACGACGGCGGCGGGGATCTCCGTCTTCTCGATCGCGGCGACGAGCCAGGGGATCCGCAGGTCGATCGCCTCGGACCTCGGGCCGCCGCGGTCGAGCGCCTTGCATCGCGCGAGGAGGTGGAGGGCGTAGGCGTGCCCCCAGATCCGGACGTCGTAGCCCCCCGCGAACTCCGGGGTCATCAGGGGGTGCGCCAGGGTCTTCAGGACGAAGTCGACCCCCGCGTCGATCGCCCTCTGCGCGGCCTCGTCCTTCGGGTCGGCGGCGTGGAGGAGCGCCAGAGCGGAGATCGCGGTCCCTCCGATCTGGTAGCCGACGGGCGGGAGGTAATCCCCCTTCGCGTCCTTCCCTCCGTAGACGCCCTGGTAGGGCCAGGCGCCCCCTTCCTCCTGGCACCCGACGAGGATCCGGACCCCGTCCGCGATCGCCCGGTCGATGTCCGGGGCCGGCCCGTCCCCGGGCAGGCGAGGGTCGGACGGCGCGAGGAGCGCGAGGGCGAGGAGCGTTCGAGGCATCGGTTCCTCCGGGACGGGGATCTTACGGGAGGCGGCGCGAGGTTGCGCCGGGGGCGGAGGGGCTTCATCCTGCCTCCGCTTCCGGATGGAGGTTCCTCTTGCCCGCGATCCCGTTCCTCCTCGCGATCCTCCAGGGCTCGACGCAACCCGCGATCGTGACCGAGTCGCGAACGCTCGCCGTCGGGGACCAGACGGCCACCTCGCACTTCGCCCGGCCCGCGGCCGGGAAGAGCCCCGGGCTCGTCGTCGTGCACGAGTGGTGGGGACTGAACGACCAGATCAAGGGGGTGGCGGGAGTCCTGGCGGATCGGGGATACGCCGCGCTCGTCCCCGACCTCTACGGCCGGAAGGTGGCGACGGACCGCGACCTCGCCCACGAGCTCTCGCGGGGGCTCGAGGACGGCAAGGCCGTGAAGATCCTCCGCGCCGCCGTCGCCGCGCTGCGCGCGGACCCGAACGTCGACCGGGATCGGATCGGGATCATCGGCTTTTGCATGGGAGGGAAGTACGCCCTCCTCGCCGCGCTCGAGGAGGAGGCGCTCTCGGCCTCCGTCGTGTGCTACGGCTCCGTGATCACGGACGCCGCGACGTTGAAGACGCTCCGCTGCCCCGTCCTCGGCGTGTTCGGGAGCGAGGACCGGGGGATCCCCGTCTCGGAGGCGAAGGCCTTCGAGGAGGCGGCGAAGAAGGCGGGGAAGGACGTCGTCTGCCGGGTCTACGAGAAGGTCGGACACGCGTTCCTGAACGCGGACCGCCCCGGCCACAAGCCCGACGTCGCGGAGCGGGCGTGGAGGGACATCCACGAGTTCCTCGCCAAGCACCTGCGCCGGTAGGGGGCGCGGCGCCTACTGCCAGGTGGGGCCCTCCCCTTCGACCATCTCCCCCTCGCGCAGGCAGCGCACCCCCTCGAGCCGGATCTCCTCGGCCCGCGGGAAGACCTCCCGCTCGAGGGACGCCCAGTCCTCCTCCCCGAGCCGCATCCGGACGTTGTGGAGGAAGGCCTCGATCGGCCCGAGGGAGGGATCGCGCAGATCCTCGAGGAGCGTCCGGGCGAGGACCCAGCACGCGATCGCGGGCTCGGGACCGTAGCAGTCGCGGAAGAGGTTCCCCTCCGAGCGGAGGACGAGCGCCTCCCCGTACCGGTCGCCCAGTCTCCGGAAGATCCCCAGGGACTCCTCCAGGCAGTCGAGGGCGCGCAGGTACTGGGCGTCCCGTCCGAGGGCGGGCCCGAGGTAGCCGAGGTCGGCGGCGAGGCCCGGATCGTCCCCCTCGGTCCGGTGGAACTCGACGGCCCGGCCGAGGAGCTCCTGCGCGTCCTCGAGGCGGCGCGCCTCGAGGGCGATCCGCCCGAGCCGCTGGAGGCAGTTCGCCTGGGAGAGCCGGTCCCCCGCGGACCCGAAGAGCGCGATCGCCTCCTCGTAGAGGGGGATCGCCTTCTCGCCCCGACCCCCGCGTAGCGCCTCGTCCGCCCGGACCTTCAGCGCGTCGGCGCGGCCGAGGTCGTCCGAGGCGGACATCGTCCCGGGGGAGCCCCCTCGATCCGCGGGATCAGAACTGGATCGGGAGCTTGAGGAACCGGATCTCCGGCCGCGGCGTGGAGAGGGAGATCCCCGACGCGCCGAGGTCGAAATCGACGACGAAGCGGAAGTAGCGCTTCCCGGCGATGCCGTCGAGATTCGGCGAGAGGGTCGTGTAGGTCGCGGAGCTCAGGGGATCGGTCGCTCCCTGGAACTGGATCGCGACCGCCTGGCCCGGGAGGATCGTGTCCGCCGTCCCCTGGGTGAAGACCCGGAAGTAGCGCGGGTGGACGCGGACCGTCGTCGACCCCGCCGCCGGGAGCACGGCCATCATCGACCCGTCTCCGGGATCGGTCTGGATCACGGTGTTCGTTCCGTCGTAGGTCGCGGAGACGATCGTGAAGAGCTGCGGCGGGCTGGTCTGCGCCGTGTTCGGGTTGAACGCGTACCGGACGAGCGTCGCGGGGTTCGACGCGAGCTCGACGGGGATCGTGGCCGAGAACTGCGTCACGTTCGCCAGCGGGATCGTCTGGTCCGTCCCGGGGAGGAACGGAGGGAGGAAGACCTTTCCCGCGGGGTCGGTCTTGACGACGCCGGCCAGTCCCGGGAACTGGGGGACGGAGCTGACCAGGGGATAGTCCAGGTTGGTGGTGTTGTTCGGCGGGCTGGAGACCCAGGGATAGAGGACCGTCCCCAGGGAGCCCATGGAGACGGCCCCCGCGTCGATCCAGGCCGAGCGCGCGCGCGACTTCGGGCCGAAGTTGGGGAGGAGCACCCACGCGTTGTTGTGCTGGTCGATCGTCGGGGTCGAGAAGCTCGTCACGTCCGTCCCCGGCGGGGTGCCGAGCCGGACGATCGGGTTCCCGACGGCGTCGAACCGGGCGGAGTGGAGCTGCAGCGTCCCCCCGCCCCCCATTCCGCCGCGGCAGACGGTGGTCGGCGTGTTCGCCTGGTCGACGCCGAGCCCTCCGTCGCCTCCCCTCACCTCGAACCGCGTATTCGTGGCCTCGATCCGGATCCCGCCCGGAGTGCCCGGGGCGGCGAGGGGATCCTGCGCGGACGCGTCCGCCGACTCGACCATGATCATCCCGCCCGAGCCCCCGCCGCCTCCGCCCCCCGCGGGATTGATGAAGAGGATGCTCTCGCCGTGTCCCCCGTTGCCCCCCTTCGCGGAGAGCTTGCCGGTCGACGTGACGACGATCGGGCCGATGGCGCGCAGGATCAGGACCCCCCCGCCGCCGCCTGCCGCGCCTCCCTTCCGGTCGGCGCTGGGGGCGTTGCCTTGCCACTGGGTGTTGTTGAGGCAGTTGGGGTTGGGTGTCGTCGCGCTGTAGAAGACCGCGTCGCCTCCCCCTCCACCCCCCTGGCCGGCGACGAGAGCGTTCAATTCGCCCGCGAGGGGATTCCCGCCCAGGACGAACTTCCGGCCGAAGAAGTCGTTCCCCGTGAACAGGACCCCGCCGGCGTCCGTGTCCGTGAAGACGTCGGGGCCGAACGCGCCGCCGTCGACGGGGAGGGCGAGGTCGACGCAGTCGCCGACCCCGGGCCCGGGGCCGCCGTTCGACCCGTTGAGGCCCGCGGGGACCGGCCAGGGGGGCGCACCGATGGCGAAGGGGAGGGAGTGCGTCTTCCTCGTGAGGATGCCGCCGCCGCCACCCCCCCCGCGCCGCTGCGTGTCAGGGCCCGTCCCGAAGCACGAGTGACCCCCCTTCCCGCCCCCGGACGGGGTGTTCCCCGGGCCGTAGCCGTCCTCCCCCTGCACGTCGGACCCCACGGCGCTCAGGGACGCGGCCCCTCCCTGGCCGCCGCCGCAGTTGCCGGGAGCCCCGCTCTGGGGCTGCTCGGGCGTGTTGAGGCCTCCCGTGTTCAGGGCGTCGATGCCGTCGACGTTGATCTCCCCGATGACGGTGATGCGGCCGGTGGCGTTGATGACGAGGGGATTGGGGCCCTGCCCGAGGACCCGCGCGTTCGCGCCGACCACGAGGTTGTGCAGGTTGAGGACCCCGTTCACGACCGGGGCCTGCTGTCCGACGTTGTTGACGACGACGTCGAAGCTCGTGTCGAGGAAGACCGTCGTGCCCGCCTGGACGGTCCAGTCGAAGGTCGACTCCACGCCCGGGAACGGCTCGTTCGCCGTGAGGACGCCGCCTCCCCAGTCCGCCGTCGGGACGTCGAAGGCGACGCCCACGTCCTCGTGCTCCGAGGTGAGGAACTCCTCGGTGAAGGCGTCCTCGTTCCCGCCCGGATCGGGCGGCTCGACGGTGTAGCTCGCCGCGACGACGTCGGCGGGGAGCGCCTGCACCTGCCCGATGTCCCGCACCCCCTCCGCGACGCGGACGCGGACGGTCTCCCCCGCGGGGAGGATCCCGAGCGGAACGATCTTGACGAGGGCCTTCTCCGGGCGCGGGCAGTCGGGGCTCGCGAGGTCGAGCGTGCAGTTCTGGACCAGGGTCACCGTCCGCGGGATCTCCACGAAGGTCCCGGGATTGGCGGGGTCGGAGAACTCGAGGACGAAGTTCTCGAGGCTGACGTTCGAGGGGGCCGGGTCGAGGGACTGGTCGAACGAGACGTCGAACGACTCGATCGGATCGGAGAAGAGGTTGAGGGGGAGCGGGACGCCCGGATCCGGGGCCGTCACCGTCGGGAAGGGAGGGCTCGTGGGATCGGGATCCGCCAGCGGCGGCTCGAAGGGCGGGATGGGCGTGCGGAAGATCACGCTCGCCCCTTCCATCAGGGGGTCGCCGTCCGTCGCGCGGAGCACGGTCGGCCCCACCCCGGTGAGGAGGGTGAGGGTGTAGGTGATCGCGTTCGGCTGGAGGCCGCCGGTGACGAGGGCGGAGTCGGTCGGGCAGGTCGGCTGGAAGACGAGCCGCGTCCCGGGCGCGCAGGGGTCCACGAAGAAGGTCCCCGTCACCGGCACGCCGTTCGACCCCTGGATCACGATCGAGTTGAACGAGACGGTGCCGAGGTCGAGCGGCTTGTTGAAGTCGAAGACCATCCGCTGGTTGAGGGGCCAGACGGAGGCCTCGGGGACGTTCACGGAGAGGAGGCGGAACTGGCCCGCACCCCCCCCGGACCCGCCGCCGCCGCCGCCGCCGCCGCAGGCGCCGATCGCGGCGGCGAGGAGGGGAAGGGACAGGGTGACGAACCGAGATCGCTTCCCGGGGTGGAGCATCGTGGTCCTTCCTGCAGGGCTCTGGACGACCGGTCTCGTTCCCGGACAGGGGGGCAGCCGGGAAGGCGAGCCGAGCGGCAAGCATCGCGCCTCAACCGCCGTGCCGCAATACCGGATCGCGGGAGGGGGTCGCCGTGCGGGGTCCCGCGGGCGTTTCCGCACGCTCCCCGTTCGGTCCCGGGCGCCCGGGAAGGGCGGGAGAGATCAGCCCTCGGAGCGGGACCCCGAGGCGATCTCGGCGGCGGAGGGCTCCCCGCCCACGAACCCGTAGCCCCCCTTCTCGAGGAAGTCGAGGATGCGGTCGATCGGGGTGACGAGCCCCATGTGGGAGATCACGGTCGGGCGCCCGCGCCCGTGCGTGTAGATCTTCGAGTAGAGGCCGACGAGCTCCCGGGTCTCCGCGAGGAAGACCCCGCCGCCGGAGTTCCCGAAGTAGGCGGGCGCGTTGATCATCCAGTAGGTGTCGTCGCCGATCGCGCTGCGGGTGCTCGCGATCTCCCCGGAGGTCGGGATCGGGTCGTTCCCGAGGGGGCAGCCCACGGTGTAGACGGGGGTGAAGACCGGCACGGTCGCGACGCGCGACCGTTGCACGATCCGGGCAGCCCGCGGGGCGGGGTCCTCCGCGACGAACCGGATCAGGGCCACGTCGATCCCCTCCTCGTGGGCGAGGAGAGAGCCGGTGACCTCCCGGCGGGGGCCCGCCCCGGCGAAGACGAGGATCCGCAGCGCCGAGGGGTTCCCCCCCTCGGACTGGATGTTCCGCACGACGTGGTAGGCGGTGAGGACGAAGGCTTCCGTCCCCGTCCCGGCGGGCCGCGTGTGGACGATCACCCCGCTGCCGACGGTCTCCTCCCCCGCGAGCTGGACGGTCGGGCCGATCATCCCGCTCTCCATCTCGGCGGGGTCGCGGGCGACGCGCGAGGCGAGGGAGGCGTGGTCCGCGCGGCGGGCCCGGCTCTCCTCGTCGAGCGCGCGGGAGAGGGAGTCGACCCCCGCGCCGATCCCCTCGAACCGGCGCAGCGCCCCGCCGAGGTCGCCGTCGAGCTTGCGGACGGCCTCCTGCGCCTCCCGGTCCCCCTCGGCGGCGCACGCGGCCGAGGTCTCGAGGGCCTCGATCCTCGCCCCCTCCGCGTGGAGTCGCGCCTCGAGCCGGCCGATCGCCTCGTCGACCTGGGGGAGCGTCCCCCGCATCTCGAGGGCGACGCTCCGCGTCTCCTCGAGCCCCCCCACCTCCGCGCGCAGCCGGGCGACCTCGCCGGCGAGCGCCTCCGCGCGCTCCCGCTCGACCTCGAGCCGCCGCTCGAGACGGGAGGCGCGCAGGGCGAGCGCGGGCGGCAGCGCCAGGGCGGCGAGGATCGCGAGCCAGGTCGGGGTTCTCGTCAAGCTGGCTTCCCCATTCTCGGTCGGGCGGGGCCCCCCTTATCGGCGCGCGCAGGAATCCGCTTTTGTCCGCGCCCGCTCGCCTTGCCCCCCCCCGGAGGGGGACCTATGCTCGGCCCTTCCCATGGCCTTCTCCCCCATCCCCGAGGTCCTCGAGGATCTCCGCGCCGGCCGGATGATCCTCCTCGTCGACGACCCGCGCCGCGAGAACGAGGGGGACCTCGTGATCGCGGCGGAGCGGGTCACCCCGGAGTCGATCAACTTCATGCGGAAGTTCGGGGGGGGGCTCATCTGCCTCTCCCTCGCGCCGGAGACCTGCGACCGCCTGCGCCTCCACCCCCAGGCGATCGAGAACACCTCCCGGCTCGGGACCGCCTTCACCGTCTCGATCGAGGCGAAGGAGGGGGTGAGCACGGGGATCTCCGCCGCCGACCGGGCCCACACGATCCTCACGGCGATCCGCGACGAGTGCCGTCCGGAGGACCTCGTGCGGCCCGGGCACGTCTTCCCGCTGCGGGCGCGCGAGGGGGGAGTCCTCGTGCGGCCCGGGCAGACGGAGGGGAGCGTCGACCTCTGCCGCCTCGCCGGTCTCAAGCCCGCGGGGGTCCTGTGCGAGGTCCTCCGGGAGGACGGCTCGATGGCCCGCCTCCCCGACCTGGAGGCCTTCTCCGAGCGCCACGGGATCCGGATCTGCGCGATCGCCGACCTCATCCAGCACCGCCGCCGCAGCGAGCGCCTGATCCAGGCGGTCGGCGGGTGCAAGCTCCCCACCTCGCAGGGGGTCTTCGACCTCTTCGCCTACTACGGGAAGATCGACCACCACGTCCACGTCGCCCTGACGAGGGGGATCCCGGGCCCCGCGACCGAGGGCGCTCGGGCCGCGATCGAGGAGCCCGTGCTCGTCCGCGTCCACTCGGAGTGCCTCACGGGGGATGCCTTCGGCTCGCTCAAGTGCGATTGCGGCCCCCAGCTCGGCCGGGCCCTCGAGATCGTCGGGGCCGCCGAGCGAGGGGTCGTCCTCTACATGCGGCAGGAGGGGCGCGGCATCGGCCTCCTCAACAAGGTCCGCGCCTACGCCCTCCAGGAGACGGGGCTCGACACGGTCGAGGCGAACGAGGTCCTCGGCTTCCTCCCCGACGAGCGCGACTACGGGATCGGCTCGCAGATCCTCTACGACCTCGGGATCCGGAGGCTGCGCCTCCTCACGAACAACCCGAACAAGCCGTACGCGCTCTCGGGTTACGGCCTGGAAATCGTCGAAAGGGTTCCCCTGCAGGTCCCGCCGAACCCGGAGAACCGCCGGTACCTCGACACGAAGAGGAAGAAGCTCGGTCATGTGCTGGACGAGATCGAGCAGTGGCTCGGGTGAGAGGAACGGGCCGGGGGCGCGATGCGGATCCCGGCGACAATCCCTTGCACACGGGCCGGTTGCGACAGAGGGCGGACGGTGACGAAGAGCCTCTCCGGTGACGAAGGGACCCCCGGCCGTGGAATAGGGGAGCCCTCCGCCCGTCCAACGCCGCCGATGCTCGCCGCCCTCCGATCCGGGGATCCCGCCGCCGAGTTCGACCTCATCCGCCAGGCGAGGAACGGCTCGGAGGCCGCGTTCCGCGACCTCGTCGTCCGCCATCAGGACCGGATCTTCCGGCTCGCCCACCGGTTCACGAAGGACACGCAGGAGGCGGAGGACATCGCCCAGGAGACCTTCCTCAAGGCCTACCGCAGGCTCCACACCTTCCGCTTCTCCTCCTCCTTCTACACCTGGCTCTACCGGATCGGCCTCAACACGGCGAACGACTTCCTCGAGAAGCGCGCCCGCGCCCCCCTCTCCCTCTCCGAGGACCCGGAGGCGCACGCCTCGAGCGGGACGCGCGCGCGGGAGGAGGCGCCCGAGCGCGCCGCGCTGCGCCTCGAGCTGCGGGAGGTGACGCGCCGCGTCCTCGCGTCGCTCCCCGAGAAGCACCGGTCGATCCTCCTGCTGCGGGAGTACGAGGGGCTCGGCTACGACGAGATCGCGGCGGTCCTCGACTGCCCGCTCGGCACCGTCGAGTCGCGGCTCTTCCGCGCGCGCGCCCGGTTCCGGGCGGCGATCGAGGCGATGTACCCCGGGTACCTCGGGGGGACGGACGAGGGAGGGAGGCTCGAGCCATGGAACCGATGAACTGCCGAAGCGCGAAGCCCCTCCTCTCCCGCTACGCGGACGGGGAGCTCTCCCCCGTCGAGGCGAAGGGGGTGCGCGAGCACCTGATCGACTGCCCGCGCTGCCGGGGGGTCGTCTCCGAGGTCGCCTCGATCCGGCGCTTCTTCGAGGACGGGGCGGGCGCCGCGCTTCGCGCTCCCGCCGGGTTCGCCGACCGGGTGGCGGCCGCGGCCCTCGCCGGACCGAGGGAGGAGGGCTCGGCCCGGTCGACCGTCCGGTTCGCCCGCCGGATCGCCGCGATCGCGGCCGCGATCGCCCTGCTCGCCGCCGGGGGGATCCTCGTCCGGAGCGGCGCCTTCGACCGGGGTCCCGCCTCCCTGCAGGCGCAGGAGGAGGATCCCGTCGTGAAGCGGATCCGGGAGCGCTTCGAGCGGGGGCCGGGCGCGCCTCCCGCCGTCGCCCACCCCGCGGAGGGAGCGGATGGACCCCGCTGAGGCGTCCGGCGGACTGCGCGGCGCGATCGCCGCGGCGTCGGCCTCCGCCTTCGTCGCCGGCCTCGCGGCCGGGGCGTTCCTCGCCGGATTCCCGAGCCCTCCCGAGGAGGAGGGCCCCTTCCCGGACTACGAGCGGCGGTTCGCCCGGGCGTTCGATCCCACCCCGGAACAGCTCCTCCACCTCCGCTACCTCCTGCGCAAGGCGCGGGAACGCGAGGAGGAGATCCGGAGCCGGTTCGTCGCGAGCCCGATCGTCGAGAAGGACCTGCGGACCCTCGGCGCCGAGCTCGAGGCCTCCGTCCGCGAGGACATCCTGACGCCGCGCCAGCGCCAGTCGTACGAGGCGCTCCTCGCCGCCGGCGAGGGGAGCGGGGCGAGGTAGGCGGCCCCGACCGGAGGGGAGGGCGGGCGTGCGCGTCGTCGGGATCGAGCTCGAGCCCCACGCCTTCCGGCTCGTCGTCCTCGACGGGACGGCCCGGCGCTGGAAGGTCGTCGGCCTCGCCTCGGAGACCCTCCCCCCGGCCGGCGAGGGGGAGGACCCGCAGGCCGCCCTCGCGGCCGCCGTCGAGAACGCCTTCCGCAGGCTCAAGGCCCCCCGCGACCCGGTCTTCGCCACCGTCCCCTCGAGCGAGTGCGTCTTCCGCACCCTCCTCCTCCCGTTCAAGGGGGAGGAGCAGATCCGCAAGGTCCTGAAGTTCGAGTCGGAGGGGCACCTCCACCACTGGAACATCGACGACATCGTCGTCGACTACCTCTCCCTCGGGGAGGCGAAGGGCCAGACGAACGCCCTCGTCGTCGCGGCGCCGAAGGAGGTCCTGAAGCGGGCGCTGGCGACCTGCGAGGCGTGCGGCTTCGATCCGCAGACCCTCGACCTCGACGCGACGGCTCTCTTCAACGCGGCCCTCCAGACGGGCGCGCTCCCCGCGGAGGGGGGCGTCCTCCTCCTCCACGTCGGGACCCGCTCGAGTCTCCTCCTCCTCGTCGAGGACCGGGCGCTGCGCCACATCCGGGCGGTGCGGGCCGGACTCGACTCGATGTCGGCCGCCGTCGCCCGCGACCTCGGGCTCGACCCGGAGTCCGCCGCGAGGAAGGCCGCCGAGCTCGAGAGCGGGGACGAGATCGTCGTCGACTTCGAGGCGGACGCGCGCGGGGACCTCGAGAAGAGCCCCCGGGTCCTCGAGCAGGGCCTCGTCGCGGGGCGGCGCGAGGAGCTCGCCGTCCGCCTCGCCCACGAGGTCGTCCGCTCCACGGCCGGCGCCGCTCTGCAGCGGCCCCCCTCGAGCGTCCTCCTCTCCGGGGCCGGGGCCGCGCTCGCCGACCTCCCCGTGCGCCTCTCGACCGAGCTCGGCCTCCCCGTCACCGTCTTCAACCCCCTCGAGCGGGTCGAGGGCCCGATCCCCGAGAACGACGTCAAGGCGGCCGGTCCCCTCGTCCCCGCCGCGCTCGGGGCGGCGCTCAAGGGGATCGGGCTCGACGCGACCCGGATCGAGCTGCGCCAGGAGGGGCTCCGGTTCACGCGGACCTTCGATCGCGTGAAGCTCCCCCTCCTCGCCGCCCTCTCCCTCCTCCTCGTCGCCCTCCTCCTCGAGAACATCTACCTCTACCGCAAGGTCCACGACCGGCTCGAGCCGAGCCTCCGGACCCTCGTCGAGGTGGCGACCGGGGACGCGAAGAACCTCGCGAAGATCGACACGCGCCCCGTCGAATCGATCGAGCTCCGGAAGCGCCTCCCCTACCTCAAGTCGCAGGTCGAGGGGAAGCTGAAGACCCTGCGCGAGAAGCTCGGCCAGGGGGTCGACCAGCCGATGTCGGCCCTCGAGGCGTGGCGGCTCCTCTTCGACAAGATCGCGGAGGTGAAGGACGAGATCGGGCGCTTCTCCCTCGACGACCTGAAGTTCGACACCGTCCCGAAGCCGGTCCGGGGAGGCCTCGAGGACCACGTGGAGGTCACGCTCTCCGCGACCTTCTACGGGAGCGCCGAGGAGGCGGCCCCCCACTACGACCGGCTCATGGCGGCGATCGAGGCCGCCCCGTGGGTCGCCCCGGCGAGCCTCCGGCGGCCCGGGATCAAGCGGCCGCCCGACAAGGAGGAGAGCGTGGCGGAGCCGGTGAAGTTCTCCGTCATCGTCCCCGGGCCGAAGGGGGGGGAGACCCCGTGAATCTCCCCTTCGCGAAGGCCCTCACCGGCGAGGGGGATTCCCTGCGGACCGGGATCCTCGCGGTCGCCGCCCTGGTCCTCCTCGCGGCGGGGGCGCTCGGCTTCCAGTGGAGCCGCTACGCCTCCTATCGCGACAGCCTCGAGCCCGGCAAGCGCTCCGTCGCCGCGATCTCCGCGGCCGCCAAGCAGATCAAGGAACTCGAGGACGAGGTGAGGGAGGACGACAAGCTCGGACGGGACGACGTCACCTACATCACCCAGCAGGCGACCGCCTCGAACTTCGGGGACGTCAACCCCAAGCAGAGCACGAAGTCCCCCGCGAAGGGGTACAAGGACACGATCTTCACGATCACCGCCTCGGAGAAGGAGCGGAACTACTACCGCCAGCAGCTGGCGACCTTCTTCTACTACATCGAGGCGAAGCGGAGCCGGATGCGGGTGACGGCGATCGACCTCCGCCTCGCCGACAAGAAGAAGCCGGAGGACGATCTCTGGAAGTTCACGGCCGAGTTCACCTCCCGGACGCGGGAGGGGGACTGACGCGCCGTCCCCGGGCCCCCGGCCCCCGGGGCCCCTCGGGCCCCCGAGGATCCGGGCCGGATCAGCGCGACGCGGCGGGCGCCGCTCTCGCCTCGGGCTCCGTCTCCCGGACCGCCTGGATGACGAGGGCGTCCGTTCCCCCCTCCGGGACCACCACCTCCACCCGCCGGTACCGAACGTCGGGGCCGTTCACGCGGACCGTGTAGGTTCCGGGGCCGAGGTCGTCGGTCTCGAAGGTCCCCTCCGGGAGCCGGACCCTCGCCCAGCCCGCCCAGTCGTGCTCCTCGGAAGGGCCGCGGTGGAAGGAGAGCCCCATCCACTGCTTCTCGTCGGGCGCCGCGTCGAAGACGATCCTCCCCTTCACGACGATCGCGGACGAGAGGGAGAGGACGACGTCCGCCGTATCCCCCCCGGCCGTCACGGTCGCCCGCGCGGTCGCGTTCGCGTAGCGGTCCATCCGCGCCGAGACGTCGTAGGTCCCCGCGCGGACGGCGGCCATCCGGAAGCGCCCCTCGCTGTCCGCGACGGCGAAGGGGTTCGACCACCCCTCCCGCTCCTCCCCCTGCTCGGGGACGCGCCGCGCCCAGACCTGGGCGTAGGGGATCGGCGTCCCCGCCTTCGCGGAGAGGACCTTCCCCGCGAGCCGGCCCGTCTCCAGCTCGAAGCTCACCTCCTCCACCGCCCCCGTCTGGAGCTTCACCCGGCGGGCCTGGAGCTGCTGGCCGCCCGGGATCCCATCGTCGCGCGGGAGGGAGAGGTTGACGCGCACGTCCCCCGCCGGCACTCCGGTCAGCTCGTAGACGCCGGAGGCGTCCACCTTCGTCGTGCGGGCCCGCTTCGACCAGGCGCGCACGAGGGCGCCCTCCGCCGGCCTCCCGTTCACCCACGCGCGGCCCCGGATCGTCCCCACGTTCTCCCCCGCCTCCCCGCGGAGGTCGATCTCGACGGTCGTCGTCTTCCCCTCCTCCACCGTCCCCTCCACCTCGGCCATCTCGCTCGCCACCTCGGCGAACTCGAAGAGCCCGGAGAACGTCTTGTCGGAGAGCCGGGGGAGGGCCACGAACTTGTAGGTGCCCGGATCGACGTTCGTCATCTTGAAGGAGCCCGCGGCGTCGGTCGCCGTGAACCGGGGCATCCGGAACTTCGCCCCCTCGGGTCCGGCGACGACCATCACCGAGTCCGGGGGGGGACCGCCGCCCGAGTGGACCTTCCCCTCGACCGTCCCCCCGGCGTGCAGGCGGAACGTCACGGACTCGGCGGGGAGGGTGACCTCCTCCTGCACGAAGGCGTAGGCGGGGTGGAGGGCCCAGATCGGGTTCTTCCCCTCCCGCAGGCCCGCGAGCCTCGCCTCTCCGCCCGCGTCGGTCCGGGCGGAGACGACGGGGGGTTGGATCGCCGCCTTCTCCCCCGGCCTCCCGGCGACGTAGACGTACTCGATCGTCTCGCCGCTCCCCTCGGCGACGACCCGGACGACCAGCGGGACGGCCCGGTCGAGGGTCACCCTCGCGCGCCCGGCCCCGCCCTGGACGTCGACCTGCGCCTCCCCCACCGCGTAGCCCGGCGCGCGGACGAGGAACTGGTACTTCCCGTCCGGCACGCGCTCGACGACGTAGGCCCCCTCCTCGGCGCCGCGCTTCCACGTCGCGCGGACGGGGGGGGCGAGCACGGCCACGAGGTTCCACTCCGCGTCCCGCCGGTAGAGGATCTCGATCCCCTCGCGGACCGGGGTCCCCGCGTCGTCGAGGACCGAGAGCTCCACCTGGCGGAGGGAGGGGAGGCGGATCGCCGCGGGGTCGAGGCCGGGCACGAACGGGCCGGCGACCGTCCAGGGGTCGGGGGGACCGCGCCGGCAGGCGACGAAGGCCGGCTCGGACGCCATCGCAGGCACCCGGAACTTCCCCTCCCCGTCGGTCCGGCCCCCCGAGCGCATCACGGCGGCCGGCCCGAGCGGGATCTTCGTCCCCGCGAGGATCTCCGCGCCGGCGACGGGCCGGTCCTCGGTGTCGACGACCGTCCCGGCGAGCGTCTCGCCCGCCTCGAGCTGGAGCATGCCGAGGTCCCGCTCCCCTCCCTCGGCGGTGGAGACCGGATCGCGCGTCAGGGTGACGAACTTCGGGTGGTCGACCACGGTCGAGACGTTCGGGGCGACCGGGGCTCCCTCGAGCCGGAAGGAGCCGTCGGGCCCGGTCGTCGTCGTCGGGATCGGGAACCGCTCGACGATGTCGTCGAGCCACCGGGGGAACTCGAAGACGTTCTTCTCCACGTAGAAGGCGCCCCCGGGTCGGACCTCCGACGCGCCCATCGCGACGACGATAGCGGGGAGGTCGGTCACGCGCACCCGCGCGCCGGGGACGGGGCGCTCCTTCTCGTCGACGACCTTCCCCACCAGGGTCGCGAAGGGGGGGAGGACGATGTCGCCGATGTCGACCGTCTCCCCGGATCCGGGCGCGTGGTCGAGGAACCGGGCGGTCGCGCGCGGCGTCCCGAGTCCGAGGAGGAGGGCGTGGGGCATGCGCGGATCGAGCCCCTCGAGCACGAAGCGCCCCTCGACGTTCGTCCGCCCGGAGGCGTCGAGGATCTTCGGCCGGACGGTCTCCTCCTCGAAGAGGGCGGACGTCGCCGGGAAGAGCGAGACGAGGTCGACGACGTAGGCGTCGACGGTGAGGTCCGGGACCGGCGTCCCGTCCCAGTCGAGGATCCTGCCGAGGAGGCGCCCGAGGGACCGCGTGTAGGAGGCCGGGGGGCCGCCCGTGGACGGGGCGGGCGCGGGAGGCGCCGGCGCGCCGAGGGCCGTCCGGTCGGCCGGCGCGGGGTCGATCGCCTCGACGGCCGGCTTCTCGGGCTCCGGGGTGACGGCGGCCGCCGGTGCCGGCTTCCCCCCCCCCGCCTGGCGGGTCGGGCTGAGGAGCGCCCAGGCCGCGAGGCCGAGGAGGGCGCCGCCGGCCAGGATGAGGAGGGCAGTCCGCTGGGGTGCTCGCATGGAGGGGGCCCTTCCGGGGCGGTCTGAATTCTCCGCTCCCGCCCCGGGATTTTCGCGCCCTCGGGGCCGCCGGGCCCCCGGCCCCGATCAGAACAGGGTGATGCGGAGCCCGTTCGACATCGCGACCGGCTGCGACGTCCCCGTTCCGGGATCGAGGACCCCCCACTGCGCGAAGGCGCTGGCGCCGGCGAAGCCCGCCGCGCTCGGCAGGGGGATCCCGACCGTCGCCGTGCCGGCGGCATCCACGGTCGCCGAGACGACGACGTCCACCGAGACGAGGAGCGAGCAGGACGTCCCGAGGCCGAGGGAGGAGAGGCTCGCCGGGAGCGAGGCACCGAGCCAGGAGGAATCGCTCACGCCGACCACGAGGGTCGCGGACGCCCCGGGGAGGGCGTCCGAGAGGGTGACCGCGAAGGCGCCGTTCCCGAGCTGCGGAAGGCCGCTCGCCCCGATCGCAGGGACGAGCGCCCCCGTGCCCGGGCACCCGGCTCCGAAGGGGAGGGTTCCGCCGGGAAGGAGGGCTTCGACCCGGACGTTGTCCACGTACCAGCCGAAGTAGTCGTTGAACTCGTCGTCCACGGAGTCGAATCGGAACCGCACCCTCCCTCCCCCCGCCGCGGGGAAGGCGGACAGCGACGGTGCCGGCCCGACCACCAGGGTCCGCGGGGCGAGGCAGGAGGGGACGTCCGGGAGGACCTGGATCACCGTCGTCCAGCCCGGCGCGCCGGTCGGACGGGCCTCGACGAAGCACTGGTCGAAGGCCCCCGACGGGGGGAAGTCCCCGCCCCAGTCCGTCGCCTTCATGTCGTCGAGGAGGACGCGGACGCCCGACGCGAAGGGGGGGACGGCGATCACCGGGGTCTCGATCGCCCCGGCGTTGGAGGAGTTCCCCGTCGCGTAGTCGTAGACGCCGAGGTCCCCCTGGTTGTAGGCGGCCGCGGCCGTCCCGAGGCAGGAAGGGATCGCGAAGTTCGGTTCGCAGGAGCCCTCGCCGTGCCAGAGGGTCGTCGCCGGATTCCCGGAGGCGTTCGTCTCGACCATGCTCCCGAGTCCCCCCGTGCCGGGCGTCTCGAAGTCCTCCGCGAAGAGCGTCGTGGCGAAGACCGGAGCGGCGGCCGTCTCCGTCACGACGACGTTGTCGACGATCCACCCGAGGAAGTTGTTGCTCCCGGCGTCGATCGAATCGAAGTGGAACCGGTGCTGCCACGCGCCTCCCGCGATCCAGGGGATCGTCGAGGTCGACGTCGCCGACCCCGAGCAGGGCGCGTTGCCCGAGAGGGCGGTCACGACCGACCAGCAGGGGCTGCCGGCCGGACGCGCCTCGAGCGTGCACACGTCGAAACCGCCGAGGCCCCCCCCTTCCGTCACCTTCACGTGGAGGAAGCTCACCGAGAGGGAGGCGCCCGACCCGGAAGCGTGGACCGGCGACTCGATCGCCCCCTCGTTCGGGTTCTGGCCGGTGTTGTAGTTGAAAACGCCGACGTCCCCCTGGTTGTAGGCGGCGGCGTTCGTCCCCATCGACGAGGGGAGGGGGGTCGTCGCGGTGCAGGAGGCTCCGCCGTGCCAGAGGGTCGGCGCGCCCACCCCGTCCGAATCGGTCTCGGTGTAGGCGCCGATCCCTCCCCCCTCGAAGCTCTCCGAGAAGATCGTCGTCTGGCCGCCGGCGCGGGGGGAGAGGAGCGGGAGCCCGAGGGCCCCGAGGAGCGCGAGGGACGCCTTCATCGTCTGCCCTCCTCCCCGCCTGCCCTCCGAGGGACCGAGGATACCCCGGCGGAAGGAATTTGCGAATTCCTAGGGGGGCCGCCGTCAGGCGCGCCGGTAGACGTGGATCGCCGCCCCGTGGACCGCCTCGGCCGCCTCCATGAGCGTCTCGGGGAGGGTCGGATGGGCGTGGACCGTCAGGGCGAGGTCCTCCGCGGTCGCCCCCATCTCGATCGCGAGCGCGGCCTCCGCGATCAGCTCCGTCACCTCGGGGCCGACCATGTGCACGCCGAGGACGGCGTCGGTCCCCTTGTCCGCGACGACCTTCACGAACCCCTCCGTCTCTCCGAGGGACATCGCGCGCCCCGAGGCCGCGAAGGGGAAGCGGCCGACGACCGGGTCGAACCCCTTCTCCTTCGCCTCCGCCTCCGTGAGGCCGACGCTCGCGATCTCGGGATCGGTGAAGATCACCGAGGGGATCGCGCGGACGTCGAAGGCGGCGCGGCGCCCCGCGATCGCCTCGGCGGCGACGATCCCCTCCTTCGACCCCTTGTGCGCGAGCATCGGCTGCCCGGCGAGGTCGCCGATCGCGAAGATCCCCGGCACGCTCGTCTCCCGCCGCGGGTCGACCGCGACGAACCCCTTCTCCATCCGGACGCCGAGCGCCTCGAGGCCGAGCCCCGCCGAGGTCGGCCGGCGCCCGACCGTGGAGAGGATCCGGTCGCACTCGACCTCGAAGCGCTTCCCCTCCGCCTCGACGCCGACGCGCAGCCCCCCCGGAATCTTCTCGTAGCCGATCGCCCGGGCGTTCAGGTGCACGGCGACGCCGCGCTTCTTGAGCGTCCGCCCGACGACGGCCGAGAGGTCGGGGTCGGTCCCCGGCAGGAGCCCCCCGGTCATCTCGACGACGGTCACCTGCGCCCCGATCTTCGCGTAGAAGATCCCCAGCTCGAGGCCGATGTAGCCTCCCCCGATCACGACGAGGCGCTTCGGGATCTCCGCCGGCGCGAGCGCCTCCGTCGAGGACCAGACCCCCCCGCTCCAGGGGAACTCCTTGAGCGCGATCGGCTCCGAGCCGGTCGCGAGGACGATCGCCCTGGCGCGGAGCGCCTCGGCGCCGCCCGCCCCCTTCACCTCGACCTCGGAGGGGGACTTCAGCGCCGCCGTCCCCTTCACCGTCTCGATCCTGTGGTTCTTGAAGAGGGACCCGATCCCCCCCGTCAGCTTCGCGACGATCCCGTCCTTCCACGCGACCAGCTTCGCCAAGTCGAGGCGCGCGCCGCTCAACTCGATCCCCATCTCGGAGGCGCGCTTCAACCGGTCGAAGAAGGAGCCGGCGGCGATCAGCGCCTTGCTCGGGATGCACCCGACGTTGAGGCAGCAGCCGCCGATCGCGTCGCGCTCGACGACGGCGACCCTCTTGCCGAGCTGGGCGAGGCGGATGGCGCAGACGTAGCCGGCGGGGCCGGATCCGACCACGACGACGTCGAACTCGCGGGCGGCCATTTCGAGCGGGGGAGGAGGGGAGGCGGGAGCGGCGGCGGCCGGCGAACTCTAGGGTCGGGAGGGGTCCGGCGGGATCACTTCTTCCGGCGGTAGATCGCCTCGGCGACCTTCTTGTAGGTCCCGTCGCGCTCCGCGTCCTGCTCGCGGACGATCGCGAACTCCTCCGGCCCCTTGCGGACGACGTGCGTCCGCCGCGCCCCGTACTTGGGGTCGTCCGAGGAGAGCGTCAGCACCTCGCCCTCCGACTTGCCGCCGACGACGGTGACCTCGCCGTTCGCGTCGAAGGAACAGGAGCTGACGCCGCTGCTCCCCGGATCCGCGTGCCACACGCCGAAGACCTCGAAGGGGGCGCCCGTCGGATCGGGCCGCGCCTCGAAGCGCAGGAGGAGGAACTGGCGCTCGAGCGCCCACTCCGCCTCGAACTCCTTCGCGATCTGGCGTCCCCCCTCGACGAAGGTCTCGATCCCCGACCAGCGGCCGAGGAGGCCGGCGAGCCAGGGGTCGCCGGGAGGGAGGGGGCGTGTCGAGGGGGGAGGGGCGGGGAGCGGGCCCGCGTCGGGCTTCGCCCGCCGGTACATCCCCTCGGTCGACTTGCGGTACTTCCCGTCGGCGTCGGGACCCAGCTCCTCCACGAACACCATCTCGTCCGGACCCACGAACCTCGAGGTGGTGCGGGAGGGGTTCCCGTGGGCGTCGATCGTCGTCATCACGAAGGCCTCCCCCTCGAGACGGGCCTTCGCCGAGACCTGCCCCCCGAAGGAGGTGAACGACCAGCCGACGTACCCCTCCTTCGTCGGCTTCCAGAGCCAGACGGCCTCGAGGACCATCCCGGGCCCCCACGCCCGCTGGTCCATCCGCAGGAACTGCCCGTTGATCACCCAGCGGCACGAGAAGGTCACGTCGTAGGTCACGCCGGCGCCCTGCGTCTGCCCGACCCAGTCGCCGACGAGCCGGTCGAAGTGGGCGTCCTTGACCGGGGCGGGAAGCGCCACCGAGAGCGGGGATTCCTGCGCCCCCGGCGGGCGGCGCCCGGCGGGCGGCTGGGCGAGGCCGGTCGCGGCCGGCAGGAGGACGGCGACGAGGAGGAACCCGACCCGGAACCGACCGACGACCGACGACCGTCGCTTCATGGTCTCGCCTCCAGGAATCGTTCCAGATCCTCGCGCTGCTCCCGCAGGGCCGGGGTCGGCTCGGCGGTGACGTCCTCGAACATCGTCCCTGGCCGCGGGGGGGGCGCGGCCTCGACCTCGCGGATCGCGGCCTGGACGCGCGCGTCGGCCTCCTCGCGGAGGCGCTCGTCCCTCGCGCGGTCCCACACCCCGAGCGACTCGAGCCTCTCCCGCAGCCGCTCGACCGGATCGCGTTCCTTCCAGGCCCGGACCTCCGCCTCGTCCCGGTACCGCGAGGGATCGTCGGAGGAGGTGTGGCCGAGGATCCGGTACGTGAAGGCCTCGATCAGCGTTGGCCCTCCCCCGGCGCGCGCCTTCTCGACGGCGCGCCGCGAGGTCTCGAGGACGACCGCGGCGTCGTTCCCGTCGATCCGCACCCCCTCGAAGCCGTACGCGCGCGCCTTGATGGCGATCGTCTCCGAGGCGGTCTGGCGCGAGGAGGGGACCGAGATCGCCCAGTGGTTGTTCTGGCAGAAGAAGACGACGGGCGCCTTCCAGACCCCGGCGAAGTTCGCCGCTGCGTGGAAGTCGGGAGTCGAGGTCGCCCCGTCCCCGAGGTAGGCCATCACGACGACCGGGTCCCGGCGCAGCCGCGCCGCCATCGCGATCCCGACGGCGGCGGGGAGCTGGTTGCCGACGCAGGAGGACATCGCGACGTAGCGCCCCTTCGGCCAGGAGTAGTGGCAGGGCATCTGCCGGCCCGCCAGCCGGTCGCGCGCGTTGCCGATGCACTGGGCGACGGCGTCCTCGAGCGGCATCCCCCTCCGGATCGCCAGCGCCCCCTCCCGCAGCGCGGGCACGACCCAGTCCCTCTCCCCCAGGGCGAAGCCGCTGCCGACCGTCGCCGCCTCCTGTCCCGTGATCGGCCCGTAGAAGCCGATCCGCCCCTGGCGCTGGAGCATGAGCATCCGCGTGTCGAGGACGCGCACCTCGACCATCGCGCGGTAGAGGTCGAGGAGATCCCCCTCCCCCGTCCGCTCCGGCCCCTTCGCCGAGGCGCGGGAGGAGGGTCCGGCGGCGGCGCCGCGCGCGGCCTTCACGGGGTCCCGAGGAAGAGGAGGGCCGGGCTCTCGAGGCCGCGGATCACCGCGTTCAGGAAGCGCGTCCCCGTCGCGCCGTCGAGGACGCGATGGTCGAGCGAGACGGAGAGATAGAGCATGTCCCGGACGACGATCGCGCCGTCCCGGACGACCGGGCGCTTCTGGATCTTGTGGACCCCGAGGATCGCCACCTCCGGCACGTTGATGATCGGGGTCGCCATGAGGGTCCCGATCGAGCCCGCCGACGTCACCGTGAACGTCCCGTCCCGGAGTTCCTCGAGGGCGATCTTCCCCGAGCGCGCCTTCTCGGCGAGGGACTGGATCTCCCGGGCGAGCTGGAAGACGGCCTTCCCGGCCACGTCCTTCACGACCGGCACGATCAGGCCGCGGTCGGTGTCCGTCGCGATCCCGACGTTCACCGTGCGCTTGACGACGAGCTCCCCCTTCTCCTCGTCCATCGTCGCGTTGACCTGCGGGTGCTCCCGCATCGCCGCGACGAGGGCCTTCAGGACGAAGGGGAGGTAGGTGACCCGGACGCCCGAGGGCTCCGCGAGCGCCGCGGCCTGCTCGCGAAGCCGCACGAGCTCGCTCACGTCCGCCTCGTCGACGATCGTGAAGTGGGCGGCCGTGCTCTTCGACCGGCGCATCTGCTCGGCGATCTTGCGCCGGAGCCCGATCACCGGGATCCGCTCCTCGAGCGGGCCGGCCGGCCTCGGGGGGGCGCCCGCCCCGCGCCCGTCGACGGGGCGCTGGAGGTCCCCCTTCGTGACCCGTCCGTGCGGACCCGTCCCCGTCACGGTCCCGAGGTCGATGCCGAGCTCGCGGGCGAGTCTCCTCGTCGCGGGCGCGGCGAGGACCCGCGCGCGCCGCCCGATCACGGCCGTCCCCGTCTCGGCCTCGCCCGGCATCCGGATCGACGCCGCGGCCATCGCGGGGGCGGGCTCGCGGATAGGTGCCGTCTTCGGGGCGGGCGGGGGGGCGGCGGCCGGGGCTCGAGCGGCGGCCGGCGCCGGGGCCGGGGACGCGGGCTTGACGGGAGCGGCGGGCGCGGCTCCGTGGGCCTTCGCCGCCTTCCCCCCTTCGGCCTCGATCACGACGAGGACCGACTCGACCGGGACCTTCTGCCCGACCTCGGCCCGCAGCTCGAGGATCTTCCCGGCGACGGGGGAGGGGATCTCGACCGTCGCCTTGTCGGTCATCACCTCGACGAGGAGCTGGTCCTCCCGGACCACGTCGCCGGGCTTGACGAGCCACTTCGTGATCTCCCCCTCGGCGACCCCTTCGCCGATGTCCGGGAGGCGGAACTCGTAGGGCATGGAGATGTTTCCGGTTTCTCGGGCCGAGGGCTGCGGTCCTCCCCTTCCCCGAGGCGACCCGGCCCGCGGGCGGAACCGGGCCCCGGGGAGCGGGAGGAAGCCCCTGCGTGGAGCCGGGATTGTACCGGTCGCCGCCCGCATCGTCGTGAGAGGGGCACCTACTAGGCCTCGCCCCTCGACCTTGACGACTCCCTACATCCTGAGTATTCAAGCTCCGTGGAGACAAGGTCGATTGCCCTCTCCAGGACGAATCTAGGGCCGGCGTCCCGGGGACACTCTGCCGCCGAGGGCGGGCATTCCATCGAGCGGCTCCCGAGACACCTTCAGGTCCGCCTCGGCCCTCTCCTCAGACCTGCAGTTTCCGTCGCGGGCGGTCTCGAACCGGACCGCGTCTACAGGGGAGACGCCCGATCTCTGCTCCCGAAGATCGCGCCGAACAGCGTCGCCCTTAGCTTCTGGTCGCCTCCCTACTTCGTCGGCAAGAACTACGAAGCCTATCTGTCCTACCAGGGGTGGCAGCGCCTCCTGGAGACGGTCATCGACCAGCACTTTCCCCTCATCAAGCCAGGTGGATTCCTGGTCATCAACATCGCCGACATCCTCTGCTTCAAGGATGCCTCCATGCCGCGGATCTCCGCCGCCGCCGTCGATCGGAGGCGGTCCGTCGTGACCCGCGAGGACGTCCTCCGGGCGATGTCGAGAAACCCCGGGATGAATCGGTATCAGATCGCCCGACTCCTTGGATGCAGCGAGCAGACCGTCGATCGACGGCTGAATGGAAACAACATTCGCGGGGGAAAATACGACGTCCAAACGAGGGTGAAGATCGTGGGAGGACTCATCGAGCAGTGGGGCCTCTCAGCCGGCTTCTACCCATATGACCGCCGCATCTGGGTGAAGGATCCGGCCTGGGAGAACAGCCGCTGGACCACGCTCTCCTACAAAGCCCTAGATGAGTTCGAGTACCTCTATTTCCTCTGGAAACCAGGGATCACCTCGGTCCGTCGCTCTCGGATTACCAAGGCGGAGTGGCGCGACTGGGGAGCGCGAGGAGTCTGGACGATCCCTTCGGTGCGGAGCAATGACGATCACGAAGCGAAGTTCCCGCTCGAGTTGGCCGCCCGCGTCGTCCGACTCCTGACAGAACCCAAAGAGGTCGTCTTGGACTGTTTCCTCGGAAGCGGGACCACCGCGGTCGCGGCTCTGCAGACGGGGCGTCGATTCATCGGGATTGAGCTCCGCAAGGAGTACGTCGCCCTCGCGAAGCGCCGGATCGCCTCCGCCCGCACCGAGCTCCGTGGAGCTTGACCCGGCCAGCCTCGAGAGTAGTCCCGACCGAGTCGAGGCGATCGAGAAGGCGACCTTGCGCCTCGTCGTCCAGGCCCTGCTCGACTATCGGACCACGGCCCACGAGATCTTCGAGAAGGAATCCGATTTCGAGGCCGACATCGGTGAGGACATCACGCGGGAAGCGCTCGATAGGCTGGGCGTTTCGAGAATCGACGAGCGCCTGTTCGGGAAGATCGACTACAAGCGCGCTCGATTCGTAATCGACCCGGAGTTTGTTGTCCGCCAAGCTCTTCTCGTGGACTCAAAGGCGGAGAAGGTGGAAGGGAGCCGGACGGCCACCCTTCAGACGGCGCAGACATCGCTCCAGATCCGCCTTATGCGGAAGGGCACTCCGATGACTGAGGAAGGGAAGTTGCCCAAGATCCTGCGCACGTCCAAGGGCGCATATCTGACAACGACGGTTTTCGTGAAGTACAACTACCGAACGCTCGAAGCCCGCAACGAACTCATCTCCACGACGATCGCCGCGCTGCCGAATGGCATGCTTCAAGATCGATACAACCCGACAGCTTTGGACACGATATGGCTGGTCGGCCGGGACGCCCCAACCCTGGGAGAGGCATTCCGGGTGCGACTCAGCTTCGAGAAACTGAAGCGTAGAACTCGATGGCGGGTTCAGGAGATCCCCCCACCGGCGGCGCTATTCACCTGGATGGGCTAGACGCCCTCACTGCGGGTACCTTGTGGAGGTTCGTTTCGCTCCGGAGGCTTCAGGTTGCGCCCTCGCCTTCGTCGGCTCGCTGTTCTCCAGGCGGAACCTACGGCTGCAGCGTGATCTGGAGGCCCTGCGAGCCGGCGAAGCCCTGGGACCCGCAGGGGTCGAGGCTGAAGGCCTGCACGAAGATCGCCGCACCCGCGAGCAGCGGATCGTTCGGGATCGGCAGGGCGCGCGCGGCGAGCCCGGCGCCGTCGGACGGGATCGTGAGGAAGAAGGCCCCCGCCGCGAGATCGATGAGGACCGTGACGCCGAGCATGGGGGCCGACGCCGAGGTCGCCGAGAAGCCGATGAGTCCGAGGGAGCTGGGAGGGAATCCCGTGCAGGAGAGGGCAAAGAGGTAATTGCCGACGCGCGGCTCCGAGTTCGCGCGGAGCGCGAGGGGCCCGGAGCACCCGGGCGTAGAGGCGCCGTAGGACAGGGGAGCCTCGTCGCCGTCGAGGACGCCGTCGAGGTCGCGGTCGATCCCGATCCGCTGCCCCGAGCCGACGGGGACGCCGATCAGGGTGAAGGTGGAGGTCCCGGCGACCGCTGCGTTCTGCATGTCGGTCCAGGTGAGGGGCGCGCCCGCGGCGAGATCGGGGAGGAACGCCCCGCCCGAGTAGAGCCACCCGCGCGGGTCGCCTCCCTCGACCCCCTTCGCGACGAGGTCGCACGCGCCGGCCGCCTGCTGCGCCGCGAGGAGCGTGAAGTCGGCGTCGACGGGGGGCGAGGTCGCGTTCGCCTGCGTCACGGTGCGCCCGTACCCGACGGCGGGCTTGGTCCCCGTGTCGAAGCAGAGGAGGAAGGCCTGGAGATCCTGCCGGTTCACGGCGGCCGCGGGGGTGTTCGCCGCGAGGGTCTGGAACACGGGCTTCTGGAGGAAGGTGAGGATCGTGTCGGCCTCCCCGTCGTGCCGGAACCCGAACCCCGACCGCTGCGGGCCCGGGGCCCGCTCGAAGCCGATCTTCTCGTAGAGGTTCCGAAGGTGGGGGACCTTGAACGACTGGCTCTGCTGGAGGAAGCCGTTCGGGGCGATCGTGCGCGACGTGCCCGCGGGCCCCGCGTGGCAGACGGCGCAGGTCACGGAAGGGTTCGCCGGGATGAACGTGCCCGACTGGAAGAACGTCTCCCCCGCCACGGGGTCCCCGCCGAGAAGCGTCGCCGGGAGGGCGTCGTCCAGGCCGCGGTTGGGATTGGGGGGATAGAGGATCGTGTCCACGAACGCGGCGTAGTCGGCCATGTCGCCGGCGGGGATCGGCGAGCCGCCGAGGAGGTCGTCGAAGGCGGCATTGAAGGCGGCGAGGTCGGCCCGGTCCCCGCGCCAGTGGAAGGGGGTCGTCCCGGAGAGGCCCTTCAGGGACTGCGTCGTCATCGGCCCCTTCATCGGGTGCATCAGGTAGCCGCTCGGGATCAGCGCCGGGAGCGGGTTGAAGAAGTTCGGGACGAACTGCATCGGGCCGCCCGGGTCCCCGAGGTCCCACGCGATCCCGTCGAAGTTGGAGTCGACGTGGCAGGCGGCGCAGGCCATCGTCCCGTTGCCGGAGAGCTTCGCGTCGTAGAGGAAGCCCCGCCCCTCGCGGACGAACCAGGGCTCGGGATCGCTGGCCGCGAGCGCCCCCTCCGAGAGGACCGTCCGGGAGACGGTGTCGACCGCCTGGAGGGTCTGGGAGAGCCGGTTGAGCACGTAGAGCCGCGGCTGGCTCGGATGGTGCGCGAGACCGCGCGGCCCCCGCTTGGTGCGCGGATCGACCAGCGTGCCCGGCGCGGGCCCGATCTCGATCCGGTCGACGACGGCCCCGGTCGGATCGAGGACCCCGATCCGGTCCGTGCCGAACGCGGCGACGAAGAGGGTCGTCCCGGCGGGGTCCCACGCGAGGTCGACCGGCTGGGCGAGCGCGGTCGAGAGGGCGGCGGGGTTGGGAAAGAGGCTGTAGTCGAGGCCGGGATTGAGGTCGAAGGGGGACACCGTCGGCGCGGGGCCCGTCACGATCCTCGTCACCCGATTGTCGACGGCGTGGCCGCGCAGCACCGGCTCGAAGAAGACGAGGTTCCGCGCCTCGGTGTTCGCGACCCAGATCTCGTCCGTGCCCGGCCGGGAGGCGAGGCCGAAGTTCACCGTCCCGACCGCCGGGTAGCTCGCGAGGATCGCCCCCGTGTTCGCGTCGATCTCGACGACGTCGGTGTCCGGGAGCGTGTAGGGGATCA
>JAKEFM010000153.1 GCA_022616055.1 Planctomycetota bacterium
CCGCGGGCCCGTCCAGGGAGTCGTCCTCGGGCAGTCGCCTCCTACAGGTTCGTGAAGGTCGTGACCTCGAGGTTCGTCAGCCGGAGCGGCAGACCGACGAGCGCCTGCCAGTAGACGGAGACTCCGACGAGGGAGGGAAAGGCGGGGACCGAGAAGGAGACGCTCGCGCGGCCGTCGGGGTCGAACGCGCCGATCGCAACGGGGATTAGCGTGGGAGGGGAGAGCCGCAGGGTCCCGAAGGGGGGGAGAGGGAGGTTGGCGGTCCCCAGGGACGCGGCTAGCTGCCATCCGCCGAGCGCGGCGCCTCGGAGGTCGAGGACGAGAGGCTTCCCGATCCGGGGGACGCCACGCCACGCGAGCTGGCGGGTGACATTGAAGACAGGGAGGCGGCTCGGCTCCTCGAAGTTCCCGAAGACGGCGTCGAGGTCGCCGTCCCCGTCGACGTCGCCGAGGGCGAGGGCGAGCGTGGCGTCCTGGATCGGAGGGAGGGCCCCCGTCGCCTCCGTGAACACGCCGGATCCGTTGTTGAGGTAGAGGCGGTCCTCCCCCCCCGATGCGAAGGCGAAGGGAATGGTGTCCGCCGCGAGGGCGTCGAGGTCCCCATCCTCGTCCACGTCCCCGAGGGCGAGAGTCTTGGCATAGGTCAGGCTCGTCGGGATCTGGTTCGCGGCGTTCGTGAACATCCCTCCGCCGCCATTGAGGAGGAGACGCGCGGATCCAGCGACCAGGGCGTCGAGGTCGCCGTCCCCGTCGACGTCCCCGAGCGCGAGGGCGCGCGCGTTGGAGGCCACCCCCAGCTGGTTGGTCGCGTCCGTGAAAACGCCGGTGCCGTCGTTGAGGACGAGGCGGTTCGAGGTGGGGTAGTTCCCGATCAAGGCGTCGAGGTCCGCGTCCCCATCCACGTCGCCCAGCGCGACCGCGTAGGTGAAGTCGGTGATCGAGGGGATCTGGGTCGTGGCGTCGCTGAAGGATCCCGTGCCGTCGTTCAAGTAGAGGCGGTCCTGCCCGCCGACCATGGGGTTCGCGCTCAGGAAGTTCCCCATGTACGCGTCGAGGTCCCCGTCGGCGTCGACGTCCCCCAGGGCGGCCGCCCTTGTGAAGACGGGGATCGCTGGGAGCTGGCTCGTCGCGTCGGCGAACACCCCGATCCCCCCGTTCAGGTAGAGACGGCTCTGTCCCGCGTTCCCGAGGAGGGCGTCGAGGTCCCCGTCCCCGTCGACGTCCCCGAGGGCGACGGCGTATGTGTCGTCGGCGAAGGCCGGGATCTGGGGGGTCGCGTCGGCGTAGATCCCCGTGCCGGCGTTCACGTAGAGCCGGCTCTGCCCGTCGTTCCCGAGGAGGGCGTCGAGGTCGCCGTCCCCGTCGATATCCCCGAGGGCGAGAGACTGGGTGGCCTGCGTCTCGGGAGCGGGCTGGGCGGTCACGTCGGCGAAGGTGCCCGACCCGTCGTTCAGGTAGAGGCGGTTCTGCGTCCCGCCGTTGCCAAGGAGGGCGTCGAGGTCTCCGTCGCCGTCGACGTCGCCGAGGGCGAGGGACTCCGTGGCCTCCTGGATGGACGGGAGTTGAGGACTCGCGTTCGTGAAGATTCCGGTGCCGCCGTTCACGTAGAGGCGACTCACACCGTTGTTCCCTAGGAGGGCGTCGAGGTCCCCGTCCCCGTCGAGGTCCCCGACGGCGAGGGCCTTCGTGTTCCCGGCGAACGCGGGCAGCTGCGAGGTCGCGTCGGTGAAGACGCCCGTCCCGTCATTGAGCTGGAGGAGGCTCTGGGAGCCGAGGTCGTTGCCGAGGAGGGCATCGGGGTCCCCGTCCCCGTCGACGTCCCCCAGGGCGAGGGATCGGGTGTAGCCGGAGACTAGCGGGATCTGCCCCGTCGCGTCGCTGAAGAAGCCCGTGCCGTCGTTCAGCTGGAGGCGATTGAACGCGAAGGGTCCAGGCTCACCGTTTCCGACCAGGATGTCGAGGTCCGCGTCCCCGTCGACGTCCCCGACCGCGAGGGCGTACGTGCGAATGAAGACGGCGGGGAGCCGCCAGGTCGCGTCGAAGAAGAGCCCGGCCCCGTTGTTCTCGTAGAACCGATTCTGCTGCGAGTCGTTCCCGATCAGGGCGTCGAGGTCCCCGTCCGCGTCGACGTCGGCGAGAGCAACGGCGCGCGTCGGGCGGACGAGGGGGGGGAGCTGCACGGTCGCGTCGGCGAAGCTGCCCGTGCCGTTGTTTAGGAGGAGCCCGGCCAACTGACCAAAGTTTCCGATCAGGGCGTCGAGGTCTCCGTCGCCGTCGACGTCCCCGAGGGCGAGGTCCCTCGTGTCGTCGACGAAGTTCACCGGGAGCTGCGAGGTCGCATCGAGGAACGCCCCCCCGGCCTCGTTCCGATAGAGACGGTTCTGCCCCGCGGGATAGGAGCCCGTGTTCCCGAGGAGGAGGTCGAGGTCCCCGTCTCCGTCGACGTCTCCGAGGGCGAGGGCGACCGTGTCGTCCCGGTGCCAAGGGAGCGACCGGTGAAGGTCGGCGAAGCGCTGGGTCTGCGCAGCGAGCGGCGCCGTCGAGAAGAGCCCGAGGGCGAGGAGAAGCGAGGGCGAGCGCATCCGCGGATCTCCCTTCGAAACGCGGGAGCATTGTCCCCCTCTCCCGCACGCCAGCAAGGGGCACGGCCGACTCCCCGCGGGCCCGTCCAGGGAGTCGTCCTCGGGCAGTCGCCTCCTACAGGTTCGTGAAGGTCGTGACCTCGAGGTTCGTCAGCCGGAGCGGCAGACCGA
>JAKEFM010000014.1 GCA_022616055.1 Planctomycetota bacterium
GGGGGTACCCGACGCCGCGTGGGAACTTCGCGCCGTGCCCCGCCTTGCGAATCCGCTCGATTCCCCGCCGGTCACGCCTCCACCCCCTGAACGGTTACCCTGGAGGAGGCTGCGAAGTACCACGTCCTGCCGATCGACGACCGCAGTCTCGAGCGCCTCAACCCCGCGCTCGCCGGGCGCCCCGACCTGATGGGTGGTCGCACGTCGCTCACGCTCGCCGAGGGGATGACCGGGATGTCGGAGAACGCCTTCCTGAACGTCAAGAACAAGTCGAAGACCATCACGGCCGAGGTCGAGGTGCCGGCAGGCGGGGCGAACGGGGCGATCCTGGCGCAGGGCGGCCGCTTCGGGGGCTGGGCGCTGTACGTTCAGGACGGCCGCCCCGCGTACGCCTACAACTTCCTCGGTCTCGAACGGAGCACCATCGCGGCCAAGGCGCCGCTCGCGCCCGGCAAGGCGACGATCCGGTTCGAGTTCGCCTACGACGGCGGAGGCCTCGGCAAGGGCGGCACCGGGACGCTCCTCGTGAACGGGACGAAGGTCGGGGAGGGGCGCATCGAGCGCACGCAGCCCATGATCTTCTCCGCGGACGAGACGGCGGACGTGGGCGTCGACCTAGGCACGCCGGTGACCGAGGCGTACAAGCAGGGCGACAATCGTTTCACCGGCAAGATCCCGAAGGTGACGGTCGAGGTGAGATAGGGGCGCCCAGCCCCGTGGACCGTCGGGAAGCGAGTCGAGGCCCCGCCGCGCGGGATCAGCGCCCCCGGGCGAGCCGGGAGGAGAGGAGCCGGTAGAGGAGGGCGGCGAGGAGGGCGGCGCCGATCAGATGGAGGCCCCTCCAGGCGATGTGGTCGACCGTCGAGCGGGAGATCGCGTTCACTCCCGAGACGGTCGCCTCCATCTCCTTCGATCCGGCGAGGGCCTTCACCTCGCGGACGATGTTCTGGACCTCGACGGCCGCGCGGGTCAGGCGGTCGGCCGCGTCGCCGAACTCCTTGGGGTCGAAGCCCCCGTCCTCCCCCTTCTCCCCGGAGGGAGGGCTCTCGGGGGCTCCGGCTGGGGGAGGCCCGAGCCCGAGAGCGATCGCCATCCTCTCCCCCGCGACCCCGGTGCGCTCGAGGGCGCGCGCGGCCTCCCCGACCGCGACGGCAAGTTCCTTCGCGCCGGCGATCGACGCGTTCGCGGCGTCGATCGTCCCTCGCGCCTCCCGCATCGTCTCGCGGAGCGAGGCCGAGCGGGTCTCCACGTCCTCGAGCGCCTTCGAGAAGACGCGCTCGACGTCCTCGGGGACGCGCCGCGCCGCCTCGGCGAGGCTCGCGGCGCTCGCCGCGAGGGTGGCGGTGCCCTCCCGGACCGACCGCGCCGTCCCCCCCTCCTCGAGCTCGTACAGGAGGAGCTCGGCCCTCCAGGAGACGACCTCGGGGAGGTCCTTGACGACCTGGGTGAAGCCGGAGGCGACCTTGGCGAAGTCGCGGATCGCCAGAGCGCCCTCGTCGAGCCCGCCGAAGGGGTTGAGGGCGGAGATCGGGGTCCGCAGGAGCCAGGAGAGCCTCCCCTCCTTCGGCTCCTCGGAAGGGAGCGTCGCCTCCGCCGCGGAGCCGAATCGGAGCGGGTGCTCTTCGGCGAACTGCCGGATCGCCTCCCGGGCACGCCCGAAGGCCTCCTCCCCGAGGAGCGAGGAGGCCAACCGGTCGAACTGCTCCTCGAGGGCGGCGCAGGCGGCGACGGCGATGGGCTGGTGCTCGCCGAAAGTTGTCGATGCCTCTCCCTCCCGGACGAAGCGGTGCATCTGGACGGTGTAGGCCCAGGCGTCGGCGAGCGCGCTCCGCGGGTCTTCCCTCGCGACGATCGATCGCATCGCCGGGACCGAGCGCAGCTTCCACGTGATGGTCCGGCGGCGGGTCGTGTTGTCCTTGGCGACGTCGGAGATGGCGTTGGCGGCCTGCTGCAGCGTGGCGGAGAAGTTGTCCGCGTAGTCGTGGAGAGCGACGCGCACGCGTTCCTCGTCGCGCACGGCGAAGACATCCCCGCCGGAAGCGCCGCCCTGCCCGGAGGAGGACGTCCTGCACCCGACGGCCCCGAGGGAGCCGAGGAGGGAGGCGAGGAGGACGACGTGCGATCGCATCCGGATCGATTCCTTCGAACGGGGAGACCCGCCGGGCGGTCCACCGTCAACCGCAGAGGGCCCCCGGGGAGAAACCGGCCGAATCCATACCACCTCCACGGACCTCCATCAATCGCGCGGACTCCGCCCATCCGATTCCCTCGGCGCCGCCTCGGGCGCTAGCATCCCCTCCGATCCGGCGGGCGCCGCTTCCGGATCTCGCCCATGTCGGCCCTCCTCCTCCCCACCCTCCTCCTCCTCCAGCAGGACGAGATCCGCGCGCGCGCCCTTGCGCTCCACCGCGGCGCGATCGTCCTCGACACCCACTCCGACGTGACCCCGGATTTCGAGGAGGAGGGCTACGACTTCTCCGAGCGCCACGCCGACGGCCACATGGACCTCCCCCGGATGGCCGAGGGGGGGCTCGACGTCGAGTTCCTCTCCATCTACATGGGAAAGGTCGAGGGTCCGGGAACCGGGCCCGGCACGGCCGTCCACCGGGCGATCCGGCGGATCGACGCCGCGTGGGAGATGACGCGACGCCACCCCGACCGGGCGGAGATGGCGCTCACGGCGGCCGACGCCCGCCGCATCGTGGGGGTGGGGAAGATCGCCTTTTTCATGGGGATGGAGGGGGGGCACATGATCGAGGACGACCTCGCGGCGCTGCGGACCTTCCACCGCCTCGGCGTCCGCTACCTGACGCTCACGCACTCCTTCCACACGAACTGGGCCGACTCGGCCGGGATCGGCAGCCCCCTCGAGCCCCGCCACCGCGGGCTCACCGACTTCGGCCGCGCGGTCGTCCGCGAGATGAACCGGCTCGGGATGGTGGTCGACCTCTCCCACGTCTCCGAGGAGACGTTCCGGGACGCGATGGAGACGACGGAGGCGCCGCCGATGGCGTCGCACTCCTCCTGCCGGGCCCTGAGCGACCACCCGAGGAACCTGACGGACGAGCAGATCCGGGCGATCGCGAAGAAGGGGGGGACGGTCCAGATCAACTTCTACTCGGGGTTCATCGACCCGGAGTTCCGCAAGGCCTCCGAGAAGCGCCGGACGACCCTCGAGCCGCAGGTCGCGAAGCTGCGGGAGAAGCACGGGGCGGACACGCCGGAGTTCCGCGCGGCGCGCCGCGAGCTGATGGCCCGCCACCCGCTCCCGAAGACGCCGCTCAAGGTCCTCGTCGACCACGTCGACCACGCGATCCGGGTGGCGGGGGCCGACCACGTGGGCCTCGGGGCCGACTGGGACGGGATCGAGGCGCTCCCCGAGGGGATGGAGGACTGCAGCAAGCTCCCGGCCCTCACGGAGGCGCTCCTGCGCCGCGGGCACGACGAAGCCGTCGTCCGGAAGGTCCTCGGCGAGAACACGCTGCGCGTCCTCGAGGCGTGCGAGGAGGTGGCGCGCCGGCTCGGGGAATCGCGGGAGCGGAAGTAGGGCGGGGGGCGAGGCGACTCCATGACGGTCCGGCCGACATGGGCCGTCGCGGGGGCGGCGCTCCTCCTCGCCGCGGGGTCGGCCTGGCTGCTGCTGCGAGAGGCACCGCGGGAGCCTCCCTCCCCCTCCGCGCGCGAGGACTTCGTCGGGTCGGGGGCCTGCGCCTCCTGCCACGCTGAGGTCTTCGAGCGGTGGAGGGGCTCGGACCACGCCTCGGCGATGGCGGAGGCGACCGAGGCGACCGTCCTCGGGGACTTCCGCGACGCCGCCTTTTCTCAGGACGGGGTGGAGTCGAGGTTCTTCCGCCGCGAGGGGAAGTTCCTCGTCCGGACGGACGGCCCCGACGAGGCTCCCGGCGAGTTCGAGGTCCGGCACACCTTCGGCGTCGACCCGCTCCAGCAATACCTCGTCGGATTCCCCGACGGCCGGGTGCAGGCCCTCGGGATCGCGTGGGACATCCGCGCGCGACGCTGGTTCCACCTCTATCCCGACCGGAATCCGCGGGCGGGCGACCCGATGCACTGGACGGGGATCGACCAGAACTGGAACTACCAGTGCGCCGACTGCCATTCGACGAACCTCCGGAAGAACTACGATCCGCGGGTCGACCGCTTCGCGACGACCTGGTCGGAGATCTCGGTCGGGTGCGAGGCGTGCCACGGGCCGGGCGCGCGCCACCTCCAGTGGGCGGAGGAGGAGACCGGCGGCCGGGCCTCCGCCATTCCCGGGAAGGGCCTCCTCGCGCCCCTCGAGGGCCGCACCTCCTTCACGTTCGCCTCGGCGGTTCCCTCCGGGAACGCCGTCCCCTCGGGGCCGCGGGCCTCCGACCGGGAGATCGGGATCTGCGCGCGCTGCCACGCCCGGCGGAGCCAGTTCTCGGGCGAGCACGTGGCGGGGGAACCGCTCCACGACGCCTTCCGCCTCTCCCTCCTCGAGCCGGGCCTCTATCACCCCGACGGCCAGGTCCGCGAGGAGGTCTACGAGGTCGGGTCCTTCCTCCAGAGCAAGATGTACGCCCAAGGGGTCGCCTGTTCCCACTGCCACGATCCCCACACGGGGAAGCTCCAGGTCGAGGGGAACGGAGCCTGCGCGTCCTGCCACGCGCCGGCGACCTACGACGCGCCCGACCACCATCACCACGCGCCGGGCTCGGCGGGCGCGTCGTGCGCCGCCTGTCACATGCCGACGGCGACCTACATGGTCGTCGACCCACGGCGCGACCACTCGATGCGCATCCCGCGGCCGGACCGGACGGTCTCGCTCGGGGTCCGAAACGCCTGCAACGACTGCCACGCGGACCGCTCCGCGCAGTGGGCGGTCGACGCCGTTGGCCGCTGGTATCCGGGGCCCAAGCCCGGGTTCCAGTCCTTCGCCGAGGCTTTCCACGCGGGGGAGCGGGGCGCGCCGGGCGCTCGGGAAGCGCTCGTCCGCGTGGCGGAGGACGGGGCGCTCCCCCCCTTCGTCCGGGCGAGCGCGGTCGCGCGGCTCGCTCCATTCCTCTCCCCCTCGACGCTTCCGGCGATCCGCCGCAGCCTCGGGGACCCGGACTCCAATGTCCGGATGGCCGGGGTCGGAGCGCTTGCCGAGGCGGACCCCGCGACCCGCCTCACGCTCCTTCCCCCCCTCCTCGTCGATCCCTCCAGAGTCGTCCGGATGGACGCGGCTCGCGCTCTCGCCGGGGAGCCCGAGCGATCGCTCGTCGGGGCCGATCGGGACCGCTTCTCCCGGGCGCTCGAGGAGTGGGAGGCGGCGCAGCGCTTCAACGCGGACCGGCCCGAAGCCCACTCCAACCTCGGCTCGCTCCACGCCGCGCGCGGGCGCCTCGAGGAGGCGGCGGCCGAGTACCGGAAGGCGCTCTCGATCGATCCGACCTACTTCCCCGCCGCCGTGAACCTCGCCGACCTCCATCGGATGACGGGGAACGACGCCGAGGCGGAGCGAACGCTCCGCGACGCGCTGGCCCGTTCCCCGGATGCGGCGTCGCTACACCACTCCCTCGGGCTCGCCCTCCAGCGCCAGGGCCGGAAGGAAGAGGCGATCGTCGCTCTCGGGGAGGCGGCGAGCCGCACGCCCGAGGTCGCGCGTTTCGCCTACGTCCACGCCGTGGCGCTCCACGACTTCGGCGAGCCGGTCGCCGCGCGGAATGTCCTCGAACGGGCCCTCGAGCTCCACCCCTACGACCGCGACATCCTCCTCGCCCTCGCCCTCTACGAACGAGCGGCGGGGGAGCGGTCGAAGGCGGTCGGGAGGGCCCGGCTCCTCCGCGACCTCGATCCGGAGAACCGGGAGTTCGCCGCGCTCGCGCAGGAGCTCGGCTCGGGAGGCCGGTAGCCCCCCGGCGCGACGCGGTCCCGCAGTTCCTTGAGGACGCTCCCCTTCGCTTCGGCGAGACGGGTGGAGAACATTTCACGCCGTGAAACGATATATTTCACGCCGTGAAAGAGATTCCGAAGCCGCTCCCTCGGCTCCTCGGTCGTCGGGCGCGGGAGGCCCTCCGTAGATTCCCCGTCGTCGTGATCACCGGGGCGCGCCAGACGGGGAAGACCACCCTGGTCACGCGCTCGCCGCTCTCCGCGGGCCGCGTCTTCCGGACCTTCGACGACCTCGACCTCCTCGAGCGGGCCCGTCGCGAGCCCGACGCCCTCCTCGAGGAAGCTCCCCAACTCACGCTCGACGAGGTCCAGCGCGTGCCGGAGCTGCTCCTCGCGATCAAGCGCGCGGTCGACCGGCGGCGCTCGCCGGGGAGGTTCCTCCTCACCGGCTCGGCGAATCTCCTGATGATGCGGCGGGTCTCTGAGAGCCTGGCGGGCCGGGCGATCTACCTCGACCTGTGGCCGATGACGGAGGCCGAGAAGGAGGGGCGACCGGAGGCGGCGCGGTGGTCGGCCCTCCTCGGTGCCCGGGACGCCTCCGGAGCGCGGGAGGCGCTCGGTCCGGCGGGTCCCCTCGCGGATTGGGCGGAGCGGACGCTCGCGGGGGGATACCCGGAGGTGGCCCTCGGCGGGGATCCGTCGGCGCGGGCGGACTGGTTCGACGGCTACGTCCGCACCTACC
>JAKEFM010000154.1 GCA_022616055.1 Planctomycetota bacterium
AGCCGCTCCTCGGCGTCGAGGAACGCCGCGACGTCCGATCGGTCCGCGACCGCCTCCTCGAGGCGGCGGATCTCCTCGGCGGCCCGGACGATCGACGCGGGCGGGTCGCGACCCGAGGGGCGCGGAGCGATCCTCGGGAGGCGGCCCTCGCACCGGGGGTCGGGGCCGCGGTCGAGCGGCCGGAAGAGGAGGCGACCGGTCCCGGCGAGCAGGGACTCGTAGGAGCGCCGGGGCCGAGGGGCCCGGGACCGCAGCGCGAGATAGGCCCCCGCCGCCGCGGCGAGCGCGGCGAGGAGGAGCGCCGCCTTGCGGCCGGGGTGACGCACCGGGGGATTCTGCCACGATCGCCCGCTCGGGAGATCGCCGAGGAGGTCGGGGATGCGCGCCGGACGCGGCCTCGAGCCGGGCTCCCACGGGCCATCGGCGGGTGCCGTCCTCCGTCCGGCCGTCCGGCCGTCCGGGTGGGTCCCTTCGCCTCGGACCTCCCTTACCTCGGTCGCTCGTGGGTCGTCCCCGCGGCCGCTGGAGCGGCGGCTCCCGACTCGAGGGGATCCCCTGCCCCGGAGGAGAGGGGGCACAAGCCGCGGGCGGAGAGAACCTCCCCGCCCGGCGGTCCCCTCGGAGGGGACGAGGGCCGGGCCGCCTACGCGACCCGGCTCCTCCGGCGCTTGCGGGTCGGGGCGGGAACGTAGCCGTAGGCGCCGTGCTCGATCCGCCGACGACTCTTCGGCGTGCCGAGGACGGCGGCGAAGTGCTTCAGGGTCTGCTCGGGATCCACCGCGCCCAGGAAGAAGGGGACGTGCGGGCTCCCGTACAACCTGCGAGCGCGGCGGTCGGCGAAACCCTCGACCTCGAGCGTCTCCTCCTCCGGGACGTCGAGGATCCAGAGCCACCAATGGATGTCCGGATCCTCGGCACCTCCATAGGGCTGGACGACGACCCTGGTCGCCGGGTAGCGCTTCTCGATCGCTTCGATCAGGGCTCGGATCCTGGGGTTCCTCATGTGGTCGCCTCGCGGATGAGGGGATCGGCCCGAGCGAGCAGATCCCGGAGGGCCCGGGATTCGATCCCGCCCTCCTCGTAGTCCGCACGGTTTCGGAGGCGTCGCAGCTTCTTCAATAGTAGCGAGTCCTCGGCGAGACCACGGGCGCGGGGCGCGTGGCGGACGACCATCCAGTGCTCCCAGCGCTTCGCGCCTGGGTGGAAGTCCTTCGGCCGCAGGCCCTTCCTATCGAACGCGAAGATCAGGGCCTGGAAGGCGGCGTAGTAGAGGTGGGTCGTCGCCCCGTCGTAGAGTCCGAGCTCGAAGAGCGCGCGCGCGAGCCGGAGGTTCTGGAGCGCCTTCTCCCTCATTCCCCGGGCGGGGCCGAAGGCCTGCCGCCCCCATTACTGACGAACGAGCCGGCGAACGGTTACATCAAGGCGGGACCGGCCCCCGTCCGCCTCCTGAGGAGAGCCTCGCGCTTCTCGCGGAGCGCGTCGGCTCCCTGGCGCAGCCGCGCAATCCCCCCGTGCGGGCGGCTCTTCCCGACCCGCGCGAGGAGCCCGCCTTCGGCAACCCCGGCCGCGGCATGAGCAGGACCGTCGGCCACGCCGGGGGGCCCTTCTCACGCCGCCGCGGGGTCCCTGTTCGCCATGCCGCTCCCGACCGGCAGCGGGGACCCGACTCGAACCTCGTCCGCGACAGGCCGGTGTCCACTCCCTGCCCAGAGGTGGACCCGCAGGAAGTACGGATTCCCGGGAATCGAGCCTTGGCAGAAGGCCACCTTGCCCACACGTGTCGGCCCTCCCATGCCGCTCCACCCGGTGCTCGTCGAGAAGCTGAACGCGGCGCTCGCCCCCGCGGCGCTCCCTCCGGCGACTCGACGCGACGCGCGTCCTCCCGCGGTTCCCGGGAAGGCGCACGCCGTGATCGGGATGCGCCGGTCGGGCAAGACCACGTTCCTCCGCCAATTGCTGGCCGAGCGACGGGAGCGCCTGCCGCCCGAGCGCGCGGTCTTCGTCGGCTTCGACGACGACCGGCTCGCCGACCTCTCGCTCGGGGAGCTCGGCGGGATGCTCGAGGAGTTCTACCGCCGCTGCCCGGAGCTGCGCGGGCGCGAGACGGTCCACTGGTTCCTGGACGAGATCCAGGTCGTGCCGGGCTGGGAGCGCTTCGTGCGCCGGGCGATGGACACGGAGCGGCTGGAGATCGTCGTCTCAGGATCCTCCGCGCGGATGCTCTCCCGCGAGGTGCACACCTCGCTCCGGGGCCGCGGCATGGAGACCGTCATCCGGCCGTTCGGCTTCCGGGAGTTCCACCGCGGGGAGGAGCCCGGGAAGGCTCCCGCGCGCTGGACCAGCGCGGACCGATCGCTCGTGGAGAAGCGCTTCCGCGAGTACCTCGTCGAGGGGGGGTTCCCCGAGGCGCAGGGGCTCGCGCCGGCCCTCCGCATCGAGCTGCTGCAGGGGTACGTCGACACCGTCCTCTTCCGGGACGTGGTCGAGCGCTACGCCGTCTCGCAGGTGACGGCCCTGCGCTGGCTCGTGCGGCACTGTCTGCGGAGCGCGGCCGGGGCGCTCAGCGTGCATCGCCTCCACCAGGACCTCGAGGCGCAGGGGCACGGGGTGGCGAAGGACGCGGTGCACGCGATGCTCGGCCAGCTGCTCGACGCCTTCCTGATCAGCGCCGTGCCGCTCGACACGGACTCGGAGCGGCGGCGCAACCCGAATCCTCGCAAGACCTATCCGGCGGACCCGGGCCTCATCGGCGCGTTCGACGCGAGCGGCCGGGCGAACGTCGGCCACGCCCTCGAGACGGTCGTGCTGAACGAGATCGAGCGCCGCAAGGCCGACCGGGGCTACGTGAAGACGCCGAGCGGCTTCGAGGTCGACTTCCACGTCCGGTATCCCGGGGCCGGCGAGGAGCTGGTGCAGGTGTGCGCGGACGTCGGCTCCCCCGGGGCGATGGATCGCGAAGTGCGCGCCCTCTCGGAGGCCGCCGCGGAATACCCGAGGGCCGCGCGGCGCCTGCTCACGCTCACCCGCGACCCCGCCGCGCCGAAGGCGCCTCGCGGCGTCGTCGTCCAACCGGCCTACGAGTGGGTCCTCTCCGGGGAGGGAGAGGACTGATCCGTCAGGGGCGCTCCGTCCCTCCCGCATGTTGGCGGGGAGGGTCGCATCGACCTCCCAGGACCCATCGATCGACGCTTCGCCGGCGCCGCCCTCGTATTTCCACTCGGTCCCTGGTGAGGCAGGACGGGCGGTCGGGAATGGCGCCCGCTCTTCACCGAACGGGGGTGGCGGGGGCCCGAGGCGAACCCCGTGCGCGACGATCCGTGACCCCTTCCGGGAGTTCTGCAGGCGGTCTCGGAAGCCGGCCTGGCCTCCGCTCCGTTCCACCGTGTCGTCCCCTCGACGGGGGAAGCGTCCTCGCGAGGCCCGGGAGGACCCGGTGGCCTCGAGGGGGCTGCCGCGAGGAGCGTCCTCCCGTCGTCGGGCCGGCCTTCGGGGTCGGCTCCCCAGACCACCCACGGATCCGGACGTTCGCGATGGACGCATCCGGCTCCTCGGGTCACGGCGCCGCCGCGGGGCTGCAGATCGAGTGCACCACGACGGCGCGAGGCGGCGCGTACGGCGCCTCGATCGAGTTCCAGGAGACCCTCCGTCCTCCCGACGCAGACCCTCGATCCTCCGCGGCGGATCCGCCGACCCCGGACCTCCCTCGCCCGGCTAGACTGGTTGGCCGTGAGCGGGCTCTCGCCGGAGGACCCCACTCCCCGGACGATCGGGCCGTATCGCCTCGTCGAGCTGATCGGCGAGGGAGGCATGGGGAGGGTCTACCTCGCCGAGCAGCGGGAACCCGTCCGGCGACAGGTCGCGCTGAAGGTCGTCGCGCCGGAGTACGGCTCGGAGGAGGTCGTCGCGCGATTCGAGGCGGAGCGGCAGGCGCTCGCCCTGATGAGCCACCCGAACATCGCGCAGGTCCTCGACGCCGGACGGACGGAGGACGGACGCCCCTACTTCGCGATGGAGTACGTTCCGGGGCTGCCGATCACCGAGTACTGCGACGCGCGCGCCCTCGACCTCGACGCCCGGGTCCGCCTCTTCACGGACGTCTGCCGCGGCGTCCACCACGCGCACGCGCGCGGGATCATCCACCGCGACCTCAAGCCCTCGAACCTCCTCGTCGCGCAGGTCGACGGCCGGCCGGTGCCCAAGATCATCGACTTCGGCATCGCGAAGGCGACCTGGCCGATCCTCCCGGAGGGGGCGAGCTTCGCCGAGCTCGGGCGCCTCCTCGGGACTCCCGCCTACGCGAGCCCCGAGCAGGCGCGGGTCACGCCCCTCGGCGTCGACACGCGGACGGACGTCTACTCCCTCGGCGTCGTGCTCTACGAGCTCCTCGTCGGGGAGCGGCCCTTCGACGCGACGGAGTCGGGGAGCACCGGGCTCGAGGACCTGCGGCGCCGGATCGGCGGACAGAGCCCGACGAGGCCGAGCACGCGCCTGCGGAAGGCGGGCGCGGCGAGGCGGGCGCGCGCGGCGAGCCGCGGGACGAAGGCGGCCGCCCTCGTGCGCCGCCTGCGGGGCGACCTCGACTCGATCGTGATGCGCGCGCTCGAGAAGGACCCCGAGCGGCGCTACCCCTCCGCCTCCGAGTTCGCCGCGGACCTCGAGCGGCACCTCCGCCACGAGCCGGTGGACGCCGGTCCGCGCAACCTCGTCTACCTCGGGCGGAAGTACCTGCGCCGGCACCGCCCCGCCGCGCTCGCGGCCGCGGGGATCCTCCTCTCCCTCCTCGGGGGCCTCGCCTCCGCCCTCTCGAACCTCCGGGCCGCGCGGGCGAGCGCGAAGGAAGCCCGCCTCGCGCGCGACCTCGCGCTCGCCCGCGAGGGAGAGGCGAGGGCGAACCTCGAGCGCGCTCTCGAGGCCGAGCGCTCCCTCGCGGGGGCCCTCGACCGGGAGCGGGCCGCGCATCGGGAGGCCGTCGGACTCCGGCTCTCCTCGCAGGCGGTCGGCCTGGCCGACGAGGACCCCACCCTCGCGCTCCTCCTCGCGATCGAGGGAGCCGAGCGCGCCCCCGGAGAGGAGGCGAACACCGCGCTCTACGACGTCCTCGCGCGCGCCCGGGAGGCCGCCGCCTTCCCCGGACACGACGGCCCCGTCCGCCTCCTCGAGGCGACCGCGGACGGGCGCCTCCTCCTCTCCGCCGACGACACCTCCCTCCTCCTCGTCCGGGAGGGCTCGAGCGGTCGCGTCCTCCATCGCCTCGACCTGGACGGCCGCGAGCTGACGCGGGTCGGCTTCCTCGCCGACGGACGGACGGCCTTCGCGGCGTCCCGGGACGGCCGGGTCCGCCTGATCGAGCTCGCCGGGGGCACGGTCCGCCGGACGCTCGAGCACCCTTCGCCCGTCCTCGCGATCGCGCTCTCCCCGGACGGACGGACGCTCTCCACCGGTTGCGAGGACGGGATCGCGCGCGCCTGGGCCCTCGACGCGGAGCGGCCCCCGGAGACGCGGCTCCGCCTCGACGGGCCGATCACGGAGATCGCGGTCTCCCGCGACGGCTCGCGGATCGCCGCGATCGGCGCGGGCTCGGAGGCCCTCCTCGACTCGATCCCCGCGTCGGGGAACCCGCTTCGACTGGCGCTCTCCTCGCGCGAGCCCCGGGACGTCTACAACCTCGACATCTGGTACAGCCCGGGAGCCTGGCTCGCTCCCGACGGCTCGCGCCTCCTCACGCGCGCGCGCAGCGGCGAGGTCGTCCTCTGGGACGGCGCGAGCGGCGAGGCGGTCCGGCGGCTCTCGGGGCCCGAGGAGTTCATCCGGGCGGCGGGGATGAGCCCGGACGGGTCGACGATCTTCCTCCTCCGGCACGGGCCCGAGGGGGCGCGCGGCGAGCTCCGGGACGGCCGCCGCGGCGATCCGTTGCGCCCGCTCGTCGGGGCGGAGATGGGCGGGCGCGGCCAGCCGCACTTCAGCCCCGACGGAGGGACGCTGGCGACCGCCGGGAACCCGTGGGTCGACGTGTGGGACGTCTCGACGGGCCGCCACCGCGCCCGGCTCTCCGGAGACCCGCACGGGATCTACTCGCCGCGGTTCCTCCCCGACGGCCGCGTCGCCGCGGGAGCGCACGACGGCGGCGTCCGGATCTACCGGACCTCCGCGTTCCGCGAGGGGTGGCGCGTCGCCGGGCTCGACGCCGAGGGGGTCCTCCGCCGCGTCGCGATCTCGCCCGACGGCGAGCTCGCCGTCGCCGTGCGGCGCGAGGCCGACGGGTCCGACGGACCCGTCGACCTCCTCGACGCGCGCAGCGGCCGCCGCCTCCTCGAGCTCCTCCCCGAGGGCGGGCGGCTCCGATGGGCGGCCTTCGACGCCTCGGGAGAACGCCTGGCGCTCGCCGGGGGGGAGCCGCCGCGGCTTCGGGTGTGGGACCTGACGGCCCGGCGCGTCCTCCTCGATCGCGCGGGGGACTACTCGGACCCCTCCTTCGGGGCGGGCGCGCGGCTCCTCGCCAAGCGGACGGGAGGGATGGAGGTCCTCGACCTCGCCTCCGGGACGGTCGCCGCCTTCCTCGAGGACCCCGACGGGCGGGCGTGGCGCGTCGCGCTCTCCCCGGACGGGAGGCGCGTCGTCTCGGCCGACGGGCGGCGGAACACGGCGACCGTCTGGGACGTCGCGACGGGACGGCCCGTCCGCGTGATCGCGCACCTCGGCTTCGTCTTCCGGGCCGCGTTCGACCCGACGGGGAGGTTCCTCGCCACCTTCGCGAACGACACCTCGGCGCAGGTCCTCGACGCGGCGACCCTCGCCTCGCGGCGCGTCCTCACGAGGCTCCCGACGACGGACGACGCCGCCCTCGGCTTCTCGCCCGACGGAGGCCTCCTCGCGATCGGCACCGACTCCGTCCTCCTCGCGTTCGAGACCGGGACGGGAAGCCTCTTCGCGAGGTGGGACGCCCGCCGCGACGGCGTCAGGCTCGAATCGTTCTCTCCCGACGCCCGCGAACTGCTCGTCCGGCTCGGCTCGGGAGCGATCCGCGCCCTCCCCCTCGACCCGCTCGCCCACGCGCGGCGGCTCGCGCCCCGCCCCCTCCGCGCCGCCGAGATGGAACGATTCGGCCTCGGCACGCCCGAGGAGCGCGCGGCGCGCGAACGGGAGGAGGCCGAGGCCGCCGTCTCGGCCCGGGCCTTCGTCCGTCTCGCGCAGGCCGCCCTCGCGCGCGGGGAGGTGCAGGCGACGCTCGACTGGCTCGAGCGCGCCTCGAAGGCGCGCAGCCGGATGCCGGCCGCCTACTTCCTGACCCTCGCCTCGGCCCACGCGCGGCGGGCCGAGTCGCGCCCCGCGACGCCGGAGGGGGAATCCAGCCGAGGCGAGGACGTCGAGCGCGCCCTCGCCGCCCTGCGATCGATGGTCGAGGAGGGTGCGTCGGACGCCCGGATGCTCGAGACCGCGCCGCACCTCGAGGGCCTCCGCTCGCACCCGGAGTTCGCCCGGATCCTCGCGCGGATGAAGCGCTGACCGGGGCGCGGCGGCCCGCGCCTTCGCGCCTCGCGAGCGCCCCCCCCGGGAAGGAGTTCAGGCGTAGCGTTCGAGGAAGCTCGCCCTCGCCGCCTCGAGCTGCGGGAGGTCGGGGACGAGGGTGATCCCGATCCCGAGAGTGGCGAGCGCCGCCCGCGCCCGGTCCTCCAGGCCGGGGGAGTCGGTGAGGATGTGGCGCGGCCGGCCGGGAGCGCCCGGGCCGATCTCCGCCCGCCCCGCGAGCGCCCGTAGCAGGGCCTTCGCCCCCTCCTCGGCGGCGGTTGCCGGCTCGAGCGCCTTGCACGCGAGGACCTGCCCCTCGCGCGGATCGCAGAGGAGGAAGAGGCGCGGGATCGTGTCCCCCACGTTGACGGGGATGGACCGGACGCTCGCGAGGTAGAGGTTCGCCTGGGGCCGCCCGAGGATCGCGCGGCGGACCTCCGCGGGGACCTCGAGCGGAGGGAGCGGGCGGCGCGCCGGAGCCTCGATCCTCTCCCGGGTCCAGCGCTCCCCGTCCTTCCCGAGGAGGAGGACGAGGAAGTCGGGGTACTCGAGCGGGAAGGCGCCGCAGGGCAGGTCGTCCTCGCGGGCGAGGCGCGCGAGGGTGGACAGCGCCCGCGCGAGGAGGGAGAGGTCGGCCTCCGACGGCCTCCCGCCGGCGAGGCCCGGAGGCTTGCGGTAGGCCGAAACCGGAAAACCTCTCGCGGATCCGATCTCGATCCCGCCCCGATGCCTCTCCCCGGCCTCCCCGCGGGGAAAGGAGACGAGGACGAGGAGGTCCGCCTCCTGCATGAAGTCGTCGGGGTCGATCCGCCCGGCCCGCTTCTCGTCGAGGAGGCGGAAGCCCTCGGCGCCGAGGGCGAGGTAGAGGGCGGGAGGGTCGCCCTCCTCCCCGGAGATCGCGGCGCAGGCGAGGCGGGCGCCCTCCTCGTCCCGGACGCCGAACAGGCGGTCCTCCGAGACGAGCCGCCAGGGGGCCGCCTCGAAGAACTCGCGGACGGCGTCGGAGGCCGAGGAGAGGGGCGAGGTCGCCAAGGTTCCCGGCGGGGAGCGGCGACAGGATAGCGGCGTTCCTCCCGGGCCGGAGGCGGGATAGATTCCCTCCCTCGACCCCCTCCGTGGAGGGAGCCCCGTGGAAGAGGACCTCCGCGCGCTTCCCCTCGACCTCCTCCTCGCCCGCTGCCGGACCGGCGAGGTCGCCCCGTTCGTCGAGCTCCGCCGCCGGGCGCGGGAGGGGAGCCGCGAGGAGCGGCTCGCCGCGATCGAGGCCGCGCCCGGGCTCGCCGCCTGCCAGCCCGTCGGCCCGGCGCTCGCGGACGCCTACCTCGCCGGCGACGCGGAGACGAGGCGGGCCGCGATCCGCTCCGGCCGCCGGATCCCCTCCGACGCCGAGGCGGAGTTCGAGGATCTTTCCGCCCGGTGGCTCGAGGAGTTCGTCGCGTGGGGCGCGAGCGGCCGCCCGGAAGGTTGGGGGGAGGACGCCTGCTGGGTCGCCGAGTTCCTCCTGCGCTTCCGCGTGGAGCACGACGACGGCTGGATCGGAGGGTGGAAGCCGCGCCACGCGCGCGAGTTCCTGCTCCGTCACTTCCCGAGGAAGGGGTCGTGCGAGGAGGACTTCCTCGACTCGGTGCCCCGCCTGCTGCGGGACTGGTTCGCCTTCCTCGAGGCGAGCGGCCGCCTCGAACCGGCCGCCCGCGCCGAGATCGACCGGACGATCGAGGCGTCCACGGCCGACTTCCTGAGGGACGCTCGCGAGCCGGCGAACTTCGGGCCCGCGAAGGCGCTCGTGACCGGGATGATCCGCGACGGCGTCGATCTCCTCGACGCGCGCGCGAGGGAGGCGTGGATCGCCCGCCACAACGCCTCCGTCGCGGACGAGTCCGACGAGAGGATCGTCTTCCTCAGTCCCGGCTCCCCCCCGCCCGGCGACCGGCGAGCGCGCGAGCGAAGGGAGAAGCGCCTCCGGAAGGCCGCGGAACGGGCGCGCCGGAGGAACCGGAGAGGGTAGGAGGCGGCGCGGGGCGCGCGCCCCTCCAGGCGTGACCCCTCCCGCCGTACGCGCCCACGGCGGAGGGCATCATGCCGCGGCCGGCGGCGGCGTGGAGGGCCGCGCGGCGGGACCTCCGTCAGGTTCCGCGCGGGGGTCCTCCGCTCTCCCTCG
>JAKEFM010000155.1 GCA_022616055.1 Planctomycetota bacterium
CGCGGGCTCGGTCCCCTCGGACCGCGCCCGTTTCCTTATCATGCGCGGGCCCTCCTGCGACCGTGGCCTACGAGGACCTCCGCGCCTTCCTGAAGGACCTCGAGAAGACGGGCGAGCTCCGGCGCGTGCGCGCCGAGGTCGACCCGCGGCTCGAGATCTCCGAGATCGCCCAGCGCGTCGTGCGCGCGGAGGGACCGGCCCTCCTCTTCGAGAGGCCGAAGGGATCCGGCGTCCCGCTCCTGATCAACGCCTTCGGGAGCCATCGGCGCATGGCGATGGCGCTCGGGGTCGGGCGCCTCGAGGAGGTCGCGGAGCGCCTCGAGGCGCTCCTCGACCCCCAGACGCCGGCCGGGATCCTCGACAAGATCCGGATGATCCCCCGCCTCGCGGAGCTCTCCGCGATGTTCCCGAGGACCGTCCGCGACGCCCCGTGCAAGGAGGTCGTGATCCGGGACGACCCGGGCCTCGACTTCCTCCCCGTCCTCACCTGCTGGCCGCAGGACGGGGGCGCCTACCTCACCCTCCCGCTGGTCGTGACCGTCGATCCGGAGACGGGCAAGCGCAACTGCGGGATGTACCGGATGCAGGTCTTCGACCGCCGCACGACGGCGATGCACTGGCACCTCCACAAGGACGGGAAGCGCCACTTCGACCGGGCCTCGGCGGAGGGGAAGCGCCTCCCGGTCGCCGTCGCGCTCGGCTGCGACCCGGCGGTCACCTTCGCCGCCTGCGTCCCCGCCCCCCCCGACGTCGACGAGATGCTGATCGCGGGGTTCCTGCGCCAGAAGGCGGTCCCGATGGTCCGGTGCGAGACGGTCGACCTCGAGGTCCCCGCCTCGGCGGAGATCGTCCTCGAGGGGTACGTCGACCCGCAGGAGCGCCGCCGCGAGGGGCCCTTCGGGGACCACACCGGCTACTACTCCCTCCCCGACGACTACCCGGTCTTCCACCTCACCTGCGTCACGCACCGGCGCGACCCGATCTACCAGACGATCGTCGTCGGCCCTCCCCCCCAGGAGGACGACTACATCGGAACGGCGATCGAGCGGCTCACCCTCCCGCTCCTGAAGAAGCAGTTCCCCGAGATCGTCGACGTCCACATGCCGTGGGAGGGGGTCTTCCACAACCTGATGCTCGTCTCGATCGAGAAGCGCTTCCCCGGCCACGCCCGCAAGGTGATGCACGGGATCTGGGGGCTCGGGCAGGCGATGTTCACGAAGGTGATCGTCGTCCTCGACGCGGACGCGAACGTGCAGGACGCGCGCGAGGTCGCCTGGAAGGCGCTCAACCACATCGACCCGCAGCGCGACTTCGAGTTCGTCCTCGGGCCCGTCGAGACCCTCGACCACGCCTCGCGGCTTCCCCACTTCGGCTCGAAGGTCGGGATCGACGCCACGCGCAAGTGGCCGACCGAGGGGTTCGCGCGCCCCTGGCCCGACGAGATGAGGATGAGCCCCGAGATGCGGGCCCTCGTCGAGCGGCGGTGGGGGGAGTACGGGCTCGGGGGGACGTGAGGGGGGGCCGCGCGAGGGAACCCCGGGCCTGCCCGGAGCGTCCCCTTCGATGTACGATCGGTCTCCCCGAGGACAGTCTCCTCCGGTTCGAGGGGGCGCCTCCGCTCGGGCGGAGGCCCGTCCAGGCAAGGTGAGGAGTGCGCGCCGCGACCCCCGGGGCGCGGTTCTCGCTCCCGGGCTTCTCGTGAGAGGGTGATTCCATGCGTGTGGGTACGCTTTTGGCAGGTTCGATCGCCGTGCTGCGGGCGGTGGGAGTCGTGGGGATCCTGGCGGGTGCCGGCCTCGCCGCCTCGGCCCCTTCGGGCCTCCTCGCCCCGCCCGACGAGTGCGCGACGGCCGCCCCCGTCTTCGACGGACTGAACGCCGGGCTCACGAACGTCGGGTCGACGACCTCGGCGGGTCCGGTTCCGGCTTGCGCGGCCCTGAACAGCGACGTCTGGTTCGCGTACACGGCCACGTGCACGGGGGTGGCGACCTTTTCCACCTGTCCGCCCGGGGCGGGGACCCTCGGCGACACGGTCGTCGAGGTCTTCGACGGCACGGGAGGCTGCGGGGCGCTCGTCCTGGCCGGCTGCGACGACGACACCTGCGGGCTCCGCTCGACCGTCGCCGTCGCCGTGACCGCCGGGACGCTCTATTACGTCCGGATCGGCGACTTCGGCACCGCTTCCATCGCGACGGGAACCTTCGACCTCACGATCACCTGCGCCCCAGCGGTGCCGGGCGACGAGTGCGCGGGCGCGATCCCGGCCTTCACGGGCCTGAACGCCCCCGGCTCGACCGTCGGGGCGTCGACCTCCTCCACCTGGCCCTGCGCCATCGGCGGGACGGACGTCTGGTATTCCTACGTCGCGACCTGCACGGCGCCGACGACCTTCACGTTCTGCCCGCCGGGGAGCGCGACCTACGATTCAGCGATCGAGGTCTTCGACGGCTCGGGCGGGTGCGGCGCGCTCCTCTCGCTCGGATGCAACGACGACTCCTGCGGGCTCTCCTCCTCCCTCACCGTGCCGACCGTGGCGGGAACGCTCTACTACGTCCGCGTCGGCGGGTTCCTCGGGGCCTCCGGGGGCTACGCCCTCCTGATCACGACGACGGGCGCCGCGGGTTCGGTCGGCGTCAATCCGACGGGGTGCGGGAGCCTCTCCCTGGCGGCGGCCGGATCGCCGACGCCCGGCGGGACGGTCGGCTTCTCCCTCTCGGGGATCACCGGGGGCGGGACCTTCATCTGGCTCGGATCCTCGCTCGGGCCGGGCGGGATCCCGCTCTGTCCGCCCGCTCCCTGCGCGCTCGGGGCGATGCTCTCCTTCCTCTTCCCCGGGCCGGCGATCGCCGTTCCGGTCCCGTGCGACCCGGGCCTCGTCGGCGGGACCATCTCGGCGCAAGGTGGGGACATCCTCGGCGCGGGAGGATGTGGCGTGCTCCCCTTCGGCTTCCCCTTCACGGTCTCGGGGACGCTCGACTTGGTCATCCTCTGACCATCCGCCTTCGACCTTCGATCCCGCGGACGGGCGCGCCCGAGCGCGCCCGTCCGCGTTTCCAGAGAGTGCCGCGCCGGTACGATCCGATGCCGCACGGCCAACGGAATGATCGCCGGCGCCTTCGTCTCCTCCCTCCTCGGGATGGCGTGGGTGGCAGTCGCGGAGCGACTGCGAGCCGCGCTGCGCGCCCTCCGTCCCCTCGAGCCGGCCGGGGGGGAGCCGCCTCCGCCGGGGACCCTGTGCATCGTCGTGCCGGCGCGGAACGAGGAGGAGGGGATCGAGGTCTGCGTGCGTTCCCTCCTCGGCCAGGAGGGCGTCCGCCACGAGGTGATCGTCGTCGACGACGGCTCGACCGACCGGACGGCGGAGATCCTCGCCTCCATCGGGAAGGACGCGCCCGCAGGGAGGTTCCGGACCCTGCGCTGCGGAGAGCCCCCCCCGGGCTGGATCGGGAAGAACCACGCCTGCGCGCAGGGAGCCGCCGCGGCCGAGGGGGAGTGGATCCTCTTCACCGACGCCGACGTCCGGTTCGAGCCCGGGACACTGCGTGCGGACCTCGACCGGGCCTCCGGCCTCGACTTCCTCTCCCTCGTCCCGACGATCGAGTGTCCGCCCGTCCTCGGGGCGCTCTTCCTCCCCGGCCTCTGCCTCGGGATCTGGTCCACGTTTCCCCCCGACCGGGTGAACGACCCCAAGGACCCTCTCGCGCTCGGATCCGGGGCCTTCCTCCTCTTCCGGCGGAAGACCTACGACGCGATCGGGGGCCACGGGGCCGTCCGCGACCACATCGTCGAGGACATCTCCCTCGCGCGTCGGTCGAAGGCCGGCGGCCACCGGACGGCGCTCCTCGACGGCCGCGCCTACCTTCACACCCGGATGTACGAGACCTTCCCGGAGGCCTGGGAGGGGATCACCAAGAGCGCGTTCGGCGGCTGCGACTTCTCCTTCCCGCGCGCGCTCGTCGCCGCGGGGAGCCTCGCGCTCGTCGCGCTCGGGCCCCCCCTCGGACTCCTCCTCGCCGTCGCCACCTCCTCGGCGTCGCTCCCCCTCTGGGCGCTCCCGCTCCTCGCGCAGCTCGTCGCGCTCGGCCGGCTCTCGCGGGGAGCGGGCCTCTCCCTCCTGTTTCTCCCCCTCGTCCCCTTCGGGCTCGCGATCTGGTCGGCGGGGATCCTCGCCTCGGCGCTGCGCGCGCGAGGCGAGGGGGTCGAGTGGAAGGGGAGGCGCTACTACGCGGGGGGGACGGGGATTCCCCGGGAGGCCTCTCTCCGCGGATGAGGGGGGTGCGCTCCTCCACGCGACGCACTACGCTTCCCCCCATAGCCGGTCGAAGGGCATGAAGGCGGTCGTCCTCAACCTCCTCCTCGCCGCCGCGGTCTCTCTCCTCGTCTCGACGCTCCTCGCGCCGGCCCCGGTCCGCACGGGAGGCGATACGGATCGGGTCGCGGCCGAGGCGGCGAAGTCCTCGATCCGGGAGCTCGAGGCTTCGCTCGGCGGCCTGCGCGCCGAGCTCGAGGAGATGCGCTCGATGCCGGGCCCTGCTCCCTCGCCCACTCGCGAGGTGGAGCGCTGCGATCCCCACTGCGAGCTGCTGCACCGGGAGATTGCGCGGCTCGGGGAGCGTCTGGGCGCGGTCGACGGCGCCTCCGTCGCCCGCCGCCTCGTCGTCCTCTCGCCGGACATGCGTCTCGCCCACGTCTCCGAGAAGCGACCCTGGGGTCCCGAGCAAGCGACGGGCGAGCCCGACACGCCGAGCGCAGGCGACCACCAGAGCGCCTGGGCCTCCCTCACGCCCGACGGGGGCAACGAGTGGCTCCTCCTCGACTTCCCCGAGGCGGTGGCGCCGAGCGGGGTGCGCGTGCACGAGTCGTACAACCCCGGCGCCGTCACCCAGGTGAGCGTCTTCCTCGCCGACGGGCGCGAGGAGTTCGTGTGGGCGGGAGCGGATCCGACGCTCCCCGGAGCCGGACAGGGGGTCTCCTGGCTCCCGTTCGGGATCATGGGGAAGACGAGGAAGGTGAAGCTCCACCTCAACTCCGCCGGCGTGCCCGGGTGGAACGAGATCGACGCCGTCGGACTCGTCGACGCCGCGGGTCGCTTCCAGTGGGCCTCCGCCGCGAGCGCGAGCTCGACCTACGCGTCGCAGGTGCAGACGACGGAGGCCGAGCTCCAGCGCGGCCCGGGCACGCGCTGGCCGCGGTGATCGCCCGTCCATTCTTCCGGGGCTAGGCTCTCGGCCATTGCGAAGGCGCCCTCTCTGCCGGGAGGAGGGGGAGGGGCCCGCGTGCCCCACGATTGGGAGCGTCCCATCCCTTAGCCGACGGGAACGGGGGCGTCAGAGCTCCTCCTCCTCCTCGGCTCCCCGTCCTCTGTCCATCGAAACGGGTCGATCTCCCGGCCTGCGAGGCCCGTCATGGCGGGGCTCAATCTCTACCAGCAGGTCGGCGTCCTCGACCCAGCGCCGGCGCAGGGGATCTCCCTCAGCAACGGGCTGCGCTACACGATCGGGCTGTAGTCTCTGCCCCGTCCTGCGGTCCGCCGCGCTCAGGGAGGCGCGGACGGCGATGGGCTGGGCCTGTGCCAGGGTCGTCCGGCGACACTGGCGCTCCCAGTCTCGAGAGCCTGGGAGCCCGGCGAGGCCCGAGACTTGCCGGTAGCCGTCCTGCCGGATCGCCTGGTCCCTTTTCCCTCTGCTGGGAGCCTCGGGCGCCCGAGGTTCCTCGGGTCGCGCTGGCGTTTCGATTCGGGAACACCTTTCCCCGTTCCGTAACCAGGGGTACTCCCCGGAAGGCTGACGATGCGATTCCAGACAGCCGTCCCGCTGGTTCTCCTGCTCCTGCCCGCGCCCCTGCCCGCCCAGCGGTTCGGGTTCACGCACCAGATGCTCCCGGCGGATGCGGATGACTCGAGGGCCGTCGCCCTCGGAGACGTCGACGGGGACGGCGATCTCGACGCGTTCGTGGGGGTCACCGGACAAGACCGCCTCGTCCTGAACGACGGGGCGGGGGTCTTCAGCGACGTCACCTCCACGAATCTTCCGCCCCTGTCCGGCGCGACCAAGGCGGTCAGCCTCGGGGACCTGGACGGGGACGGAGACCTCGACGCGTTCGTGGGGAACTCGGGACAGGATCGACTCGAATTCAACGACGGCACAGGAGTCTTCACGGATGCCACCGGCACGAACCTCCCGGCCCTCTTCGACGACACGAGCGCGGTCGCCCTCGGTGACGTGGACGGGGACGGAGACGTCGACGCGTACGTGGGGAACGGTTCCTCCAATCCGCTCCAGAACCGCCTCTACCTCAACGTCGGCAACGGAGTGTACGCCGACGTCACGGCGACGAACCTCCCGGCCCTTCTGGACAACTCGTGGGCCGTCGCACTCGGTGACGTGGACGGAGACGGCGACCTCGATGTGTTCGTGGGGAACTTCGGACAGGACCGGCTTCACCTCAACGGAGGGACGGGTGCCTTCGCCGACGTCACAACAACGAACCTCCCAGTTGTGTTGGACGCCACGTTCGCCGTCGCGCTCGGCGACGTGGACGGAGACGGCGACCTCGACGCCCTCGTCGGGAACTACGGGCAGCAGCAGCGGCTTCACCTCAACGGCGGGACGGGGACCTTCACCGACGTCACCGCAACGAACCTCCCGGTCCTGGTCGACTGGACGAACGCCGTCGCGCTCGGCGACGTGGATGGGGACGGCGACCTCGACGCTCTCGTCGGGAACAACGGGCAGCAGAACCGACTCCAGCTGAACGCCGGGGGGGGTACCTTCGCGGACGCCACGGGGGGAGACCTCCCGCCCCTGGTCAGCGAGACGACGACGGCCGTCGTGCTCGGCGATGTGGATGGGGACGGCGACCTCGACGCATTCCTCGGAAGCGGATCCTCCGGCCTCTACCTGGACCGCCTCTACCTCAACCAAGGGACGGGCGCCTACACGGACGTCACGGCCACGAATCTGCCGGCGCTGGTCGACAACACGTGGGACCTCGCCCTCGGGGACGTGGACGCGGACGGCGACCTCGATGTGTTCGTGGGGAACTTCGGGCAGGACCGTCTCTACCTCAACGGCGGGACGGCCATGTTCGCGGACGCCACGGCGACGAACCTGCCGGCGTTGATCGGTGCCACGACCTCGGTCGCGCTCGGGGACGTGGACGGCGACGGCGACCTCGACACGTTCCTCGGAGGGGCCCAGGAGCGCCTCTACCTGAACGGAGGGACGGGGTTGTTCGCGGACGCCACGGGGACAAACCTCCCTGGCTCGGCCGATCCCACGCAGGCGATCGCTCTGGGCGACGTCGACGGGGACGGCGACCTCGACGCATTCGTCGGGAACGGCGGCTTCCAGGGCAGACAGAATCGGCTCCACGTCAACAGCGGCACGGGGGTCTTCGCGGACGTCACGGCGACAAACCTCCCGGCCGTGCTCGACGGCACATTCGACGTCGCGCTCGGCGATGTCGACGGTGACGGCGATCCGGACGCGTTGATCGGGAACTGGTCCGAGCCAGACCGCCTCCATGAGAACGACGGCACGGGCGCCTTCGCGGATGTCACGCCGACGAACCTGCCGATCCTGTCCGACGCGACGAGGGCGGTTGCGCTAGGCGACGTCGACGGCGACGGGGACCTCGATGGCTTCGTCGGGGCTGGTAGCGGCTTCGTGGAGCGGATCTACACGAACCTTTCGCGCCAGCTCGCCTGGCGGGGGATCCCGAGGGCGGGGAAGCTCCAGGTGCTCGACCTCTGGGGACCGGGGAACGGCACTTGGCTCCTCGCCGCGTCGGCGGGGAGCGCGAGCGTCCCGGTTCCATCCGTCGGCACGCTGCGCCTGCTCCCCTCGACCCTGTTCATCGTCGCCGGGGGGACTCTCGATCCGCAGGGACGCGCGGACGTTTCGTTCCCCGTGCCTGCGAACCCGGCGCTGGTCGGCCTCTCCCTCTACTGGCAGGCGCTGGTCGGACCACCGCTGCGGTTCACGAATCTCGAGATCGCCACAGTCACGAACCTGTAGCCGGGACGGACTCCCGGGCCTCCGCGCGCGGGCGGAAGAGGGCGAGGGCGCCGAGGAGCGCCGCGCCGAGGCCGGCCGAGGCGAGGTAAGCGACCTCGAGGTTCCACCGCTCCCCGACGAGGCCGAAGAGGGGGAAGTAGGCCGCGAAGGCGAGGCGCCCGACGAGGCTCTGGAGGGAGAGGACCGTCGCGCGCCGCTCGGAGGGGACGAGCCGATGGGTGGCGTTGAAGACGACCGGGAAGTGGAGACCGAAGGGGGCCTGCTGGGCGAAGAAGACGAGGAAGGCGAGGGGGGAGTGGGAGAGGCCGAGGAAGAGGAAGGTCGCGAGGAGCACCGCCTGCATCCCGTAGAGGGCCGGGCCCTCGCCGAGGCGCCCGACGATACGGGAGGCGTTGCGCGAGACGACGGCGGCCGCGACGTTGAGCAGGGCGAAGAGGACCCCGATCGTCCGGAAGGACTCCTCGCCCACCTCGCGGAGCTTCGGCTGGTAGGTGTAGAAGGCGAGGCGCAGCCAGACGAAGAGGGTCGCGTAGTAGAGGGCGATCCATCGGACCGGGGCGTCGCGCACGACGCCGCGGAGGCTCTCCCGCAGGACGGTCCTCGTCGGCGTCGCGCGCCCGCCCCGCGAGGCGGCGGGCTCGTGGAGGAAGAGGGCGGTCGCCGCCGCGCCGAGCATCGCGACGGAGGTCGCGCGATAGGGGGAGGCGGTTCCGAACCACTCGACCATGAGGCCGCCCAGGGCGAAGGCCACCGACGTGCCGAGGAGCCGGAAGACCGTGGCGGTCGCCTCGACGCGGAAGTACTCCGTTTCCCTTCCGGCGTCCTTCAGGGAATCGAAGAGGGCGGCCGAGGCCGCCGAGGCGAGGAGGGCCTGGCCGACGCCGAGGAGGGCCTCCCCCAGGGCGAACCCGCCGAAGGTGTTCGCCGAAGAGATGACAAGGGCGCCGAGCGCCTGGACGATCGGGGCGAGGACGAGGACCGGCTTTCGCCCGAGGCGGTCGGCGAGGAGGCCCGTCGGAAGCTGGGCGAGGACGACGGCGCCGTAGTAGACGGAGCGGAGGCTGGCGAAGCCCTGCAGGGCGTAGCCCCGCTCCCCGTAGAAGAAGTAGGAAACGGGGACGTACGCGTAGGCGTACGCGAGGGCGTTGAAGAGGAGGAGGAGGGGGACGTTCCGCGCCGTCCGGGAACCGCCCTCCGCCGGGGTCGGGGCCATGGGAAGGGGGCGGATTCTAGGGCCGCTAGAATCCCGCCCCGTGGAGCGTCCTGAAAGCTGCCCCTCGCTAGCGGGTGAAAGTCCCGTCCGGGTAGGCGCCGAAGCGCCCGGTAGCCGGCCCCAGCCCCCGATCGAGAG
>JAKEFM010000156.1 GCA_022616055.1 Planctomycetota bacterium
GAGCTGGCGAGCCCGCGCAGGCGAGTACGGATTCGAACTCGGAGGGAACGGGGGGAGAGTCAGCCGCGAGCAGCCCGATCAACACCCAGCCGGGGCAGTTTCAGTCCCGCGCGTGGACGATCTCGCACAGCCGGCCGAGGACCCGGCCGACCCGCGCGGTGTCGTCCTCCTTCTCGAGGTGGGTGCCGTTCACGAACATCGCGAAGGCGAGCCGCCGCCCCTTCGCCGTCTCGAGGAAGCCGGCGAGCGCCTTGCTCGTGAGGAGGGGCCTCCCCGAGAGGCCGTCGTCCCAGAAGAGGGTCCCCGTCTTCGCGCGGGCCTTGCCGCGCGCGGGGCTCCCCGCCTCGACGACCCTGGCGAGGGTCCCGTCGACCCCGAGGACGGGGAGGGAGGCCTCGAACATCGAGGCGTCCGGGCGAGACATCATGGCGCGCAGCAGGGCGACGGTCGCGCGGGGCGTGACGTGGTCGGCGCGCGATCCGCCCGCCCCGCCGCCGAAGGAGATCTCCCCGACGGGGACGCCGATCCGGCGCAGCGCCTCCGCCTCGAGGAGCAGTCCCTCGCCGAGCGTCCGCTTCCCCGCCCGCGCGGCGAGGAGGAGCGGAAGCGTGCTCGCGTGGAGGTTGTGGCTCACCTTCAGGATCAGGCGCGCGTTCTCGGAGAAGGGGGGGGATCGCAGGACCGCCACGCGCGGCAGGCCGGCGAGGGTCTCCCGCCCCGGGAGAAGGTCGATCGGGTTGGCGCCGAGAGGGGAGGCCGCCACGCCGACTCCGCCCCGGCGGAGCGCCTCGATCAGCAGCGCGCGCGCGAAGGCGGGGGGATCGGAGACCTCGATCGTCCGCAGGAGGGGCGCGTGGCCCGCGGGGACCTTCCCGCGGACGCGGATCTCCCCCGGCGCGGTCCCCGAGACGAAGACGTCGACCGGGGCGTCCGGGGCGACGGTCTCGACCTGCGCGTCGACGCGCACGATCAGGGCCCGCGGGCGCCAGTCGACCTTCGCCGGCCGGCCGGGCTCCGCCGGCGTGACGAGGAGGTCGACGAGGTTGTCGTTCACGAGGACCGGGGAGAGCGAGCGGGGGCCCGAGCCCGACCCCTCCGACCTCTCGAAGAGGCGGTCGTCGACGAGGACCTCCCCGTCGAGGCGGGAGATCCCGCGGCCGCGGATCTGGCGGGCGAGCTCGTCGAGGCCGGCGACCGGGTCGGGGTCCGTCCACTGCGCGGTGTCGTTCCCGTTCGCGTAGGTGTGGTCGGAGTTCGCGAAGGCGATCCTCCCCTCGGCGTCCGTCCGCCCCCCCATCGTCAGGTCCCCGCTCGCGACGAGGATCAGGTCCCCCGCGAGGCTCCCCTGCGCGTCGATCTCGCCGCGTTGGACGATCGCCGTCTCGAACCGGAAGTCGGGTCCGAGCGTCTCGAGGGCAGCGGCGACGGTGAAGAGCTTCGTCACGGAGGCCGGGACGAAGAGCTTGTCCGCGTTCCACTCGTGCACCGTCTCGCCGCTCTCCCGGTCGACGAAGAGGATCCCCCAGTGCGCGTGGCGGAACTCGGGGGCCTCGATCACGGCGCGGATCTCCTCGGGGAGGGCGGAGCCGGCGCGCGGGGCCGAGGCGCAGGAGAGGAGGGCGAGGGGGAGGGCGAGGAGGGGGAGGATCGGCACGGCGTTCTCTCGCGCAGGCGGGGCGCGGATTCTCGGCGGCGCGGCGGGGGATGCAATGCGTGACGGGTCCCGGCGAGGGGAGTAGCCTGGGTCCCCCTCCCGCGGCGAGCGGGCGCCGGATGTCACGCGACGGATCCCGGATGAGGCTCGCGTTCCTCGGATGGCTGGCGGCCTGGCCCGCCCCCATCCTCGCGCAGTGCCCGCCCGCGGCCTGCCCGACCTGGACGCCGGCCGGCCTGATGCAGATCCCCCTCATCTCCGCGGCGTCGGCCGAGGTCGACGGGATCGTCTACCTCTGCGGCGGGGACGGAGGGTCGGCGGGAGCCCCGTCCCAGGACGTGGTCGAGGCCTTCGACCTCGCGACGGGGGCCTGGCTCCCTCCGCCTCCCCCGCTCCCCTACGCGACGCGCGACGCGGCTGCCGTCGCACTCAACGGGAAGCTCTACGTCCTCGGCGGGGAGGACGGGGGGGTCGCGCGGAACTCGGTCGTCTCCTTCGACCCCGCGACGAACGCCTGGTCGCCGCAGGCCCCGATGCTCCAGGCACGCAGCCTCCTCGCCGCGGTCGCCTGGGGCGGGCGGATCTACGTCTTCGGCGGCCTCGACGGGGCGCCCCTCGCCGCCTGCGAGCGCTACGACCCCGCCTCGGGGGCGTGGACGCCGATCCCCTCGATGCCGTTCCCGCGCCACTTCCACGACGCGGTCGTCGCCAACGGCGCGGCGTGGATCGCCGGGGGCCAGATCTCCCCGGCCGTCCTGGTCCCCGACCTCTGGCGCTTCGACTTCGCCTCGCAGGTCTGGGTGCAGAACCTCGCGCCGATCCCCACCTCCCGCAACGGGCTCCACCTCTTCCACGCCGCGGGCGCGATCTACGCGATCGGGGGGAGCGACGGGTCGCTCAACTCCCCGCCGCTCGAGGTCTACGACGCGGTCGCGGACTCCTGGTCGACCTGCGCGAGCCTCCCGCCGATCCCCCACTTCCGGGGTGCCGCCGCGCAGCGGGGAGCCTCCTTCCTCCTCTTCGGCGGGGACGTCGGGTTCCCGAGCCTCTTCGTCGACGAGGGGACCTGCCTCGGCCCCTCCCTCGACGTCTCGGTGAGCGGGACCGCCGCGACCGGCGGGACGTTCGAGATCCTCGGGGAGGACTGCGTCTCCCCCTCGACCTCCCTCCTCTTCTTCCACTCCGACCCGCTCCTCCCCTTCCCGTTCCTCTCCCCCGGCCTGCCGGTGCCCGGCGTCTGCGGGCGCCTCTTCCTCCCCTCCCCGATCTTCCTCGCCGCCGCGGCGAACCCCCTCCTCCTCTCGGGCGCCTTCCCCGCGGACCCGGCCCTCCTCGGGCAGACCGTCTTCGTCCAGTCGCTCGTCGTCCGCGGCGCTCCCTCCGCGCCGATCCTCGCCGACATGGCCGAGGCGACTCTCTAGCGGTTCCGCGGCGAGGACGCCGCGGGCAGGATGGCTGCCATGGCGAGCGCCCTCCCCCTCCTCGCGGTCCTCCTCGGCCAGGAGCCGTTCCTCGACCACCTGACGAGGCTCGGCGAGGGGCGCCCGCGGCGCGCCTCCTCGGCCTCGCCCGACGCCGAGAGCAACCGGGACAACCTCCGCGTCGCGCCCGGCGAGACCCACACCCTCGCCGACCTCAAGGGCCCCGGCGTGATCCGCCACATCTGGATCACCTTCCCGGAGGCGCGGCCGGGCTGGCTCGCCGAGAAGGGGGGCGCGCGTCCCGACGAGATCGTCCTCCGGATCTTCTGGGACGGGGCGCCCTCCCCGGCCGTCGAGGCGCCCGTCGGCGACTTCTTCGCCTGCGGCTTCGGCGAGCGGCGCGAGGTCCGCTCGATCCCGGTCCAGGTCGAGGAGGGGGACTCCTACAACGCCTTCTGGCCGATGCCGTTCTCGAAGTCGGCGAGGATCACCCTCGAGAACCAGAGCGAGAAGCCCCTCAACTCGACCTACTTCCAGATCGACTGGGAGGAGAAGCCCGTCCCCGAGCGCACCCCCCTCTTCCACGCCCGCTACCGGCAGGACTTCCCGGCTCCGAAGGGGCGCGACTACGTGATCCTCGACGCCGAGGGGGAGGGGCACTTCGCCGGGACGGTCCTCTCCGTCCGCACGCGCTCCCCCGAGTGGTTCGGCGAGGGGGACGAGTGCTTCTTCGTCGACGGGGAGGAGACGGCCTCCATCCGCGGCACCGGGACGGAGGACTACTTCCTCGCGGCCTGGGGCCTGCGCGCCCACACGCTCCCCTACTCCGGCACGCCGCTCCTCGAAGGCGGTTGGGGCCACGTCGGCCAGCGCCTCACCTCGTACCGCTGGCATCTCCTCGACCCCGTCCGCTTCAAGAAGTCGCTGCGCGTGACGATCGAGCACAAGGGGTGGGTCCCGGGGGACGAGAAGCCCGACGGGAAGACCCACGGCCACACGGAGCGGTTCGACGACTTCGCCTCCGTCGCTCTCTGGTACCAGGTCGGTGCACCCAAGCTCTTCGCGACCCTCCCCCCCGCGAAGGACCGCGTCCCGCCCCTCCTCGACCGCGTGATCGAGGGGAAGGACCTCCTCGCGAAGGCCAAGTCCGACGGCGGCGAGGTCGTCCTCCAGAAGGGGTACGAGTGGACCGGGGAGGGACAGGTCTTCTTCCGCGCGAGCCCGCCCGACGCCTGGATCGACCTCCCCTTCGACGTGAAGACGAAGGAGTACCGCGCGCTCGTCCTCCCCCTCACGCGCTCCTACGACTACGGGATCTGGCGGATCCTCCTCGACGGCGCCGAGAAAGTCGCCCGCCTCGACCTCTACAACCCTGAGACCCGCGTCGAGGAGGTGAGCCTCGGGTCCTTCTCCCTCGAGCCCGGCCCCCACACCCTCCGCTTCGAGCTCGTCGGGAAGCACCCGGTCTCGGGCGGCTCCTTCCTCGGCGTCGACTCGGTTAGGCTCCGCGAGCGCCTTCCACCTCGATGAGGATCGCGCTGTTCCTCGCCCTGGGGATCGCAGGCCTCGGGCCCGCCTCCGGCGCTCGCGCCCAGCCCGCCTCTCGACCCGCAGGGCTTCCCCCCGGAAACCTCGACGTCCGCTGGATCCACGGCTCGGCCGACTGCGCGTCGAACGCGGACCCCCCGATCCAGGTCCATCGCTACGACGAGGACACCTGGATCCTCCGGCAGAACAAGTGCGTCCACTACGAGGCGCCCTTCCTCTACCTCCTCCTCGGAACGAAGAAGGCGTTCCTCCAGGACACGGGCGCGACCGCCTCCGAAGAGAAGTTTCCACTCCGCGAAACGGTCGAGCGACTCGTCGAGGAGTGGCGCAAGGCTCGCGGGCTCGACTCCCTCGACCTCGTGGTCACCCACTCCCACGCCCACGGCGACCACACGGTGGGCGACGCGCAGTTCCGCGGGCGACCCCGGACCACCGTCGTCGGGACGAAGCCGGAGGACGTGGCCGCGTTCTTCGGGATTCCCGATTGGCCCCAAGGGGAGGCCACCTTCGACCTCGGCGGACGCCTCCTCCGCGTCCTGCCGATCCCCGGACACCAGGCCTCGAGCGTCGCGGTCTACGACGAGTCGACCCGACTCCTCCTCACGGGCGACACCTTTTACCCGGGCCGCCTCTACGTCCGGGACTGGGGAGCCTTCCGGGCGAGCGTCGCCCGCCTCGCCGACTTCGCCCGCAGCCACCCGGTCTCCCACGTCCTCGGGACGCACATCGAGATGAGCCGGAAGGCCGGGGTCGAGTACCCGATCGGGGCGACCTTCCAGCCCGACGAGCATCCCCTCGAGCTCGCCCCGACCCGCCTCTTCGCCCTCCACGAGTTCCTGCTCGCGCGGGGAGAGCGTCCCGTGCGGGAGGTCTTCCCCGACTTCATCGTCCAGCCCATGTGGGGGGTGCGATGAGTCAGTTCTTGGGCAGCGGCCCGAGCCGGTCGGCGTAGTACTTCCCGTTCGGGAGCGGGTCGTAGATCTCCTCGAGGTCGACCTTGCAGAGCTTGCGCCACTCCGGATTGGAGCGGTCCTCCCCGTACGCATCGAGGAACGTGAACGTCGTCCACGGCCAGACCCGGAGGTAGTCCGCCTGCACGATGGGGAGGCCGTCCTTCTCCTCGACCACCTTCCCGTACACGCGCACGAGGACGAGCGGGCCGATCTTCTCCTTGGAGTTCCCGATCTTGACCTCGAAGTCCCCTCCTCCGTTGAAGGAGAGGGCGAGGATGTGGGTGTCCGTGAGGCCGTCGAAGTACTTGTTCTCGACGAGGAGGGTCCGCGGCGCGTCCTCTCCCTTTCCGTTCGCCGTGATCCTCCGGACGATCCCGAACCAAGTCACGTACGTCCCCTTCTTCCCGCGGATCTTGTACGTCAGCGGCTTCGCCCCGGAGATCTCCTCCTCCGTCGGTCCGGGAACCCGTTCCTCCTTCGGCGCGCGATCGAGGAATCCCTTCTCCGCGGGCCGTGGAGCGTAGGAGGTGGTCCCGAGCCCTCCGGTCGGCTTGAAGATGAGCTTCGGCTCGACCTCGATGGTCGTCGCGTGCTGCAGGAGCGCGCAGGCGAGCGCGAGCGCCAGCTTTCTCATTTCGCTTCTACAGGTTCGAGAACGTCGTCGTTTCGAGGTTCGTCAGTCTCGCGGGACCGACGACCACCGCCTGCCAGTAGAGGCTCTGTCCGACGAGCGCGGGGACCGCCGGCACTTGGTAGGTCACCGCCACATGTCCCTGCGCGTCGAGGAGGCCGCCAAACTGCGGCATCAGCGTCGCGAGATCGAGGCGGATCACGCCGAGCGGCGGGAGCGGCGTGTTCCCCGTCCCGGCCGAGGCGACGAGGAACCAAGCACCCCACGCCGGGCCGTGGATGTCGAACGTGAGGGGCTTCCCCGTCCGCGGCAGTTCCCGCCAGGTGAGCTGGCGCGTCAGGTTGGACACGATGCGCATCTCTCCCGAGTCCGCGAGCAGGCCGTCCAGATCTCCATCCCCGTCGAGATCCCCGAGGGCGATGCTGCTTGCCGATCCGCGCACCGCGGGAAGGGAGGCATCCCCGTCCGTGAAGGAGCCGGACCCCCCGTTGAGGAGGAGGCGGTTCTGGGGCGAGGCCCCGACCCACGCGTCGAGGTCGCCGTCCCCGTCCACGTCGCCGAGCGCGACGACGGACGTGGCGTCGGCATCCGGGGGGAGTTGGCCGGGCGCGTAGGCGAGGAACCCCGCGCCGTCGTTCAGGTAGAGGCGATCCGCGTAGGGAGTGGTGAAGCCGCCGTTCCCGGCGAGGGCGTCCAGGTCGCCGTCCCCGTCGACGTCCCCGAGGGCCGCGGCGAAGGTGGGATCGAGCGGCGTCGCCAGTTGGCTCGCGGGAGCGTAGGTGAAGACCCCGGCGCCGTTGTTGACGAGCAGCCGGTCCTGCTCCCCGGGACAGCCGGAGGACACGCAGCCTTGCCCCGTCCCGAGGTAGGCGTCGAGGTCGCCGTCCCCGTCCACGTCGCCCGGCGCCAGGGCCCAAACGCTGAAGGTTCCGGGCGGCGTTGCCGACGGGAGGAAGAAGAAGATTCCCGCCCCGTTGTTGAAGTAGACGCGGCTCGGCTTGGTCGATCCGTTATAGCCGGGCGCCACCATCCCGAAGAGAGCGTCGAGGTCCCCGTCTCCGTCGAAATCCCCGAGCCCGATGTCGAGGTAGGAACCGAAGACCAACGGAAGGAAGGGGTTCGCGACGCTCGTGAGCCCCCCCGCGCCGTCGTTAAGGAAGAGGCGGGGCTCGCTCCCGCCGTTGAATCCTTGGGCCGCGATCGCGTCCGAGTCGCCGTCCGCGTCGACGTCCCCGAGCGCGAGGCGCAAGCCGATCACGGGCTCGATCGGCTGGACCGGCGCCTCGAGGAGATGACCGTCCCCGTCGTTGAGGAAGACGCCGCTCACCTGGGTGAGGGAATAGTAGGTGGGGAACCGCCCGGCGAGGGCGTCGAGGTCTCCGTCGCCGTCGAGGTCCCCGAGCGCGATGCCGCGCGTGGCGGTCTCGAACGGGGAAGCGGGGTTCTCCTCGCCGCTCGCGTCGACGAAGACCCCGGAGCCGTCGTTCAGGAGGAGCCGGTTCGGGAGTCCCTCGTCTCCTTCCGTCCCGATCAGCGCGTCGAGGTCCCCGTCCCCGTCGACGTCCGCGAGGGCCACGGCGTGCGTCCAGTCGTCGAACTCGGGAACCTGGCTCGTAGCGTCGCGGAAGGCTCCCCCTCCGTCGTTCAGGTAGAGCCGGGTCTCGCCGTAGCTGCATCCGAGATTGGCCGAGCACGTACCGACGTTCCCGAAGAGGAGATCGAGGTCCCCGTCCCCGTCGACGTCCCCGGTGGCGACGGAGGTCGTGCGATCGACCTCCGCCGGAAGCAGCAGCACGGTGTAGTCCGTGAAGTTCGCCGACCCTCCGTTCCGGTAGAGCCGGTTCTGTGCTCCCAGGCAGGAGACGAAGCTGCAGCCGCCGTCCCTCGCGCTCACCGCGTCGAGGTCGCCGTCGCCGTCCAGGTCGCCCAGGGCGAGGCCGGTCGTGTACCCGGGGGCGGTCGGGGACGGGGCGAGGCCGAGCGTGAAGGTCCCGGTCCCGTCGTTGAGGAGAGGCCGATCCGCCGGATGCGCGGCGAAGGCGTCGAGGTCGCCGTCCCCGTCGAGATCTCCCAGGGCCAGCGCGTTGGTGCCCACGGAAGAAGGAGGGACCTGCGCCGAGGCGTCGACAAAGGCGCCCGCGCCGTCGTTCAGGAGGAGGCGGAGGCCGGTCGAACCGCCCGCGACCGCGACGTCGAGGTCGCCGTCCCCGTCGACGTCGCCGAAGGCGCCCCCGGAGGGGTTGGCGGACCCCACCGGCAGCGGCGCGGGGGCCTGCGAGAAGACGCCGGTGCCGTCGTTGAGGAGGATTCCGCTCGGCCCGAATCCGCCCGTGTCGTTGACCTGGAGGGCGTCGAGGTCGCCGTCTCCGTCGACGTCTCCCAGGGCGAGCCCGCGCGTCGAGTCGAGGATCTGCGGCAGGTTTCCGGTGGCGTCCGTGAAGCGACCCGAGCCGGCGTTCAACAGGAGCCGGTTCTGCTGCCCGGTCGAGGAGAAGATGACCGAAGGCTGGTCGTAGCCGAGGAGGAAGTCGAGGTCCCCGTCCCCGTCCACGTCGCCTGCCGCAATGGCGTGGGCGGCGGCGCTCGGCTCCCACGGGAGCATCCGGTGGAGGTCGGCGAATCGCGGAGGCTGTGCTGAGACAGATGACGCCAGGCTCGCGACGAGCCCGGCGGCCGCGAGGGAAGAGCGAGGGAGGGGCATCGTTCTTCTCCTCCTCACAGGTTCGTGAACGTCGTCGTCTCGAGGTTCGTGAGTCTCGCGGGACCGACGACGACCGCCTGCCAGTAGAGGCTCTGTCCGACGAGAGCGGGCATCGCGGGCACCTGGTACGTGACCGCCACATGTCCCTGCGCGTCGAGCAGGCCGCCGAATTGCGGCATCAGCGTCGCGAGGTCGAGGCGGATCACCCCTAGCGGCGGGATCGGCGTGTTCCCCGTCCCGGCCGCGGCAACGAGGAACCAGGCGCCCCAAGCAGGTCCGTGAATGTCGAACGTGACGGGCTTCCCGATCCGCGGGAGGGCCCGCCAGGCGAGTTGGCGCGTGAGGTTCAAGAGAACCCGCACTCTTCCCGAATCGGCGAGGACGAGATCCGGATCCCCGTCGCCGTCGAGGTCCCCGCCGGCGATGCTCGAAGCGCTGCACCAGCCGACCGGCAACCCCGCCGAGGCGTCGGAGAAGACGCCCGAGCCGTCGTTCAGGTAGAGCTGAGGGGGGGGGAAGGCCGCGATCCACGCGTCGCGGTCCCCGTCTTCATCGACGTCGAGGAGAGTGACCGGACCCGCGACCCCATTCTCGACGGGGACCTGACTCGTCGCGTCGGCGAAGGTGCCGGTCCCGTCGTTGACATAGAGGCGATCCTGAGGGAAACCCGGGTCGCCCGTCCCGTTGGCGATGTAGGCGTCGAGGTCTCCGTCCCCGTCGACGTCGCCCAGCGCCACGCCCACCGTGTTGTTGGGGAGCGCGGGGACCTGGGCGCTCGCGTCGGCGAAGGCCCCCGACCCGTCGTTGAGATAGAGCCGGACCGGGGCTGGGAGGCAGGGCAGGAACAGACAGGAGCCGGGGCCGCCGGCCAAGACGTCGAGATCCCCGTCGCCGTCGATGTCGCCGACCGCGAAGTCGCGTGTTCCCAGGGTGCCCGGCGGGAAGGCCCCCGCCTCCTGGGTGAACACGCCCGTGCCGCCGTTCCGCACGAGGACGAGGTTGGTGGACGGCGTTGCGGAGGGCGCGCCCGCCAGCACCGCGTCGAGGTCTCCATCCCCATCCATGTCCCGGAGAGCCGCCCGCGACGGGAGGCCCAGGCCGCCCTGGAACTGGCCGGTCACGTCCGTGAACGCCGCCGCTCCTGTATTGAGGTAGAACCGGTGGGAGCCGGAACCCAGGCCCGGGAACCCCAGGACCAACGCGTCGACGTCTCCGTCCCCGTCCACGTCGCCGAGGGCGACATCCGCCGCGCGGATCAACCCCGGCGGCTGAATTGCGGCCAACTCGAGACCGCCGGCACCGTCGTTCAGGAGGACCCGGCTCGGTCCCCCGCTGACGCCGTACCCGGTCCCCGCTGAGAAGGCGTCGAGGTCTCCGTCCCCGTCGAGGTCGCCCAGGGCGACCGCCGCCACGTTCGTGGGCATGGGGGATACCTGGCCCGTCGAGTCTCGGAGCGTCCCGGCCCCGTCATTCAGGTAGACCTGGTTCGTCTGGCCTTGCAAGTGGATGTTGCCGACGACCCCGTCGAGGTCTCCGTCTCCGTCGAGGTCGCCCAGGGCGACGTCGAACGTCGTGGAAGGCGGAGCGTCGAGGGACGTGGGGACGCTCGAGAAGCCCCCCGCGCCGTCGTTCAGGGCGACCAGGTTCTGGCCGAGATTCAGGAAGAACTTCCCGCTACTCCCCTGGGTTCCGACGAGAGCGTCGAGATCCCCGTCCCCGTCGAGGTCGCCGAGGGCGAGGGAGGTCGCCTGGGCCGCGACCGGAAGCGTCGTCTGCGTGAAGACCGCGGTGCCGTCGTTCTCGTAGACGGTGAGCGGCATCGGAGAGGGCGAGGGGAAGAAGGGGGCGAACCCTCCGAGGAGCCCGTCGAGATCGCCGTCGCCGTCCAGGTCCCCCACGGCGAGAGCACCGAGGAATGAGGTGGGGGACGGTACCTGCCCCGAGGCATTCGAGAAGAAGCCGGCGCCGTTGTTGAGGTACAGGAGACCGGGGCCCAGTAGGTCCAGGTCTCCGTCTCCATCCAGGTCGCCGAACGCGAGAGCCGTGGGGGCGCTCGGATTCGCGGGGAGCAGGAACGTCACGTCGGCGAAGACGGTCGCGCCGTCGTTCCGGTACAGCCGGTGCTGCTCGCTCGAGTTCGCCGAGAGCACGTCCAGATCCGCGTCCCCGTCGACGTCCCCGAGGAGCACCTTCGCCGTGAAGTTCGAGAAGAACGAAGGGAACGGGGTCGCCGACGAGGAGAAGACGCCCGACCCGTCGTTGACGTAGAGTCGCTCCTGACCGTCGTTCGCGAAGAGCAGGTCGAGGTCTCCGTCCCCGTCGAGGTCTCCGACGGCGACGTCGTTGGTGTCGTCGACGACGGGGGGGAGGTTCCCGGCCGCCAGGCCCAGGCGCCCGAGGCCGTCGTTCAGGAAGATCCGGTCCCGCAGCGACGGGATCGTCGAGAAGGCGCTGTCCACGCCGAAGACGGCGTCAAGATCACCATCGGCGTCGAGGTCGCCGAGCGCCACCGCATTGGTTGCAGAACCCGCGTCCCAGGAGAGCAGGCGGTGGAGATCCTCGAACGAGGCGGTCTGGGCGAAGGCCGGCGTCGCGAGGACGGCCGCCCACATCGCGACCACCGGGAGAGAGCGCGGTCCGCACATCGTCGTCCCTCCGTTCGAAAGGAGCCCGCGTCGGGAACCCGCGGGCTCGAAGCGAAGGACGAGTCTAGCGCGGGTTCGGAGGGGGGAAAGCGCGGGGGGGGCGGGGTCCGACGTCAGGAGGCGGGGGCGGATCCGCGCCGGAGGAGGAGGAGCAGGGCGCCCAAAGCGGAAAAGCCGGTTATCCAGATCCCGGCCCGGAAGAGGACGGGCTCGTAGGCGAACTCGATCTCGTGTGCCCCCTCGGGGACGAGGACCGCGCGCAGCGCGTGGTCGGCGATCCAGACTTTCTGCCCCTCCCCGTCGACGCGGACGCGCCAGCCGTCGTGGTAGGCGTCGGCGAGCACGACGAACCCGCGCGCGCTCATCCTCGCGCGGAGCCGCACGCGACTTGGCTCGTAGGAGGTCACCTCGACCTCGCTTCCGGCCATGTCCGCTTCCTGCCAGTCGGTCGGCCCCTCGAGGACGACGGTGATTGGATCGAACGCCGGGGAGGCGAGGAAACCCAGCGCGACGTCGGGACTGCGGACGACGACGACGTCCTTCGCGACGAACGCGCGCGGCATCGCGCGCAGGTTCTCGTAGATCGCGACCTCTCCGTCGTAGGCGAGACGCCAGCGCCCGGGGTCGAGGCCCTGCTTCTCGGGCAGGATCGCGTACTTGACGCCGAGGAGGTCGAGGAGCGGCGAGTCGGGGCGGTCGAAGTAGCGGATCTCCTTCAGGAAGAACCGTCCGTTCGGATCGCTCGAGAGGAGGGAGACGAGGGCGCGGTATCGCTCGAGTTCGACCGAGTCGTAGCCGGAGGCGGAGGCGAGGCCGTAGGCGAGATGGGTGTTGGGAGGGAGGACGCCGGGCTGGGCGAGGATGCGAGGGAGACCGCGGTCGCGCTGGAGGAACTCGATCGCCGGAGTCGTCGGGAAGTTCTGCGCCGGCTCGATCTCGGGGTTGTAGCCGAAGGCGAAGGAGAAGAGGTCGACGGCCGCGAGGGCAATCGCGCCGAGGCCGACGGCGAGTCGGGCCCTCGCGGAGCGGAGCCGCGCGAGGAGGGCGTCGAGGCCGAGCGCGCCGAGGATGGAGAGGGAGAGGGCGACGAAGAGGGAGAGGCGCATCAGCTTCGTCGAGCCGAGGAGGGGGATCGCGCGCGCGAGGGAGTAGGCGAAGCCCGGGACGCGCCAGACGACGGCGGCGGCGAGGAGGAAAAAGGCCCCGAAGATCGGGATGAGCCGATGGCGCCGGGCGAGGAAGAGAGAGCCGAAGGAGAAGAGAAGGGCGAGGCGACCGGCCCAGCCGCCGTTCAGCTCGTTGTAGTTGAGGTTCGGCCCCTCGGGTCCGCGGTAGTCGCCGGCGGCCGGATTGCCGAATCGGTCGGGGGCGGCGAGGCAGGCGATGGAGGACGCTCCCGGCGGGACCGGGACCTGCTCGACCTCGGAGAAGACGCGGCGCGCGGCGCTGTCCTTCAGGTAGTCGAGGAACGGCGCGATCTGGATCGCTCCGAGCCCGGTTCCGAGGAGGAGGCCGAGGGCGCAGGAGAGGAGGCCGCGCGCGCTCAGGCGCGGGTGTTCGGGTCCGAGCGCGACGAAGGCGCGGGCGAGGGCGTAGAGGCCGACGCCGAGAAGCAGGTGGAGCGAGGTCTGGAAGTGGCCGGCCAGGAACTGAAGGCCGACGACGAGGGCGAGGGGCGCGATCGGGCGCGGGCCGGGCCGCGCGGCGATCCGCTCGACGAGGAGGAGTAGGAGCGGCGCGAAGAGGGCGACGTTCGACTGGCAGTGGTTGAGCCAGACGACGAGGAAGCCGCAGAGGGACCAGGAGAGGCCGCCGAAGGAGGCGGCGAGGGGGGAGAGTCGCAGGGTCCGGAGATAGGCGTGGGCGAAGAGCCCCGCGAGGAAGAGCCGGAGGACTGCGTAGAGCGCCGCCCCGTTCGGGTCGCCGCCGATCGCGCGGATCCAGCGGAGCGGGAAGAAGAAGGAGGACTGCCCGCTGCCGAGCTGCGGGGTGCCCGCGTAGGCGCTCGGGTTCCAGAGGGGAAGGGTTCCTCGCTTGGCGCACTCCTCTTCGAACCGGTACCAGGGGAGGAAGACGAGGGTCTGGTCGGAGAGGACCGGGTTCTGCGGGCGCAGTCCCTCGGGCCTGGAGGCGCTCCAGGGAGGGTAGAGGTAGAGGTTGTCCGACTGCGCGAGGAGGCGCCCCCCGAGGAGGGAGCGGTGGAAGAGCGCGACGAGGATCGCGAGGAGGAACCCCGCGAAGAGGAGGCCCGCGAGGCGGGAAGGGGGCCGCCGGCTCCTTGCGTCCGGGGCGGGCTCGGTCAACGCGGGGCGGCGGCCTTCGTGGCGGAGAGGATGTAGCGGAAGGTGAGGAGGTGGAAGGGAGGGATCCGGGTGAGGGCCGTGAGCGCGTTGTAGATCGGGAGCGTGCGCGGCGAGAGGTAGGAGATGATCGTGTTGTCGGGGAGGAGGCGAACCTCGGCGAAGCGCTTCCGGAAGATCCGCGGGACCGTGAAGCGGTTGCGGGCGTAGAGCCCCCACTCGTTGCGGCGCCGGAGGTGGTACCAGGCGATCGAGGGGTTGAGGATGTTCGGCTCGAAGGCGGTGTAGCGGCCGCCCGGCTTGAGCACGCGGTGGATCTCGGCGGCGGCCTGCGGGACCCCGGGGGCGTGGTGGAGGAAGTCGAAGGAGAGGACCCCGTCGACCGAGGCTTCGCCGAAGGGGAGGTCGAAGGCGGAGGACTCCCGCACCTCGACGTTCTTCAGCCCCTTGCTCCGGATCAGCTCCTTCGCGAGGTCGAGCATCGGCACGCAGACGTCGACCCCGACGAGCCGGTCGGCGTACTTCGCGAGGAGGGGATAGTAGAAGCCGGTCCCGCAGCCGACGTCGAGGAGGAGGGGGACCTTCTTCGGGAAGACGCGGGCGAAGACCCGGTCGACGAGCGCGGCGACGAGGGGCCGCCGCTCGAGCATCGTCGGGTCGAACCGCTCGTAGTACTCCTTCGGCTTGTCCTCGAGGATGCGGCGGTAGTGCCGCTGGATCTCGGGGATGTCGTAGAGCAAGGGGAGCCGGAGGCGGGAGGGGGGGCGCGAAAGGCGGGGAAGCATACCCCGCTCGTCGCCGAGACCCTTCAGCGACGGACGGACCGGAGACGCGACTCGAGAACCTGTCGCTCGTAGAGGGCCCGCTCCCGGGCAGCCTCGGCGGTCCTCCCCCGCCCCTCGAGGAGGTGGATGAGCGCGGGGCGGGGCGCGGGGTTCGACCGATCGCGCTCGAGAGCGGTCCGCAGCTCGCGCTCCGCCTCGTCCTTCCGGCCGAGACTCTCGAGCGCGAAGCCGAGCGTCCGCCACGCCTCGGCGTTCCCGGCCTCGCGGCTCGTTGCCTCCCGGAAACGCCGGAGCGCGTCCTCGGGGCGGCCCGCGCGGAGGTCCGCTCGGCCGAGAGCGAGGTCGAGGGCTGCCTCCTGGCAGCCGAGTCGCGCCGACTCCTCGAGGAGGCGGGCGACCTCGCCCTCGGGTGCGCCGCGCTCCTCCCGGACCTCGGCGAGGCGCAGCGCCAGGTCGCCCCGGTCCGGAAACCGCCGGCGGAGGTCGCCGTAGATCCGCTCGGACTCCTCGGACTCGCCGAGAGCGGCGCGGGCGCGCGCGAGGGACTCGATGGCCCGGGCGTCGTCGGGCGCGAGCTCGAGGGCGCGGCGGAGGGGAGGGAGGGATTCCCGGACCTGGCGGTTCTCGAGAAGGAAGTCCCCGAGCGCGAGCCAAGCCCCCGGTTGTTCCGGATGCTCGCGCGCGCTGGTCTCGTGGTCCTTGCGCGCCTCCTCGAAGGCGTGGATCACCCGGAACCGGACGAAGGCGAGATCCGCATCTTCGCGGCGCCCCAGCCGGGCGAGGAGGCGGGCGCGTCCGCCGGCGGCTCCGGGACGGTCCGCGTCCGCCGCGAGCGCCGCCTCGAAGGAACGGAGCGCGCCCTCGAGGTCCCCCTTTCCCTCGAGGAGGTGGCCGAGCTCCTCCTGTGAAGGGGCGTGCCGGGGCTCGGCGGCGACCGCGCGGCGAAGGGCCGTCTCGGCCTCGGCCTCCCGTCCAAGGGACCGCAGGGAGGCGCCGCGAAGGTACTCCGCGCCGGACCCCGAGGGCGCTCCCGGGCGAGCGAGGAAGTCGAGGACCTGGTCCGGCTTGCCGAGGCCGTAGCGCTGCCGCGCGGCGGCGAGGAGGAGGACCGGATCGTCGGGACGACGGGCGAGCGCCGAGTCGAGGAGGACTCCCGCCCGGCCGATCCGTCCCGCGCTCGCGAGGCGCTCCGCGAGGGAAACCAGGGCCTCCGGGCTCGGCGAGGACTCCGTGGAGAGGCGACCGAGGAGCGGTTCGGCCCGGTCGAGGAGGCCGAGGGCGACCCAGGCCTCGGCGAGGAGCGCCAGGGAATCGGGCGACGCTCCCTCTTTGACCCCGAGGGGCTCGAGGGCGGAAGCCGCCGCCGCGAACCTCCCTTCCTCGAGGAGGGCGCGCGCGGGCGCGACCGGGTCCTGGAGGCCGAGAAGGAGAGTGGCGAGGGGGATCAACGCCCGGCCCCCTCCGCTTCACGGAGGACGAGGAGCCCGCCCGCGGGGAGGGATCCGAGCCGCTGGACCGCCCCCGAGGGCCAGCGGACCGTCACCTCGCGCGCCTCGGGCGCGGAGCCGAGGCCGAGGAGGATCGTCCGGTCGGAGTGGGAGAGGTACGAGCCTCCTCCGACGACCTCCCGGACGAGGAGTCTCTCCCCGACGCGGGCCTCCACGCGCGCGCCGATCCCGTCGCGGTTGCTCCTCGTCCCCACGAGCCGGATCTGGACGCCCCGCGCTCCTCCTCCGGACGCGTTCCTGTAGAGGAACGGAGCCCCCCCGCAGTGGGACACGACGACGTCCGGGAGGCCGTCCCCGTCGAAGTCGCCGACGGCGAGTCCGCGGCCGAACCCCTCGGACGCCTCCGGCGGGATCGCCTCCGCCGTCGCCTCGCGGAAGAGCCCCCCCTCGTTGCGGTAGAGGCGGTGGAGCTGGCGGGAGCGGAGGACGTCGCTCACCCGCTCCGCGTTGTCGAGGACGTGGCCGTTCGCGACGAGGAGGTCGAGGTCTCCGTCGAGGTCGAAGTCGGCGAACTCGGCGCCGAAGCCCGTGTCGAGGAGGCTCGGCGCCCCGAGGCCCGCTGCCTGGGAGCGGTGGACGAAGCCCCCCGGGCCGAGGTTGCGGTAGTAGGCGTTCGTCTCGCCGGAGAGGTTCGTGACGAGGAGATCGGGGAGCCCGTCGCCGTCCGCATCCCCCGCCGTCACCCCCATGCCGGCCTGCGCGAAGCCGCGGTCGGAGAGGGCCGCCCCCGAGACGAGCCCGTCCTCCTCGAAGACTCCCCTCCCGTCGTTGCGGAAGAGGAAGTTCTCGACCCCGTCGTTCGCGACGTAGAGGTCCCCGTCCCCGTCGAGGTCGAGGTCCGCGAAGACGACGCCGAGGGCCTTCCCCGGCAGGCCGACGCCCGAGGCCTCGGTCGCGTCCTCGAAGGTGCCGTCCCCCGCGTTGCGGTAGAGGACGCTCCCGACCCGGCCGTAGGCGTCGGGGTCGCAGTAGACGGGGATCCCGTTCGCCGCCGTGCAGTCGCGGTGCGTCGCGACGGTGAAGTCGAGGTAGTTCGCCACGAGGAGGTCGAGGTCGCCGTCGCGGTCGAAGTCCCCGAAGGCCGCGCTCGACCCCCACCGGGGGTCGCCGACCCGGGCCGGGCCCGTGACGTCCTCGAATCGTCCCTCCCCGAGGTTGCGGAACAGGCGGTCCGGCCCGAAGTTCGCGACGTGGACGTCGGGTCGCCCGTCTCCGTCGACGTCCCCGACGGCGACCCCCATGCCGTAGCCGGGGTCGCCGAGGCCGGACCGCTCCGTCGCGTCCCGGAAGGCGCCTCCCCCGAGGTTCTCGAAGTAGCGGTCGCGGGTCGCGGGCCCGGAGGTCGCGGGGCAGCAGGGGAGCCTCGCGCCGTCGACGAGAAAGAGGTCGAGGTCGCCGTCCCCGTCCGCGTCGAAGAGGGCGACGCCCGACCCCATCGTCTCAAGGAGGTAGCGCCTCCCGCAGGCCCCGTTCACGTGCTGGAACGGCGGGGCCTCGGCGATCCGGAACCGGATCCCGCCCGACGCCGCCGACGGGACGAGCGCGATCAGGAGGGTGGCGGGGGGAATCGGGCCGGGCGTCCTCGCCGAGGCTCGGGGAGGACCGCGGAGGGGGCGCGATCGTAGCGTGGCCGGGGGGCGGGGATTCCACCTCCTCCCACCGGTTGACGGGCGCCCGGAAGGGCCCGACCATGTCGGCGCTTCCCTCGCCCCCCCCCTCGCTCGATCCGACGCCCGCCGAGAGGAGTCGCGCCATGAGAAAGTCCGCAGCCTTCCTCGCGTTGGTCGCCCTCGTCGTCCTCCTCGGGACGTCCCCGCCCGCCGGGGCCCAGGTCCCGGCATGGGTCGCCTTCAGCGACCAGTCGACGACCCGGATCTCGGGGCCCGTGCTCCTCGGCATCTCCGACCCCGCCGAGAAGCACCTCGCCACCGGGGACGTCGACAACGACGGGGACACCGACCTCCTCGTCGTGCGGAAGGAGCCCTTCACGAGCGTGATGCTGAGCCCGACGGGGGATCGCCCGCACGTCCTCTTCCTCAACGAGGGAGGGGTCATGACGAACGAGACGGCCACCTACGCCGCCGATCTCAACGTCGCGAGCAACGCGCGGAAGGGGGCGCTCGTCGACGTCGACCTCGACGGCTGGCTCGACATCGTGATCGCGAACAGCGCCGGGGACGCCCCCCGGATCCTGATGAACCTCGGCAACGGGCCCACCGGGTGGGCCGGCTTCGACGAGGAGGCCTGGCGCTTCCCGACGCTCCCCGCCCTCCCGCACTTCTGCGGCCTCGGCGTCGGCGACGCGAACGGGGACGGCTACCCCGACCTCTTCTTCGGGGACTACAACAACGGCCTCGAGGACCGCCTCTGGTTCAACCTCGGGGCCGCGAACGCGGGAGTCTTCGTCGACGTCACCGCGACGAACCTCCCCTCGACGTACGCGCAGTCGGGATTCAACTCGACCTGCGCGATCGCGGACATGGACGGGGACGGGGACGGGGACCTCGTCAAGAACTCCGTCGGGTCGTGCGCGATCGTCTGGAACAACGGCTCGAACGTCTTCAACTCGATGACCGTCCCGTCGGGGGTCTCCGTCTACGCCTTCACGGTCGGGGACCTCGACAACGACGCGGACCTCGACCTCTACTTCGCCCAGGACCCCCAGGACCAGATCGACCGCAATCCGAACGGGCTCGCCGCGCACTCGACGCCGGGCTGGACCACGGGCCAGCTGAGCAGCACGCAGAGCCCCTACACCGGGGGCTTCAACTCGATGCCGCACATGGCCGACGTCGACGGCGACGGCGACCTCGATGTCGGCGTCTCGGACGTCGACGTCGACGTGAGCGGGTTCGACCGGCGGTTCTCCCTCCTGCGGAACAGCTCGAACGGGAACCCCCTCGCCCCCTGGTCGACGCTCCTCGCGAGCCCCTACGGGGGGGCCCCGCAGAACTTCAACATCTTCGGCACCTACGACCACGCCTTCCTCGACGTCAACGGCGACGGCTGGCTCGACCTCTGGATCGCCCACGGCACGAGCAACACCTCGGGCGGTCAGAAGGTCTTCATCCAGACGCCGCGGGCGCGGCTGACGGAGATCGGGACCGGCTGCGCCGGGACGAACGGGGTGCCGACGATCGGCACGAGCGGCGCGCCGCAGCTGGGGAACGCCACCTTCCAGGTGACGCTCGGCAACGCGCTGCCCGGCACGATCGCGATCCACTTCCTCTGCCTCGGGCAGACGAACGTCCCCTTCGGCCCCTGCACGGTCTACGCGGACCTCTTCTCGACGCTCGCGGCCTCGAGCGCGGTCGTCGTGAGCCCGGGCGGCCAGGGCTCCGTGACCCTGCCGATCCCCCTCTCGATGGCGCTCGTGGGGGCGACGCTCTACGAGCAGTGGGCGGTCCTCGACCCGATGGGGCCGGTGCCGGTGGCGGGCGGGATCGCCCTCACCGCGGGCCTGAAGATCGAGGCCGGGATCTGAGGGTCCCCCCCCCGGAGCCCCGGCCGGGGGGAAAGGTACGGATAGGGGGGAAAGGGCGGATGGGGAGCCCCGTCTCCCCGCCCGTCTCCATTGACGGAGGGCCGGATCGGGCGGAACATCGGCGTTCCGCCCCCGGCCCCCCCGGACCCTCCGCCCCGAACGAGGAGTCTCCGATGAATCGGTCTCTCGCTTTCCTCGCCTACCTCGGCGCGCCCTCCCTGCTCGCCGGCGCCGCCGCCGCCCAGACGGTCCCCGCCTGGGTCCAGTTCTCCGACCAGACGGCGACGCGGCTCGTCTCGGCCCCGGGCGTCGGGACCGCCGACCCGCAGGAGAAGGACGTCGCGGTCGGGGACATCGACAACGACGGCGACGAGGACGTGATCGTCGTCCGGAAGTTCCCCTTCACCGTGGCCGGCCCGATGCCGAACGTCCTGTTCATCAACGACAACGGCGTGATGACGGACATGACGGCGACCCTCGCGCCGGACTTCCTCCTCCCGTCCGACTCCCGCGCCGTCGAGATCGTCGACCTCGACGGCGACGGCTGGAACGACGTCGTCGTCGCGAACACCTTCTCCGACCCCCCCGACATCCTGATGAACCAGGGGACGAACGGCTCGGGGCTCTGGGCCGGAGTCGCCCTCGAGAACTGGCGCACCCCGCCCTTGCCGATCCCGCCGAGGTTCTGCGGCCTCGGCGTCGGCGACTTCAGCGGCGACGGGATGCCCGACATCTTCTTCGCCGACTACCTGAACACCCTCGAGGACCGGATCTGGCTCAACGACGGGACCGGCGTCTTCACGGACATGACGACCCCCAACCTCCCCGCCGCGTTCGCCGAGTCGGGCTTCGGCACCTCGGCCTTCATCGGGGACGTCGACGGGGACGGGGACGGCGACCTCGTGCGCGGCCAGGCCGGCTCGATGCACATCGTCTGGAACAGCGGCACCGGGAGCTTCAACTCCCAGACGGTCCTCTCCGCCAGCGCCGTTTACGACGTCGGGACCGCCGACCTCGACAACGACGGCGACCTCGACATGTACTTCTGCCAGGACCCGCAGGACCAGTACGAGCTCAACCCCGGCGGGCTCGCCTCCCACACCGCGGCGGCCTGGACGATCCACCAGTTCAGCACGACGGAGAGCGCGAACACGGGCGGGTTCAACGCGAATCCCCACTTCGCCGACGTCGACGGGGACGGCGACCTCGACGTGGGGGTGTCCGACGTCGACGTCGACATCCCGGGCTTCTCGCGGCGGTTCTCGCTCCTGCGGAACAACTACCCGAGCACGACCCCGACGCTCCTCTCGAACCCCTACGGCGCGATCCAGCAGAACTACAACCAGCTCGGAACGTACGACCACAACTTCCTCGACGTCAATGGCGACGGCTGGCTCGACCTGTGGATCTCCTTCGGGTCCCAGAACGCGGGCGGCGCCTACAGCGGCGGGAACAAGATCTTCATCCAGACGCCGCGGGCGCGGCTGACGGAGATCGGGACCGGCTGCGCCGGGACGAACGGGGTGCCGACGATCGGGACGAACGGCCCGCCCCAGCTGGGGAACACCCTCTTCCAGGTGACGCTCGGCAACGCGCTGCCCGGCACGATCGCGATCCACTTCCTCTGCCTCGGGCAGGCGAGCATCCCCTTCGGCCCCTGCACGGTCTACGCGGACCTCTTCTCGACGCTCGCGGCCTCGGGCGCGGTCGTGGTGAGTCCGAGCGGCCAGGGCTCCGTGACCCTGCCGATCCCCCTCTCGATAGCGCTCGTGGGGGCGACGCTCTACGAGCAGTGGGCGGTCCTCGACCCGATGGGGCCGGTGCCGGTGGCGGGCGGGATCGCCCTCACCGCGGGCCTCAAGATCGAGGCGGGGATCTAGGTCCGCCTCTCTCCATCCGTTCCATCGAGCGGGGCGCCCCCTGGGGGGCGCCCCGCCTCTTCGTTCCCTCGGGGGAACTTGCGACCGTCCGGATGTCGTCCTAGGCTCCTAGCGGCCCGCCGGACCGGGGACGCCCGCCGGTCGGGCCCTTCACGGATGAAGGACTCCATGCGCCTGCCGACCGCCGCCGTCCTCGCTGCCCTCCTCGCCGCGCCCGCTCCCGCCCAGCCCGCCTACACGAACTACGAGAGCCCCCACGTCCACCCGGTGCGGCTCTCGGCCGACGGGTCGAGGCTCTACGCCGTCAACACCCCCGACGGGCGCCTGGCGGTGTTCTCCCTCGCGAACCCCGCGGCCCCGGTCCTGCTGAAGGAGATCCCGGTCGGGGCCGAGCCGGTCTCGGTCGCTCCGCGCACGGCCGACGAGGTGTGGGTCGTGAACCACCTCGGCGACTCGGTGAGCGTCGTCTCCGTCTCCCAGGGGGTCGTCCTCGACACGATCCCGTGCGAGGACGAGCCCGCGGACGTCGTGTTCGCGGGGAGTCCCCCGCGCGCGTTCGTGAGCGTCTCCCAGTCGAACGAGGTGCGCGTCTTCGACGTCGCGACCCGCGCGCTCCTCCAGACGATCCCGATCTTCGGCGAGGACCCGCGCGCGCTAGCCGTCAGCGCGGACGGCTCGAAGGTCTGGGCGGCGGTGACGGAGTCGGGCAACGGCTCGACGATCCTCCTCGTCGACGATTCCCCCCCGCAGTCCCCGCCGACGAACCCCGCCCTCCCCTCCCCGCCGGAGGTGGCGCGCATCGTCTCGGCGACCGACCCGGCCTGGGACCCGCTCCTCCCCCACACGCTCCCCGACTACGACGTCGTCGAGATGGACGCGAACACAGGGGCGATCCTCGCGAACTACGCGGCCGTCGGCACGATCAACTTCGCCCTGGCCCCCCGCCCCGGGACGTCGGAGCTCTGGGTCGCGAACACGGAGGCGCGGAACCTCGTCTTCTTCGAGCCGGTCCTGCGGGGCCACGCGGTCGACAACCGGGTGACGAGGATCGTGCCGGGTCCGACGCCGGCGCTGACGGCGATCGACCTCAACCCGGGCCTCGACTACTCCCTCTTCCCCAACCCCGCCGCCCAGTCGATCGCCCTCGCCCAGCCGGTCGACCTCGCCTGGGATCCGTCCGGGACGACCCTCTACGTCGCCGCCTTCGGGACGGACCGGATCGGCGTCCTCGACGCGACGGGCGCCGTGATCGACCGGATCGAGATCGGCCCGGCGCCGGGGACGGGGGTCGATCCCCGCAACAAGAGGGGGCCGCGCGGCCTCGCCCACCACCCGAGCCAGCCGCGGCTCTACGTGATCAACCGCCTCTCCCAGACCCTCCAGACGATCGACACCGTCTCCCGGACGGTCCTCGGCGAGAAGCCGCTCGCCGCGAGCGACCCCGAGCCCTGGTACGTCCGCGAGGGGCGCGGCTTCCTCTACGACGCGAAGCTCTCGGGGAACGGCACGATGTCGTGCGCCGCCTGCCACATCGACGGGAACTGGGACCACATCGCGTGGGACCTCGGGAACCCCGGCGGGAGCATGGAGGTGGTGCCGAACCTCTTCAACCCGATCCCCTTCCTGATCCCCTCCTCCTTCACGATGCACCCGATGAAGGGGCCGATGACGACCCAGTCGCTGAAGGGCCTCTCGGCGACCTCGCCGTTCCACTGGCGCGGGGACCGGGCCGACCTCGCCGCGTTCAACCCCGCCTTCATCAACCTGATGGGGGGGAGCGCGATCTCGGCGGGGGACATGGTCGACTACACGGCCTTCGTGAACTCGATCCAGTACCCGCCCAATCCCAACCGCAACCTCGACAATTCCCTCCCGGCGGCCCTCTCCGGGGGGAGCCCCGCGGCAGGCCAGACCTTCTTCAACACCCAGCCCTTCAACCCCTCGATCCCGATCCTCACCTGCGCGACCTGCCACGCCCTCCCGACCGGGACCTCCCGGTCGATCATCCCGGGCACGCTCCTCCAGGAGAGCCAGCCCTTCAAGGTCCCGCAGCTGCGGAACATGTACGAGAAGCTCGGCTTCAACCGCGTCGCGGGGCCGCAGCGGGCGGGCTTCGGCTACATCCACGACGGGCAGATCGACACGCTGACGAACTTCCTCCAGGCGCCGGTCTTCTCGAGCCTCGCCGCCAACACCCCCACCGCCGCGACGAACCGCGCGAACCTCCAGGCCTTCCTCCTCTGCTTCGACACGGGGACGAGGCCGGTCGTCGGCCATGGCCGGACGGTGACCCAGGCGAACGCGAACTCGACGGCCGTCGCCGACGACTTCACCCTCCTCTCGACGCAGTCGGCGGCGGGCGGCTGCGACCTCGTCGCGAAGGGGATCGCGGGCGGGACCGCGCGCGGCTGGCGCTACTCGGGCGGCGCGTTCGTGCCGGACCAGGCGGCCCTCCCGGCCCTCTCCTGGACCGACATGAAGAACGCGGCGCTCGCCGGGACCTCGACCTTCACGCTGATCGCCGTGCCGGTCGGCTCGGGGACGCGCGCCGGGATCGACCGGGACCTCGACGGGGTCCTCGACGGGGACGAGGGGCTCCTCCCCTACGGCGCCTCGACGCCCGGGTCCTCCGGCCCCCTCGCGCTCGCGGGGAACTCGGAGCCGAGCGTCGGCAATCCCCTCTTCGCCCTCACGTGCACGGGCGCGCCGCCGAACGCGTTCGGCCTCCTCGGGATCGGCCTCGGCCAGACCTCGATCCCGATCCTGGGGATCACCCTCCTCGTCGACTTCGGCGGCGGGCCGTTCCTCCTCCCGATGCCGGCCGACGGCACGGGGCTCGGCGCGCTCGAGCTCCCGATCCCCGACGACGCCTCGCTCGTGGGCGGGCAGGTCTTCACCCAGGCCTTCTTCGGCGACGTCGCCGGGCCGCAGGGCCTCAGCGCCTCGCAGGGCCTGCGGGTCACGGTCCAGCCGTAGGGGTCAGGGCGTTCCTCGGACTCCCTCCGGGCCCCCCCTCGCCGGGACCGGAGACGACGATCTCGCGCCTCGCGCGGGCGGGGCGCTCTCAGGCGTGAAGTCCGCTCGGGGCCGACTCCTCCTCTCCCTCCTCGTCGGCCCGGCCTTCCTCGGGTCGGCCGAGGCCGTCCTGGCGCTCGCCGGGTGGCCGCCTCCTTTCCTCGGGATCGGGCTCCCGGTCTCGGTGCCCTACGACGTGCTCGCCCGATCCTGGGAGCACGCCGAGCTCGATCCGGAACTCCTCTTCCGGCTGCGCCCGGGGCCGAGACGGCTCGGCGTCCACCCCATCAATTCCCTCGGCCTGGTCGGACCGGAGGCTTCGCGCGTGCGCACCCCCGGGACGATCCGGGTGGTGTGCCTCGGCGACTCCACCACCCTCGGGATCGGCGAGGTCCCGGGGCGCTCGTACCCCGACCTCCTGAGGGGGATGTTCGCGAGGGCCTTCGGCGAGGGGAGGGTCGAGGTGCTGAACGCCGGCGTCCCCACCTACACGTCGACCCAGTGCCTCCGGCGGTTCCTCCGCGAGATCCTCCCGCTGCGTCCGGACGTCCTCGTCGCGTACCACGGCGGCCACAACGAGTTCCAGGCCTCGCCGATGACCGTGGCGGAGGTGAGCGCCCGGCTCTCCCGGCCCGGGACGAGGTTCCTCCACTCCTCCCGCGTCGCGCGCGCGCTTCGATGCGCGATCGGCGCGGCCTTCCCCGAGACGGCGCGGCACCCCGGGGCGGGCACGGTGAACGTCCCCCTCGCCGAGTTCCGGCGCGACCTGGAGAGCCTCGCGGCGGAGTGCGGGTCGAGGGGGATCGGGCTCGTCCTCGCCGTGCCTCCGCATTCCGCCGAGAAGCGCTCGACCGAGCCCGTCTGCGCCTCCTATGCCGCCGCGGTGCGGGAGGCGGCCCTCCGGGGTGCGGGGGCGGATACCGCGGCGCTCTTCGATGGCTTCGCCCCCTATCCGCTCTGGACCGAGCCGGTCCATCCGAACCTCCAGGGCTACCGGCTCCTCGCCCGCGCCCTTTACGAGGCGATCCTCGCCTCGCCCGCGATCGAGCCCCTCTTCACCCGGGCGGGCGCGGACCTGTCGGCTCTCCGCTCGTTCGAGGCGCTCGCGGCGCGCGCCGAGTCGGCGGATCCCGGCGGGGAGGCCTGGCGGGGCCTCGAGGCCGACCTGCGAGGGGTGAAGGAGACCTCTCCCGAGGTCGAGAGGGCGAGGGGGATCGTCGAGCTCCGCCTCGGTGGGGCGGCCCTGTCCGAGGGTCGGCTGGCGGACCTCGGGTTCGGGGAGGACGACCTCGCGAAGGGACTCGTCGGGCTCCTCGCCGGGAAGGACGCCGAGGCCCTCCGGCTCGTCCGGGCGGCGCGCCCGGCCCACCCGGACCGGCCCGGCGTCGCGGCGCTGGAGGAGACCCTGCGCATCTCGGTCTCCGGGGGCGGTGGCGGTCCGGAGTCGGGGGCGGGGGCCCCGGAGACGGTGCGCCGCGAGATCGCGCCGACCGACCCGCTCGATCGGGCCCTCGCGGGGGCGAGGTCGGCGGAGGAGATCCGCCGGTCGCAGGCGCCGGTCTCCGCGGCCCTGCTCCTCCTCCTCCACCGCGACCGGATCCTCGGCGCGCCGGCGGGTCTCGACCGGAGGGTCGGACGGGCGGCGCTCGCCGCGACGCGGGGGGACGCGACCGGGGCCCGGGCTCTCCTCGAGGCCGCGCTCGCGTCGAATCGGGCCGAGGTCCACGCCCTCGCACAGCTCGGCGCCCTCGAGTTCGCGCACGGGAACGACGCCCGGGCCCGGGACCTCTTCGAGCGCGCCGTCGGCGCGGACCCCGCGCAGGGGGCGGCGTGGATCCACCTCGCCGCCCTGGCGGTCCGCCGGGGCGATACGGGGAACGCCCTCTCCTGCCTGGACGCCTGCCTGGAGGCGAGGCCCTACCTCGCGGGGGCGCGCCTCCTCCGGGCGCAGCTCCGCAAGGACCGGGGCGACCTCGCCGGCGCGCGGGAGGATCTCGCGCGGGCTCGCGACCTCGACCCGGGGAACCCCGACGTCCGGCGCCTCTCCGAGGAGGTCGGGCGGGACTAGGAGGTCCGCCTCCCGCGGGCGGCCTAGTGCTTCGAGAGCGCCTCCTGGATCTCGTCGGCCTTCGCCCGGGCGATCTCCGCGCAGGTCGTCCCCTTGTTCTTCGCCGCGAAGGTCCGCAGCTGCTCGATGATCGCCTGCTTCTCCTTCGACTTCCTCGCGTTCGGCTCGGCCGCGAGGATCGTCTTGAGCCCCTTCGCCGCGGCGAACTCGGGGGCGAGCGCGGGGTCCTTGCGGATCTCGGCCAGGCGGTCGGCCGCCTTCGTGCCGAACTCGAGGCCCGCGCACTCCCTCGCCACCGGCTCGAGGTTCTCCTCGCTCGCGAGGACGTCCTTCGCCTCGATCGCCTCCTCCGCCGCGGCGAGCCTCGCCTCCGCCCGCTCGCGGATCTTCGCGCGGGCCTTCTCCGCGAGCGCGCGCTCCTCCGCGGAGGCGTCGGGCCTCGCGAGGGTCTCCTCGGCGAGCTTCCAGGCCCGGGCGAACTCGCGCTTCTCGAACGCGGCCCGGACGGGGGAGGCGCCCGCCGCCCCCGCCTTCGCGCCGCGCAGCCACTTCTCGACGGTCGAGTCGGAGATCTCCGCCGGATGCCCGGCCCAGAGGACCTTCCCGTCGGGGCCGATGGCGAAGGCGGCCGGGATCCCGGTCACGCCGTAGGTCTTCCCGGCGTTCCCGCCGTCGTCGATCCCGACGCGGTACGGGATCTTCTTCTTCCCCACGTACCCCTCGATCAGCTTCGGGTCCTCGCTGGACAGGGCGACGACGCGAAGGCCGTTCTTCTCGAACTTCTGGTGGAACTCCACCAGGCGGGGCACCATCGCCCCGCAGGGCCCTCACCACGTCGCGAAGAACTCGAGGAGGACGACCGCCCCCTTGAAGTCCGCGGTCGACTCCTCGAGGCCCCCGTTCCACCAGGTGGAGACGGCCACGCCGGGCGCGGCCGAGCCGACCTTGACCTCGGAGCGGATTCCCGCCGGAGCCGCGGCGAGAGCGAGGAGGAGGAGATTCATGGGTCGCTCCCTTTTCGGAACCGAGACGACTCGACCGCCGGGGATTCTACC
>JAKEFM010000157.1 GCA_022616055.1 Planctomycetota bacterium
CGGGCATCGCCCCGCGCTACGACCTCCTCAACCACTTCCTCTCCGCGAACCGGGACGTGGGCTGGCGCCGGGCGACGGTGGAGGAGGCACGCGCGGGTCCCGGCGACCGCGTCCTCGACGTCTGCACGGGGACCGGGGACCTGGCGCTCGAGTGGGCCCGTTCCCGCGGCGTCGGCGGGGCGGTGGTGGGCACGGACTTCTGCGAGCCCATGGTGCGCCTGGGGTCGGGAAAGGTGCGCCGCGAGGCGGCGGACGTCCGCCTCTCCGTGGCCGACACGCTGAAGCTCCCGTTCCGCGACGGGGCCTTCGGCGTGGTCTCCGTCGGGTTCGGGATCCGGAACGTGGCGGACCTCGGGGCCGGGCTCCGGGAGATGGCCCGCGTCGTGCGGCGGGGGGGGCGCGTCGTCGTCCTCGAGTTCACGCGCCCGGCCAACCCGCTCTTCCGCTTCGTCTACTACGTCTACTTCCTCCTCCTCCTCCCGCTCCTCGGCAACCTGGTCTCCGGGAGCCGCCAGAACGCCTACGGGTACCTTCCGCGGTCGGTGCTTTCGTTTCCCGACCGGGACCGGCTCGCCCGGATGATGGAGGAGGCGGGGCTCCGGGACGTGCGGGTGCGCGACCTGAGCCTCGGGATCGTCACGGTCCACACGGGGGTCAAGCCTTGAGCGGAAAGCCGGGCGCGCCGGTGGCCTTCGAGGACCTGCGGGAGTTCCTCCGCCTCCTCGAGAAGGAGGGGGAGCTCGCCCGCGTGAAGGCGGAGGTCGACCCGGACCTCGAGATCACCGAGATCGCCGACCGGATGGTGAAGTCCGGGGGGCCGGCGCTCCTCTTCGAGAGGGTGAAGGGCTCCCGGTACCCCGTCCTCATCAACGCCCTCGGCTCGGAGCGGCGCATGGGGATGGCCCTGGGCGTGGAGCGCCTGAGGGACCTGGAGTCCCGCGCCGAGGAGGTCCTGGGCCTCCTCGACCGCCGTCCGCAGGGGATCCTCGACAAGCTCGCGATGCTGCCGAAGCTCAAGTCCCTCTCCGAGGTGTTCCCGGAGGAGGTGCGCTCCGGCCCCTGCCAGGAGGTGGTCGAGAAGGAGCCGGACCTCGGCACGATCCC
>JAKEFM010000158.1 GCA_022616055.1 Planctomycetota bacterium
CGCGCGCATCGTCTTCGACGCCTGGACCCGGCCCGAGCACGTGGGGCGCTGGTGGGCGCCCAAGTCGCGCGGGGTCTCCTTCGCCGTCTGCGAGGCGGACGTCCGCGTCGGCGGCCGGTACCGCTACGTGCTCAAGCGCGACACGGGCGAGGCGTTCGAGTTCTCGGGCACCTACCGGGAGATCTCCCCTCCCTCGCGCCTCGTCTACACGCAGGCCTTCGGGCCGACGGAGGCCGGGGGCGCGGCGCTCGTCACGGTCACGTTCGACGAGCGGGAGGGGAGGACCCACATGGTGTCGCGGGAATTCTATCCGTCGAAGGAGGCGCTCGACGGCGCCCTCGAGGTGGGGATGGAGGACGGCGCGCGCGAGTCGCTCGACCAGCTCGACGAGCTGCTCGCCTCGCTCCGCTGAGGGAGGGCGGGCCATGGAACTCGGAACGACCCGACGCGCGACGCCGGCCCTCTCCGTGCCCGCGGCGCGCCTCGCGCTCGCGGCCGTCGCGGCCTCGGTCGCCTTCCTCGGGAGCCTGCACCTCCTCAGCCCGGAGTTCGATCCCTCCTGGCGGGTGGTGAGCGAGTACGCCTACGGCAAGGACGGCTGGGCGCTCCTCCTGATGTTCGCGTCCGGCGCACTCGGCTCCTGGGCTCTCGCCTTCGCGATCCGCTCGCAGGTCCCGACGAGGGGCGGACGGATCGGCCTCGCCTTCCTCGTCGCGGCGGGCGTCGGCGGGGCGATGGGCGCCCTGTTCGACATCCACCATCCGCTCCACGGGCTCGCGGGGGGGATCGGGGTTCTTTCCTTTCCCGTCGCCGCGGTCCTGATCAGCGCGAGCCTCGGCCGTGCCCCGGCGTGGGCGGCCGCGAGGAGGTCGCTCCTCTGGACCGCCCATTCGACCTGGGCGACCGTCGTCCTCATGACCGCGACGTTCGCCCTGATGATCGGAACTCTCCCCAGCGAGACTCGCTCCGCCAAGCCCGGGACCGTCACCACCTTGCCCGCCGGCGTCATCGCGCTCGTGGGCTACGCGAACCGGCTCCTCCTCCTCAGCCAGTGCGCGTGGGCGGCGCTCGTCGCCTGGCGCGCGATCGCGCTCGGGAGGAGGGAGCGGGCGGCTCCCTCGCCGGCGATCGGGCCGAGTCATCGTTCGATGAAGAGTCGTGGCTCGCAGACGGGAGCGGCGGGCTGACATGGGTCGCTTCGAGTCGGTGGGGGAGTACGTCGCCGCGCAGCCGCCGGCCGCGCGACGCGCCCTCGCTCTCGTACGGAGCGCCATCCGGAAAGCTCTCCCCAATGCCGTGGAACGGATCTCCTACCACGTGCCGACGCACGACGTCGGCGGCCAACGGGCGCTCTTCTTCGCCTGCTGGAAGCGGCACTACTCGCTCTATCCCGCGACCGCCCGGCTCCTCGCCGCGTTCGGGGACGACCTCGCGCCCTACGAGGTCGAGAAAGCGACGATCCGCTTCCCGCTCTCGGGGCCCGTGCCGACGAGATTGATCGAGCGCATCGCGAGGTTCCGGGCGAAGGAGGTCGCTTCCGCCGGACGGCGCGGTTCCTGGTACGCGCCTCGAAGGTGACGCCCGGGGCCGCCGTCCCTACGGCTTCCAGGCGAGCACCGCCTCGAGCGCCGGGTCGCGCCCGGCGAGCCAGTCGGCGATCCTCGTCGGCGCGGGGAGGTCGAGGGGCACGGACTCCGGATCCCCGTCGACCATCCGGAAGTGCTTCGTCGAGTACTGGACGGTCAGCTTCGTGCTCGGAAGGGCGAAGGTCCGCACCTCGCCGTAGTGGTTCGGCCTCCCGCCGGTCGGGGACCCGGCGATCCGCGCATGGACCTGGGCGCGCAGCTCGAGCGCGTTCATGACGGCCGAGGAGAAGGTGTGGCGCCCGACGATCGCGAAGACCGCCCCCTTCCCGCGGAGTCGCGCATCTTCCTTCAACCGCTCGAGGAGGGGCCGGAACTGGGCGGAGTTCCCCCCGCCGTTGTGGCGCAGGTCGACGACGAAGCGTTCGAGGGGCTTCCCCTCGACCTCCTTCCAGATCTCCCCGACCAGCGCGCGGAACCCCTCGGGGTCGCGGCACGCGTTGTACTTGAGGTAGAGAGTCCGGGACTCCTCGAGGTAGCGGTACCAGAAGGCGTCCCGCGGCCTCTCCTCGCAGAGCGGGATCGGGCGCGCGACCCTCTCCCACCCTTCCCTCGGGACCTCCCCCCTCGGCACCGACGCGATCCGGGCCGCCTCGGTCCCTCCTCCCGAGGCGACGGCGTACTCGACGGAGTCGACGCCCCGCGCGACCCCGATCGCCTCGAGCACCTCGGGGACGGCGAGGAACCCCGACGCCCCGTTGCGGAATCCCGGCTCGTTGTCGTGCGCGAGGACTCCCCGTAGCGCCTGCGCGACCTCCTCGAACGGCTTCCCCTCGATCGCCGCCAGACGCTTCCCGAGGAGCGCCTTCCCGTCGGCCCTCGCCGCCGCGACGACGACGCCGTCCTCCAGCCAGTCGAACGCGATCGGGCAGACCCGGGACTCCTCGGCCGGCCAGCCGACGGCGGTGTGCCCGTCCCCGAGCGAGGCGACGAGGCGCATCAGTCCGACGACGAACTCGCGGCGCTCGAGCCCGGGGAGCGCCTCGCGGAGGCGGCCGACCTCGGCCTCCCACTTTTCGCGGGGGAGGAGGGCGTGGAGGTCCTTGTGCCGCTTGGGGAGTTCCGTCGCGAGGAACTCGAGATCCGTGCGCCACCCTTCCTCCGGCCGGGAGGTCGGGGCCTGCGCGGCGAGGGCGAGGAGGGCGACCGGAAGGGCGGCGGCCATCGGGGGAGGGATTCGTCGCGGAGGGAGGGTATGGACGAGCCCGCCCGGATCAACCCCGGGAGCCGACCTCGCGCAAGGCCGCCGCCGGGGGACGGAGCCCGACTACTGCCGGATCAGGGGGAACCGGTGGGGCGGGGCGAAGACGACTTCCCCGGGCGTCACGATGACGTTCCCGGCCTCGTTCTCCACCGTGACGAGCCCCTCGACCGCCACGACCTCGAGGATCGGCCAGGCGGAGAAGGCCAGCTCCTTGCCGAGGGCCCACTCCTTCGACTTGGCGTCCGCGTCCCGCTCGAAGGAATCCCTCGAGGGCCAGAGCCGCGCGACGTAGGCGGCGGGTCCCCGCGCCTGGATCCGGGTTCCCTCGACCTGGACGAGGGTGTCGCGATCGCGCTCGACCTCGACGCGGACGGGGCCCGCGAGGAGGCGCTCGGCGTCGAGGCGGTCGCGCCTCGGACCGGACGGACGGATGAGGAACCCGCCCGTCACCGCCGCGGCGAGCGCCAGGAGGAGGAGGGGGGCGCGCTTGGGGTTCGGGTGCGGCGGGCGGGGGACCGGGGCCGCGGCCGCGCCCGGCGAGGAGGAGACGTGCACCGCGTCCGGGACGGCGACTTCGGCGTCGAAGAGGGCCTGGACCTTCGCCTTCAGGATCTGGGCGCGCTCCCAGAGGTGGGGCCATCGGTTCGCCTCGCGGTGCCCGACCGCGCGCAGGAGGGCCCGGACCTGGTGAAACTCGTCCTCCGCGGCGCGGCAGCCGGCGCAGGAGCCGAGGTGTTCCCGGACCGCCGGCTCCTCGGACGGCGCGAGGTCCCCGTGCATCATCGCGACGAGGGACGGCCGCGCCTCCTCGCACTTCACCGCAGGGTGCCCCTCATCAGCCCGGTCAGGCGCGGGCGGAGGATCTCGAGCGCCCGGTTCCTGCGGTCCGCGAGGGTGCCCCGCGAGAGCCCGACCTCGCGGGCGAGGGCCGAGAGCCTCTCGCGTCCCATCTCCGCGCGCTCGACGACCACGCGCAGGTCGGGAGGCAGGGCCTCGACCTCCTGCCGGACGAACTCGTCGACGTCGTCGACCCAGCACGACTCCCCCCACCCGTCGGCGGGGCCCCCCTCGCGGAGCGCTTCGGCGCCAGCCGCGCGGTCCGGCGGGGCGGAGGCCGCCGCCCGCTCCTCGTCCCGCTCGCGGCGCCGGAGGCGGCGTTCGCACTCCGCTTCGAGGGCCTGGAACGCCCAGGTCTGGATGCGGCCCGGGTCGTGGACGGACTCGAGAGAGCGGATCGCCTGGCGCGCCGTCTCGCGGACCGCCTCCTCCGCCTCCTCGAGGCGGCGGAGGATCTTCCAGGCGCGGCCGAGCAGCGCCTCGCACTCCTCGAGGAAGAAACGGGCGAGCGCCAACTTCGTGCTCACCGTGAGGGTCATGGCCGCGAGGGTCAGGGTCTTCGTCCCTCGGACGGGGCCGTTCGAGGAGTAGCTCCATCCGCGCCCGGTTCGAGGCCCATCGGGGACCGATCGGCCGTCCCGGGGAGGGCGGAGACCGGAGGGGGGGGGTACCGCCGGGGTGACTCCCCGGCGGCGTCCGTCCCCAGGGCGTCCGAGGCCGATCAGCGCCACTCCCGGAGGAGTGGGAACCGGTTCGGCGTGACGAAGACGACCTCCCCCGGGCCCGCGGCGAGGGTCCGCCCCTCGTGCTGGACGGTGACCAGACCCGAGACCGCCGCGACCTCGAGGATCGGCCAGCCGGCGAGGACCAGCCCCGTCTGGGAGGCCCACGCCCTCGTCTTCAGATCCGCGCCCGACTCGAAGGACTCCCAGGAGACCCAGAGCCGCGCGACGTAGGCGGCGGGCCCGCGCGCCTCGATCCGGGAGCCCTCGACCTCGAGGACGGAGAGGCGTTCCGGCTCGACCTCGATCCGGACGGGACCGGCGAGGAGCCGATCCGGGTCTGGCAACTCCACGACCCGGACGGGGCCGGCGAGGCGGCGATCCCGGCCGGGGACCGCCTCGCGCCGGCCGGAGGGACGAAGCGGAAACGCGATGAACGCCACGACGGCGAGACCTGCGGTGAGCCCGAGCAGGCGCCTGAGGCGCGCGCCCGCCCGCGGAGGCGAGGGGACGAGGGTGGCCGGCGCGGCGGGGGGGGCGGGGGCGGGGTCCGGGCCCGAGGCCCTGCCTTCGAGGAGGGCCTGAAGCACCACCCGGAGGATCCCCGCGGGCTCCGGCGGGCGAACTTCCCCGTCCGCGTCGCGCCGCCCGGCGGAGCGGAGGAGGGCCCGCACCTTTCCGTAGTCGGCTTCCGCGGCGCGGCAATCGGCGCAGGAGGCGAGGTGCTCCCGGACCGCCGGTTCCTCGGAGGGGGCCAGGTCCCCGTGGGCCATCCCGACTAGGAGCGGCCTCGCGTCTTCGCAGTTCATCGCCGGGTCTCCCTCCTCGTCATCGGCGTGTGGGCGGTGGCGGCGGGGGCACATATCGGGTTTCCGCCCGGGGGACGTTTGCGGCGGGGGGGACCGGGGGAAAGGGGGGGGCTGGGGGAAGGCGGCGAAGGGGCCGGTCGGACGGCCCCTCCTCGCCTGACGGAGGGTCGATGGCCCCGGCGGCCTCCGATGAACGGAGGGAGGCCGCCAGGCGGATCGACGACGGTTCGCGCGCGGGCGGGTCCGGCGGCGCGGCCCGTCAGATCTGCCGGCACTCCTCGAAGCAGGTTCCGTAACGCGCAATTTCAGGTGCACATCAGGCGGTCGCGCGGGTCCCGCCGGTCGATCAGCTCGAGGCGAGGCCCAGGGCCTGCTCGATCGCGGGCCACTCCTCCCTGGCTTGGTCCCGGCCCTGCTTGAGGGCGGCCTTGATGTGGTCCGGGTCGAAGTCGAGGGTGTCGATCACGAGCTTCTTCGGGGCGAGGGTGTACGTCGGGATCACGGAGTACTCGCGGAGGAACTCGCGCAGGGGCGCGAGGGCCTGGAGGGCGGCGGCGTCGCCCAGCCCGCGGATCGTCGTCTCGGCCTGGTCGAGCGCCCGGAGGAGCCCGTTCACCCACCGGGCCTCCTCCAGATCGTTGTGGAGGACCTCGTCCGACATGATGTCGATCGCCCGCATCCCGATCTTCACCAGGTTCGGGAACGGCTTCGCCGTCGGTTTCATCTTCAGCGGCGAGGCGAGGATCACGAGGCACGCGTCGGGCCGCTCGTCGATGACCCCACCGAGAGGCGTCACGTCCCGCACTCCGCCGTCGACGAACTGCTCCCCGAGTTTCTCGACGGGCTCGAAGAAGGCCGGGATCGCGGTGCTCGCCAGGATCCAGTCCTTGAGGCTCCCGCTCGTCTCCGTGACCAGCCGGTACTCGCCGGTCCGGAGGGAGGCGACGCCGATCCGCAGCTTCCGCCCGCTCGCCAGGATCCGCTCGGGCTTGACGTGCTTGCGGATCTTCTCCTCGAGCGGCTCGTTGCCGTAGACGCTGTCCGCGCCGAAGAGGCCGCCGAGGAGCCCTCCGATCCGCTCCGTGAAGATGTCGTCCGGCGACTCGATCCCCTTCCAGACCTCGAGGAGCTTGCCGACGTCCCCCTGGGCGACCATCACCGCCTGGAGCGCGCCCGTCGAGACCCCTCCGACGATCCGGAAGTCGACGCCCTTCTCGTTGACGAGGAAGTCGAGCGCGCCGACCTGGAAGGCCCCCTTCGCTCCTCCGCCGCTCAGCGCGAGACCGAGTTGTCCAGCCATGCCTGGCACCCTCCTGGGTTCTTGGTCGAAGGAGCGAGCCTACCCGGGGCGAACCGGCGACCGGACGCCCAGCTCTCCTTGAACGCAGCAGGGCTCGGGAGGCGACAGGGTCCCGCGAGGGCCCGGCGACCCGCCCGCTCGAGGAGGTCCGTCCCGGATCCGGCGTTCTTGCGTTCTAGGGAGGTGGAGACTTTCGCCAACCAAGAACGGAGAGAGATCCATGGACCGATCTGGACTGGGTGGCATGGGCTGGGAGCGTGACCTTCCCGACTTCCGCGACTACACGGCCGCCGCCGAGCCGGTGAAGGCGATCCTCGCGAAGTCCCGCCGCCTGAGCGCGACGGTCGGGGCGGCCCTGCCTCCCTCCGTCGACCTGAGGCCGTGGTGCTCGCCGATCGAGGACCAGGGGAGCCTCGGGTCCTGCACGGCGAACGCCGGGGTCGCCCTGCTGGAGTACTTCGAGCGGCGCGCCTTCGGATCCCACCTCGACGCCTCGCGGCTCTTCCTCTACAAGGTCACCCGCAACCTCCTCGGCTGGACGGGGGACCAGAGGGCGTACCTCCGGGACACGATGAAGGCGATGGTCCTCCTCGGGGTCCCCCCGGAGGAGTACTTCCCCTACGACGTCGCCAGGTTCGACGACGAGCCCTCCGCCTTCTGCTACTCCCTCGGGCAGAGCTACCAGTCCGTCCGCTACTACCGGCACGATCCGCCGGGAACGGCGCCGGCGGCTCTCCTGACCTCCGTGAAGCGCTACCTCGCCGCGCAGCTCCCCTCGATGTTCGGCTTCACGGTCTACCGCTCGATGCCCCGACCGGGCGACGGGAGAAGCGAGATCCCCTTCCCCACCTCGACCGACCAGGCCCTCGGCGGCCACGCCATCGTCGCGGTCGGCTACGACGACGCGAAGAGGATCGGGGACCGGGCCGGGGCGCTCCTCATCCGGAACTCGTGGGGCGCCTCCTGGGGCGCGTCGGGCTACGGCTGGCTCCCCTACGCGTACGTGGAGTGGGGCCTCGCGGTCGACTTCTGGTCGCTCATCCGGTCGGAGTACGTCAACACCGGGCTCTTCGGGCTCGGGGACGAGTCGACGGGAGCGGACGTCCTCTCCGCCGCCCCGAAGCCGGAAGCTGCAGCCCCGCAACCGGCGCGCGGCCGCAGGGTGAAGGTGTGACGCCGACGGCCGTCGGCGCCTGGCTCCTCCTCCTTCGGAGGATTCGATCGCCAGAACACGGGTCTCGAAGCCCCGCGCGTCTGGAGTCCGGTCCGCGGAAGTCTGCGGACCCGGCATTCCGGCGGAAGTCGTGACGCGGGACGGACGCTGCATCGATGGACCCTGATCCCGGGCGTCGTCGTGCAGGTATAGTCGGACGCGCGACCGACGCCGCCTTCACGGAGAAACGCGATGGAGATGCCGAAGCCCACTGCCGGACACAAGAAACTCGAGGCTCTCGCGGGGAACTGGACCGGGGAGGAGAAGATGTTCCCTTCGCCCTGGGAGCCGAAGGGCGGCGTGGCGACCGCCACGATCTCGGCTGAGGTCGCCTGCGACGGGTTCTGGGTGGTCGAGGACTACGCGCAGCGGCGCGGCCCGGTCGTCACCTTCCGCGGCCACGGGGTGCTCGGATACGAGCCGAAGACGGATGAGGTCGTGCTCCACTGGTTCGACTCCATGGGGATGGGGCCGGACCTCTTCCGCGGGAAGTTTGAGGGCCCCTCGCTCACGCTCACCTGCAAGAACCCGATGGGGACCCACCGGCTCACCTACGACCTTCGCGAGGCGGGGACGATCCGCTCGAAGATGGAGTCCTCGCAGGACGGGAAGACCTGGGCCCCGATGTTCGAGGGCGTCTACCACAAGAAGGGCTGAGCGCGGGCGGACCGGCTGGCCCGGCCGCGCATCCCGAGCGGGATCGGGGGGCGGACTCGCCGCCCTTGCGGCGAGGAAGACTCGCATTAGGAACCTTGCGACGGCCTCCGTCGAGCGACGCGGGCCGTCGGGAGTGAGAAGGAGCCCTCCGATCCGCGACGCGACGATTCCCCGACCGGCGCAGCCGGCCCTCGCGAATGAAGAGGGTGGCGGGATCGTCCGGATCCGCCCGGTCTCCATCCGGGACGAGAGCCCGCTTGGCGCCGGGGCCTCGATCGACCCCGGTTCGAAAGACCCAGGCGCGGAGAGACTTGCGCGCGCTGTCGGCCGGAAGCGCAACCCGTACCGGGAGGAGGGCGCCGCCGACTCTACGTATCCATGCCGGCATCCCGCCGGAGGCGGGGGCGAGGCAGCTTCGGGCCCTGCGTGCGGTCGTGAACGGTGAGCCGTGGACGGGGCCCCGAACCACCCTGATCCCTTCCTCCGGCGATTTCGTATAGTCCTCCACATCCCCGTTCCCGACCCCCGGCGAGGTCGAGCCTCTCTCGAGGCCCGCCAGGCGGGGTCGGAACCAGACCCCATCCCAAGCAGAGGGAGTTTTCGATGAACAGTCTCTGGCTCGCGGGCGGCCTCCTCGTCCCGACGATCGGTTTCGTTCTCGCGGCGCATGGCGGCGACGAGAAGTGCACGGGCCAGGCGAAGGCCGCCGAGTGCCACGGCGTCGCGAAGGGCGGCGAATGTCCGGCCGACGCGCTCGTCGCGAAGTGGGCGAAGGTCGGCGAGCAGATGGCGGCGATGTCCGCGGAGACCCGCGAGACCGTCGCCAAGGCGCGCGCCGTCGTCTCCGCCTCCTGCCCGGTCTGCCAGCAGGGGCCCGAGGCGTGGATGTTCCTCGCCCGGTTCTTCGACTCGGCGGTCTCCCTCGACAACCAGTTCCTCGCCGCCTGCGGCGAGGAGGGGAAGGCGAAGGAGTGCGAGGACACCCCGAAGGAGATCCACCAGGCCCTCGAGGAGCGGATCGCCATCGCCGCGAAGTCGAAGGACATCTACGCCGCGATGGGCAAGGTGATGGCCGCGGGCGAGAAGCAGGAGTGCCACGAGGGCGAGACCGCGACGGTCATGGTGAAGAAGGCCTCGAAGCCGACCTTCGCCGAGGCCGGGAAGGACTTCGACTCGATCTCCCAGGATGCCGTCCGCTTCACGACGACGTGGGCCGGCATCCCGGCGAAGGCGGCGGCCCTCCCCGAGGCGAAGAAGACCGAGCTCCTCGCCGCGATGGACGTCGTCAAGAAGGCGGTCCCCGCCTGCGACCTCGTGAAGGAGACGATGGAGTTCCTCGTCAAGGGGCTCGACCGCCAGGTCGCGATCGACAAGATGCTCTGCCAGCACTTCGAGAAGGCCCCGAAGGAGCCCGCCGCGGAGATGCCGGCCGGATTCGAGGACATGATGAAGGCGGCCGAGGCGCGCGCGAGCGCGACGGCGAAGGTCGCCGAGCTCGTCCGCGCGATGAACAAGACGATGACCCCGGACATCTTCCAGGCGAAGTCCGCGGCCGTCGGCGCGGGCAACTGACCGACAGAGCGAACCGAGGAGGCGGGACGGAGCCGGCTCCGTCCCGCCTCCGTTTTCAGCGATGTCCGCCGAGGGTGCCGAGCTGCATGCCCTCCCCGTACACGTAGGAGCCGCGGGTCACCCTCCGCAGATCGAAGTCGACGGCCGCGCGATCCCACACGAAGGACCGGCCGCCCGGGCCCCTCGCGTCGAGCCTCATGAAGACGGCGCGCCCGCCGCGGCCCACGACGATGTCCACCGCCTCCGCGTTGTCGCCCCGGTCGGCCCCCTCGTGGAGGCTCACGGGCGTCGAGAAGGTCTTCCCCCCGTCGCGGCTCGCGGCGAGAAACACCTTGCCGGCATTGGTCGTGCGATCCCATCGCCACTCGCGGTACCGGGAGTCGCACCAGGCGACGTAGACATCGCGGTCGCCGGCAGCCATGCAGGCGCTGCCGGCGGTCCTCGTGAGGAGATGCGGCTCGGTCCACTCGAGGTCGTCCGTCGCGGCGCTGAAGTGGTAGAGCGAGCAGCGGTAGGTCGACTCGTGCGTGGTCCAAATCAGGTGAAGCCGGTCGTCGGTCCTCGTGAGCTGGAGGTTCATGACCGGGCTGGCGCCCGCGAAGATCGTCCGCCGCGGGGAGAAGACGAGGCCCTCCTCGGCGAGGCTCGCGCGGACCTGCACGACCCGCGTTCCGTTCGGATAGACGACGAGGAAGCCTCCGGGGACCGGCTCGACCCCGAACCCGAGGTTCTCCCGGCCCATGGACGGCCCGGACTCCTCGACGAAGGGCGTCGTCGGCTTCCCCGCGCCGACCTCCAGCCAGTAGAGCGAGTGCTTCTCCGCCCATCCAGGCCGCCGGGAACTGAAGACGAAGGAGCGGCCGGCGAGCCCGCGGAGGACGGCGTTGAACGAGACGTCCCGGCGGTCGGCAGCCTCCCGGGGAGGCAGGTCCGGCCAGAGGAGCACCGGGTCGACGTTCACGGGATCCGGCCGGAGCTGCTGGGCGCGATCCACGCGCAGGCCGTCGAAGGCCGACGCCAGGAGTTCCGGATCGTTCACCCCGGGCAGCTTCCGGCCCTCGCCGCACGCCCAGAGGGCGAGGGCGGTCGGGATCGCGAGGAGGTGCCTCCCGGGGGACATCCCGCGGCCATCGGCGCCTCTCACCCGCCGCTGGAGCCTGGGCCCGGTCCCCCCGGTGAACCCCCGCTTGCCGAATTGCAAAGACCCGATTAGGGTCCCGCCCGGAAGTGACGCCGGGCCTCCCCGCCCGGCGGGTCCGTGAGTGGCCACGAGCGATCGGGGAAAAGCCAGGCGGCGGTGTGACCTCGCGGTCGTTCCTCGAAGGCATTCGTTGTGAGGTAGTCCGATGACGACCCCCCTTGCCTCCTGGACGCCCCTCCTCGCGCCGACTCTTGCCATCTCCTTCCTCGCCGTCGTACCGCACGGACGCGCGCAGACGGCGACCGTGGCCCCGACGGTCGAGACGGTCCCCGTCCCGACGACCGGGGACGCCGCCGACGACTCGGCCGTGTGGGTCCACCCCGTCGCCCCCGCCCTGAGCCTCGTCATCGGCACGAACAAGGAGGAGGGCCTCGCCGTCTACGACCTCGCCGGGACCCTGCGCCAGTACCTTCCCGACGGGGAATTGAACAACGTCGACCTGCGCTACGGCTTCCCCCTGGGGCTCCTCGACGTGGCGCTCGTCACGTCGGGGGAGCGGACGAACGACGTGATCGCGATCTATGCGGTCTCGCCGGACACGAGGACGTTGATGAACGTCGCCGCGGGCCCGATCGCGCTCGGATTCGACGTCTACGGTTGCTGCATGTACCGGAGCCAGGCGAGCGGCGAGTACTACTTCTTCGGCACCTCGGAGGCTGGGCTCATCGAGCAGTGGAGGCTCTTCGCGAGCCCCTCGGGGGGAGTCGACGCCCAGCAGGTCCGCTCCTTCAACGTCGGCGACACGGTCGAGGGGTGCGTCGCCGACGACGAGAACGGATGGCTCTTCCTGGCGGATGAGGACCAAGGCATCTGGCGCTACGGCGCCGAGCCGGGGGCCGGGACCGCCGCGTTCCTCGTCGACACGACCGGCGCGGCCGGGAACCTCGACGCGGACGTCGAGGGGCTCGCGATCTACTACGCCTCGGGGGGAGGGGGCTACCTCCTCGCCTCGAGCCAGGGGAGCAGCACCTTCGCCGTCTACCAGCGCGCCGCGCCGCACGCCTACGTCGCGAGCTTCCAGGTCGGCGCGAACTCCGCCCTCGGCATCGACGCCGTCACCGGAACCGACGGCATCGACGTCACCAACCGGGGCCTCGGCGCCGCCTTCCCGGGCGGCGTCTTCGTCGCCCAGGACGACCTGAACCTCGGGGCGAACCAAAACTTCAAGCTCGTCCCCTGGCCGAGCATCGCCGCGGCGACGAATCCGCCGCTCGCCGTCGATCCGGCGTACGACGCCCACGACGCGGACTGCCCGCCTCCGAGCGCGACCATCCGGAACGGCTCGGGCGTGAACCCGCCGATCCTCGTCAACCTGCAGCCGCCCGCGATCGGATCGGCGTGGCAGGCGACCCTCGACTGCACGGGCCATGCCCCGAGCCTCGCCTTCCTCGTCGCCGTCCGCGCCCCCTCGAGCGGGACCCTCTTCGCGGGGGGGGAGGTGCTGGTCGACCTCTCGAGCGAGCTCGTGATGTACCTGGAGGTCCCGCACACGGGGAACGTCCTCGCCCTCGACTTCCCCGTCCCGCCCTATCTCATCCTCTGCGGCGTCGACTTCTCCTTCCAGGCCGCATGCGCCGGCGCCCCGGGGACGACCCTGTCGAACGCGATCGACATCGAGATCGGGTGGTAGGCGCGCCCGAGCACAGCGCCAGAGGGCGGGGGGAGGAGGGGGCCTGCGCCCCCGCGCCCCTCCTCCCGCCATCGATCCTCTTTCCTACTTCACGAACGTCCCTTCCGTGATCGACTGGCTCCCGCTCGCCTCGATCGCGAGGACCTCGAACGGGTTCGTCCCGGAGGGGAGGGACGTGACGAACTCCGGGGGAACCGTCACGGCGAAGGTCGTCGCCGGGAGGGTGACCTGGAAGCTCCCGACGATGACCTGGAACCCGACGACGTCGATCGGCAGGTCGGGGAACCCCGGCGGGGGAGAGGTGACCGGGCTCCAGCCGATGACGAGGGAGTTGCCTGGACCGACCACGGCCGAGACGTCGGGCCCGTCCGGGATGGCGTGGGAGAGCGTCGCCTCGCCGTCGATCTCCAGCATGTCGACCGTCCTCCCCGAGAACTCGTAGGTCCCCGCCGGGAAGAGGGCGAGGAGATCGGCGAGCGGGACCTCGTCGAGGGTCGGCTCCGCGCCCTCGAAGAAGAGCTCGGTCATGCCGAGCTGCGCGTAGCCCTGTCTCCCCTCGACGTCGAAGATCGTCTGCCCCCCGGGCTTGACGATCTTCATCGTCTTCCAGTCCTCCCCGTCGAGGACGACGTGCACCCCGAGGTCGTTCGCGCTCGAGTTGAACTCGAAGAAGATCCGCGCGATGTCGAGGGGGACCTCGGTCCCGCCGGGGCCCTGGGTGGAGGGGCCGGCCCCGGGGAGGAGGGCGAGCCCGGCGAGGAGGGGGGCGGCCGGAACGCAGAAGCGAAGGAGTCTCTTTCGGTTCATCGGAGAAACCTCACTTTCTGGCCGGGCCGTCTACCTCCCCGAACCTTAAGGGAACATGATGGGCCGGTGGTCGCGGACTCGGGGAGCGGGAGGGCTCGCGGAAGAGACCCGAGGAGCAGGTCTTGCGGTGTCGAGGGCGGGCGGAGGCTCGCGGGGCGCGCACGAACACCCTGCCGAGACTCGCGCTAGTCCCCGTCGTAGAGCCCGGTCGGGACCACGCGCTTCGGCCGGACCGGATCGACGAGGATCGCGAAGGAGTCCCCCGGCCGCAACGCCCGGTCCCGTTCGCTCCGCCGGATCGTCCTCCGCATCGAGCGTCGCTCGCCGCCGTGCTCGTACTCGAAACGGACGCGGCTGGTGCCCTTGGCGGTGGAGACCTTGCCCGTGGTCGCCTGGACGAGGTCGCCGACCCCGATCAGCCCGCGGATCCGCCAGGCCCGGAGCCATGCGAGCGCGCACAGGCTCGCCATGAGGACGGCGGTGACGGACATGAAGGCGCGCGTCGCTTCCAGGTCCACGGGTCTCCGCGATGGGCCCCGCCCGCCGTCCAGCGTCTCCACGATCCAGAAGAGGACCGAGAACGCGAAGAGCACGGTCCCGATGGAGGCCATCAGGAACGTGGGATTGTCGTGGCGCAGGATCTTCCGGAGGGAGACCTCGCGGTCGTCCCGCGGTTCGGGGACCTGCGGCGGCCGGCCCTCCTTCGCGAGCGCCAGACCGAGGGAACCGGAGCGATCCACGCACACCTTCTCGGCAGGCGGAGCGCGGGAACCGTGACGCTCTCGCTTGATCGAGACAGAGGGCGTGGACATCATCCGCCCGAGGCCCGCTTGCGCTCGATGCCCAGCGGTCGATTCGTCGCCGGCCCGGGTTGCCCGGAGGGGGGGTTGGATCGTCTCGGCCTCGCCGCCGCCCTCCGGGAAGCGCGGCCTGCGGCGCCGGCCTCCGGAAGCCCGAGGAGGTCCCGATGAACGCTCCCGAGAGGACCGGGTCTGCCGACGCCGCGGAGGACCGACGCACGGTCGTCGTCCGCGGGTCGGGGGCGGGATTCGCGCAGCAGATCGAGGTCGGGGGGCACCGGCTCGCGGCCGACGAGCCCGTGGCAGCCGGCGGCACGGACACCGGCCCCAACCCCTACGACTTCCTCCTCGCCGCGCTCGGAACCTGAACCTCGATGACCCTCGCGCTGTACGCGCGACGGAAGGGCTGGGCGCTCGAGGGGGTCACGATCCGGCTCCGGCACTCGCGGATCCACGCCGAGGACTGCGCGGACTGCGAGACGAAGGTCGGGAGGGTGGACCGGATCGACCGGGAGATCCTCCTCGCGGGGAAGCTCGGAGAGGACCAGCGGAGCCGTCTCCTCGAGATCGCGGACAAGTGCCCGGTCCACCGGACGCTCACTTCGGAGATCAAGATCGATACGTCGCTAGAATGAACCGCGCGTCGAGACGGCGTCGCCCGACGGACGACCCACCCGACCCAGAAGGAGAAACGCCCATGGCCCGACGGAAACTGAGCGAGAAGGGGCTCCTGACCCCCGACAACTGCGTCGTCACCCAGATCGACCTCCAGCCGCAGATGCTGTTCGGCGTGACGAACTTCGACCGCCAGGCGGTCATCAACAACAACGTCGCGCTCGCGAAGGCGACGCGGATCTTCGAGATCCCGTACGTCCTGACGACGGTGGAGACGAAGGGGTTCAGCGGCAACACCTGGCCGCAGGTCCAGGCGATCCACCCGGACGTGACGCCGATCGAGCGGTCCACGATGAACTCGTGGGACGACGAGAAGTTCGTCGCCGCGATCAAGAAGACGGGACGGAAGAAGATCGTCCTCGCCGGGCTCTGGACCGAGACCTGCGTCGCGCTTCCGACCGTGCAGGCGATCCAGGACGGCTTCGAGGTCTTCGTCGTCGAGGACTGCTGCGGCGACGTGAACCAGCTCTCCCACGACAACGCGATGAAGCGCGTGGTCCAGGCGGGGGCCCGGCCCGTCACCGCGCTCTCCGTGATCCTCGAGTGGCAGCGCGACTGGGCGCTCAAGGACACCTACGACGCGGTCATGGACCTCGCGAAGACGCACTTCGGCGCGTACGGCTCCGGCGTCGAGTACGCCTACACGATGGTCCACAAGGCGCCGCCGACGAAGCTGCCGGAGTACGTCGTCCCGACCTCGGCGGCGACGCACTCGTAGACGGAGGGAGGGCCCCGGCATGTCCGCGGGGAGGGGCGCTCTTCCCGGGGGGAGGCCCGCTCGGTGGATCGGGTTTCCCGAACCGCGGCGCGCCGGCGGCCTCCACCTCCGGGCGGAGTCGAAGAAGGCACAACGGAAGGGGCCCCCCTCGATCGGGATCGACGGGCCCCCGACAGCATCGATCGGGGGCCCCGGCCCGTCGGGACCCCCCTCCGGACCGAGCCTCAGGAGGACGCCGTGGACACAGCCGACCTGGTCCTGAGGAACGGGAGGATCGCGACGCAGGACGACCGCCGCTCCTTCGCCTCCGCCCTCGCCGTGAAGGACGGCCGCGTCCTCGCGGCGGCATCCGAGAAGGAGGTCCTCGCGCGCGCGGGCCCCTCGACGCGCGTGATCGACGCGGGCGGGCGCACGGTCGTGCCGGGCCTCAACGACTCGCACCTCCACGTGATCCGTGGCGGACTCCACTTCAACCTGGAGTTGCGCTGGGACGGGGTGCCCTCCCTCGCGGATGCGCTCCGCATGCTGCGCGAGCAGGCGCGCCGCACCCCGCCGCCGCAGTGGGTGCGGGTTGTCGGCGGGTGGACGGAGTTCCAGTTCGCCGAGCGCCGCATGCCGACGCTCGAGGAGATCAACGCCGCAGCGCCCGACACGCCCGTCTTCGTCCTCCACCTCTATGATCGCGCGATGCTCAATCGCGCCGCGGTGCGGGCCGTGGGCTACACGAAGGACACGCCCGAGCCCGCCGGCGGGACGATCGCGCGCGACCGCAACGGCGAGCCGACGGGTCTCCTTGTCGCGAGGCCGAACGCCTCGATCCTCTACTCCACCCTCGCCCGGGGGCCCCGGCTCGCCCCCGAGGACCAGCGCAACTCCTCGCGCCTCTTCATGCGCGAGCTGAATCGCCTGGGCCTCACGAGCGTGATCGACGCCGGGGGCGGGTTCCAGAACTACCCCGACGACTATGCCGTGATCGAGGACCTGCGCCGGCGCGGCGAGATGACGCTGCGGATCGCCTACAACCTCTTCACGCAGCGGCCGGGGGAGGAGCTCGCCGACTTCACGACCTGGGCGGGGTTGACGAGCCCGGGGAAGGGGGACGACCTCCTGAGGATGAACGGGGCGGGGGAGATGCTCGTCTTCTCCGCGGCCGACTTCGAGGACTTCCTCGAGCCGCGGCCCGACCTTCCGACGAAGCTCGAGCGCGATCTCGGGGCGGTCGTCCGGCTCCTCGCGAGGAACCGCTGGCCCTTCCGGCTTCACGCGACCTATGGCGAGTCGATCTCCCGGTTCCTCGACGTCTTCGAGGAGGTCGACCGCGAGGTCCCCTTCGATGGCCTGCGGTGGTTCTTCGACCACTGCGAGACGATCCGGCCGCGTGACATCGAGCGTGTCCGCGCGCTCGGAGGCGGGATCTCGATCCAGCACCGGATGGCGTACCAGGGCGAGTACTTCCTCGACCGCTACGGCGCGAAGGTCGCCGAGGAGGCGCCGCCCGTCCGCCGCATGCTGGCGGCGGGGCTCCCCGTCGGCGCGGGGACCGACGGGACGCGCGTCGCGAGCTACAACCCCTGGGTCGCACTCTACTGGCTCACGACCGGGAAGACCGGCGGCGGCACGCGGCTCTACGGCGAGGGAAACCGCCTCGATCGCATGGAGGCCCTCCGGCTTCACACCGTTGGGAGCGCCTGGTTCTCCGGCGAGGAGGAGAAGAAGGGCGCCCTCGTCCCGGGCGCGCTCGCGGACTTCGCGGTCCTCTCGGCGGACTACTTCACGGTGCCCGACGAGGAGATCAAGCGGATCGAGTCTGTGCTCACCGTCCTCGGGGGCAAGGTCGTCCACGCGGCGGGCGAGTTCGTGCCGCTCGCACCGGCGCCGCCGCCGGCGAGCCCGGGCTGGTCCCCGATCGCGACCTTCGGGGGCTACCACCGCGCGGCCGTCCGGGCGCTCGACGCTCCCCCGGGAGGCGGGTCCGGGGTCGGCTGCGCGGGATTCTGACGCGAGAGACGCGGATGAGCCCTTCCCCCGAGACCGAATTCGCCGGAAAGCGCGCTCTCGTGACCGGCGGCACGCGAGGCATCGGCGAGGCGGTCGTCCGACGCCTCGCCGGCGCGGGCGCCACGGTGGTCACGACGGTCCGGTCCACGCCCCGCGACTTGCCCCGGCCGGACCTCTTCGTGGAAGCCGACCTGAGCACGGCCGAGGGGTCGGAGAAGGTCGTCCGCGCGGTGCGGGATCGACTCGGCGGCCTGGACATCCTCGTCCACAACGTCGGCGGGTCCTCGGCGCCGGGCGGAGGGTTCGCCGCACTCACGGACGAGGATTGGCGGCAGGCGTTGGAGGCCAACCTGATGGCCGCCGTCCGCATCGACCGGGGGCTGCTCCCCCTCATGCTGAGCCAGGGAGCTGGCGTGATCGTCCACATCTCTTCGATCCAGCGCCGCCTCCCGCTGTTCGAGGCGACCCTCGCCTACGCCGCCGCGAAGGCGGCGCTCACCACCTACAGCAAGGGCCTCTCGAACGAGGTCGGTCCGAAGGGCGTCCGCGTCGTCAGCGTGGCGCCGGGATTCACGGAGACGACGGCGGCCACGGCCCTCATCGACCGGCTGGCGGCGACCTCCGGCACCGACCGGCACGCGGCTCGCGAAGGGTTGATGGAGTCGCTCGGCGGCATCCCGATCGGCCGTCCGGCCCGGCCGGAGGAGGTGGCCGAGCTGGTCGCCTTCCTCGCCTCCGATCGCGCCGCTTCGATCACCGGGAGCGAGCATGTCATCGACGGGGGCACGGTCCCGACGATCTGACCGTCCGGCTCGGGAGGATCTCTTCCCGGGCCTCGTCGTCGATGCTGGCGCGCTCCCCGAGTTCCCCGAAGGGGGGTCCGGCGCCGACCGGCGCGGGCCGTGTCGCGCGGACGATCCCGACGAGGATGGCACCGACAAGCGCTTTTGCCCCGTAAGGCGGACGGAGCCCGGCACGGACGGGAGCCGTGAGGCGCGAGCGAGGGCCGTGGAGATGCTCCTCCTCCTCGCCTTCCGGAGAGGTCCCCCGCAGCAGAGTGAGGCTCCTCCTCCTCCGCCCCCGTACAGGCAGCTTCGGTACGAGGAGGACTACGTCTACGTGCGCGAGGAAGACCGGCGGACGGACCCCTTCGATGCGTTGAGGTACAGCCCTCTCTCGGAATCCGGGGAGATCTGGCTCTCCCTCGGAAGGGAAGTGCGCGAGCGCTACGAGAAGTTCCACAACGCGAACTGGGGGGCGGGACCGCAGGGCGCCGCCGGCTACTTCCTCCAGCGCTACATGACCCATGCGGACCTCCACCTCGGCGAGGAGTTCCGGCTCTTCGCCCAGCTCAAGAGCGGCCTCGAGGACGGGCGCACGGGCGCCCCCCGCGTGCCGGACGAGGATCGGCTCGACCTCCACCAGGCCTTCGGCGACTGGTGGATCCGTCTCGACCCCGACCGGTCCCAGACCCTCCGGGCGGGGAGGCAGGAGATGGCCTACGGCTCCTCCCGGCTGGCCTCCCCGCGCGAGGGGCCCAACGTCCGGCAGAGTTTCGACGGAATTCGAGCCATCGCTCACGTCGAGGAGTGGAGGGCCGACGTCTTCCTCACGCGCCCGGTGGAGACGGACCCGGGCGTCTTCGACGACGGGAGCGACCGCGACCGCGTCTTCTGGGGAACCTACGCGACGACTCCCGTCGTCGAGGGGCGCTCCCTCGACCTCTACTACCTGGGCCTCGACTGGGAGCACGCGACCTTCGACCAGGGGACCGCCGACCAGACGCGTCACTCCGGCGGGGCGAGGCTCTGGGGGCGGCCGGAGCCGCGGGGCTTCAACCTCGAGCTGGTCTACCAGTTCGGGAAGTTCGGACCCGACCGGATCTCCGCCTGGACGATCGCCTCCGACACGGGCCTGACGCTCGGGGACTCGCCGTTCGAGCCGCGCCTCGGCCTCAAGGCGGATGTCGCGAGCGGCGACACCGATCCCTCCGATCCCGACCTCGGCACCTTCAACGCGCTCTTCCCGAAGGGCCCCTCCTTCGCCGAGACGGACCTGGTCGGGCCCGCCAACCTCTACGACCTCCACTCCTCGCTCGAGCTCCGCCTGTCGGCGAATGCGACGCGGACCGCGGACGCGGACTTCTTCTGGCGCACCAGCCGCGGAGACGGGACCTACAGCGTCTCCCTGAACTTCCCGAGGCCCGGGAACCTGAGCGATGAGCGCTACATCGGAAGCCAGACCGCCACGGCGCTCGCATGGACCTTCGACCGGAACCTCGCCGCGACCCTCTACTACGCCCATTTCCTCGCGGGGCCCTTTCTCGAGGAGATTCCGCCGGGCGAGGACATGGACTTCGTGGCGACGTGGGTCACCTTCGAGTTCTAGGAGCCTCCGATGGAAGCGGAACAGGAACGCGACCTGAGGGAAGGGACGCCCGTCCTGCTCGAGGACCGGCGGGTGCCCGTGACGGCGGTGATCCGGCGGCTCGTCAAGCCCGGCCGCGAGGGGGAGTTCGAGGAGTGGGTCCGGGGGATCTCGCGCGTGGCGGCGAGCTTCCCGGGCCACCTCGGGATCAACATCTTCCGGCCCCGGGACCCGGCACATCCGGAGTATCTGCTGATCCTCCAGTTCGACCGGGAGGAGAACTTGCGGCGCTGGCTGGAGTCGGACGTCCGCCGGGACTGGATCCGCAGGAGCGACGACCTCACCCAGGGCCCCGAGCAACGGACGCAGGTCTCCGGCCTCGAGCACTGGTTCACGCTTCCGGGTCGCCCCGTCCCGCAGCCGCCCCCGAGATTCAAGATGGCGATCCTGACCGTCGCGGCGGCGTGGCCGATCGTCATGGGCGTGAGCGTCCTGCTCGGCGCGATCCTCCCCGGCCTCGGGATGCCGGGCGGCACGCTCCTGACCACCGTCGTCCTGACGGCGCTCCTCACCTACGTCGCGATGCCGAACCTGACGCGCCTCTTCTACGGATGGCTCTATCCCTCCTCCGGGAAAGGGTGAACTGGCCGGGGCTGCCTCGGGAGACAGCGGGGGGCGGTGGCCCCCCGGTCGTCCGCGGGCGTCCCCCGATCACAATGGTCCGGGAGGAGAAGGTGCGCCCGCAGGTCTCGCAGCGGAAGCGGGGGATGCGGAAGCGGGAGGACCGGGGACGGTAGGAACCGTAGCGGACGAAGAAGGAGGGGGTGGAACCGGCGTGCCGCGGGCAGGAGGGCCACGGGCAGCGCTCGGGGAGGAAGGCGAGCTTTCCAGGCGGACGGACCATGAGGGCCTCCGCAAGGAAAGACGCGGACGGTTACACCGGCGGACCCGACCGCGAGAGTTTCCCCACGTGGAAGGGGAGAGCCATCCACATGCGTCCTGGGCCGTCTCAGGCCGTGACCTTCTCCCGGTGCTCGACCCTCGTGCCGAGGACCTCGAGGAACTTCGCGAGCCAGGTCGGGTGAGCCGGCCACGCGGGGGCCGTGACGAGGTTCGAGTCGACGTGCGCCTGGTCGATGGGAACCTCGACCCACTTGGCGCCCGCCGCCTTCGCCTCGGGCCCGCACGCGGGATAGCCCGTCACCACCCGGCCCTTCACGATCCCCGCGGCCGCGAGGATCTGCACGGCGTGGCAGATCGCGGCGATCGGCTTCTTGGCGCCGTCGAAGTGGCGCACGGTCTCGATCACCCGCGCGTCGAGACGGATGTACTCCGGGGCGCGTCCGCCCGGGAGGAGGAGCGCGTCGTAGTCCCTCGCCCGGACCTGGTCGAAGGCGGCGTTCAGGCGGAAATCGTGGCCGCGCTTCTCGCTGTAGGTCTGGTCCCCCTCGAAGTCGTGGACGGCGGTCCGGATCGTTTCCCCCTTCTCCTTCCCCGGGCAGACGGCATGAACGGTGTAGCCGACCATCTGCAGCGCCTGGAAGGGGACCATGACCTCGTAGTCCTCCGCGTAGTCGCCGACCAGCATCAGGATCTTCTTCGCCATGTCGTTCACCTTCCGTGGGGTCGCTCGCCTGCCTCCGGGTGCGCGGCGCCCGGCGCGCCCCGTCCGTGGACTGGTCCGGGCCGCAAGATGTCGGTGGGAGCCCCCTCCGTCAATTCCGGGCCGGCCGCCTCCCCACGCACGCGGGCGGGGTCGGGTCTCCGTCGGGCATCGGAGGTGCCGCCCCGCCCCTCCCCGGATCGAAGTGGGAGAGGGTGCCCCCGCTCCAGGGGGCGGCCCCGAGGTCCTCCACCGCCGCGAGTTCGGCCCGGCGGGAGGGCGGCTCTTCCCACGGTCCCTCGGGTCCCTGGTGGGGCCAAGCCGGAAAGCGCGCGGGGGAGGCCGGCGGGAAGCGCGCTCGCCGCCTGGTTCCCGAGATCCTCGGAGGGACTCTGCCAGGATCGTCGGCTCCCGCTTCCTCGGTCGCGTTGCGGTCTGCTCGTCCGGGGCACCCTGCACGAGAGGGCTCTTCAGGGAAACCGTGGTGCGTGGGGCTTGCGCGTTCAGATCCACGGGCGGAGGATGCGTCCCCGCCCTGGAGGGATGGTCAGGAAGAGTCGCAGACGGTTGGCCTTGTTCCTCGCGATCGGTGCCGCCTTCGCATCGCCCTTCGCGGATCCGGCCCGCTGCGGGGGTCCCGGGTGCAACTCGACCGGCGGTCCAGTCCCGGTCGCCGGCGTGGCGCCTCCCCCGGCCATCGGTGGGGGTTTCGCCTGGACGGCGACACCCTTTCTCCCGGGGATGCCCGTCTTGATGGTGATCGGGACTCCCACCCCCGGATTCGACATGTTCGCGTTCGGCCTCCCGATCCCGCCCGGGACCTGCTTCCTCTACTCCCTCCCCATCGCCTTGTTCGCGGGCGGGGTTCCGGATGCGGCGGGCACCCTGACCCTCTTCTTCCTCGTGCCGCCCGACCCGGGGCTCGCCGGATCAGGCTGGAATCTCCAGGGCTTTCAGCTCGTCCCCCCGGTCCCGATCGACCTCGTCGCCTCGAGCGGGGTCACGTTCGTCCTGTAACCTCGGGATCGCGAGCTTCGGTCCATCCCCGGGACGCGCATCCGATCGGCGGTCGAGGGCGTCCTGGGCGCCGGGCGGGCCCGATCGAGACGCCGGCGCGTCTCGCCGTCGCCCGGGAGTCAAGGAGGCGGCGTCGACGGAAGGCTATCTCCCCGGGGAAGGAGCCGCCGCGGGGATCGTCCGTGCGGGCTGCGTCGCCCGGACCCACGGCTCCGGCCGGATGGTCGAGCCTCGGGCAGAGGGGGACTTGAACACGCAACTCTATCTATATAGAGTTATCGCATGATTCGCTCCCGCCGACCTTCGGCGCAGGCCACGGCGGTGCTCCTCGCCCTGGCCGAGGACCGCGCCGTCTGGCGCTACGGCTACGACCTCTGCCAGCAGACCGGCCTCAAGGCCGGGTCCATGTACCCGATCCTCATGCGGCTCGCCGACCGCGGGCTGCTCGAGACCCGCTGGGAGAGCGACCTGCCCGAGGGCCGACCCCCCCGTCACCTGTACCGCCTCACCCGCGCGGGCCTGAAGGCGGCGGCGGATCTCGCGAGGGCGGCCGGCCCGGCCGAGGGCCGCGTCGGGCTGCGGGCGCGACTGGAGGGCGCATGAAGGGAGCGGACCGCCGGCACGAGCGCCTCGTGACCGCGGCCGTCGCCGCGCCGTTCGCGGCGTTCTGGGTGATCGTCTTCGCCCTCGGCGAACCTCCGGAGTTCCCGTCGAAGTACGCGACCTCCGCGATCCTCGTGGCGGGGATCGCCACGCCGTGGGTGATCGCGGCTCGGCTGCTCTGGCGCGACTGGTGGGCGCGGAGCGGAGCCCGGCTGTCGACGGTCGACGGACCCGCGCGGCTCCTCGCCGCGGCGGTCGCGACGCTCCCCGGGGAACGACGCGACTGGGGAGCGGCGATGGCGGCCGAGCTGGGCCGGGTGCAGGGGTCCTCGGAACGGTGGAGGTTCGCGGCCGGCTGCGCCCGCGCGGCGATCTTCCCGCCGCGCGCCAGTCGGGTTCCCGTGCTGGTGGTCGCGGCGCTGTCGGCGGGGGCGCTGGCGGCTGCGGAGATCGGGCTCGGCCACACCCTGCCCGGGATGCGGTTCTTCGGCGTGCTCTTCGTCGCGCTCGTCGGCGCGATGGCCACGCTTGCGGCCGCCCGTTCGCGGGGGGTGCTCGCGACCGCGCCGGGCCCGACCCTCGCCGGGGCCGGAGTGCTCGGCGTGGCCGCCTGCATCGCCGCCACCGCCAACTTCCTGGTCGAGAACCCGGCGGCCGGGGAGCATCTCGCGCCGTCCGCCGCGGCGGTCCTCGCCGCCGTGCTCGCCGGGTGCCTCTGGCTCGCGCTCACTCCGCCGCGGGGGCTGACGACGGAACGTCTCTCACGCGGACTCGGAGTCGTGGCGGGACTGGCGCTCGGGCTCGGGTGCGTCTTTACCTCGCGTTTGTCGATCCACACGAACGGCGGACCGGTCGTGTGGGTGATCCTCGCCCCGGCCGTGATCTTCTTCGCCGCCTCCGCCGTGGCCGCCTCCGTCGGCCGGTCGTTCCGAGCCGGCGTCCAGGCCGCGGTGTGGACCGGGGTGGTCGGGGCGCTCCTGGTCTTCGCCGTCTGGCTGCCGGAGGCCCTGCACCGGTACGGGGTCGACGCGCGCCTCCTCCTCGACGGCGAGAGGGGCCACTCCATCGGCGAGAACCTCGACGACGCCGTCTGGGTCCTCGTGGCGGTCCCGATCCTGGGGCTCCCCTTCGGGGTGATCGGCGCGGCCGCCGCCCGCCGTTGGCGGGGCGCGCCCCCTTCGGGGACGAATCTTCCGGAGAACGCTCGATGCTGACATTCGCCGTGGCGCCCTGCGTCCTGTTCGCGCTCCAGGCGTCCCAGCCCGGGACGGAACTCCTCCCGCCGCCCACCGGCCCGCACGGCACGGGACGGATGAGCTTCCACTGGAAGGACGCGGCGCGGGAGGAGCTCGAGACGCTCGCGGGCGACGACAAGCGCGAGCTGATGGTGCACGTCTTCTATCCGGCCGACCCGGAGGCCAAGGAGCCGAGGGCGACGTACATGCCCGACGCCGACGCCATGCGCCCGCCGTTCAGCGAGGCGCAGCTCGCGGCGGTGAGCGCGCTGCGCGCGACGAGTCTCCAGGGGGCCGCGCTCCCGCCCGGCGACGCGCGGTTCCCGGTCGTGCTGTTCCAGCCCGGCGGGGGGATGAAGGGGCTGACCTACCACACGCTCTGCGAGGACCTCGCGAGCCACGGCTGGGTCGTCGCCGCGATCGACCCGCCGTACAACGCCCGCTCCGTCCGCTTCCCCGACGGGCGCGTCCTCGGGGGGCTCCGGCCCGCCGAGCGGGGATGGAAGTCGCCCCATGACTGGGAGGAGAACCTCCGCAACTACAAGGAGCGGATCGTCCACTGGACGAACGACGCCGCCTTCGTGATCGACCGGCTCGCGGATCTCGACCGCGGGGAAGGGCCGCTCGCGAAGCGGCTCGACCTAGCGCGCGGCGTCGGCATCGCCGGCCACTCGCGCGGCGGGCAGGCGGCGGGCACCGTCCGCATGCTCGACGCCCGCGTGCGGGGGGGCATCAACATCGACGGCACGCAGGGGCCGTACCCCTTCCAGCCGGTGAAGGGGGAGGAGGTGTCGGGCGAGGCGCCGTTCCTCTGGATCCAGCAACCGCTGCCTCCGCCGCCGAGCGAGGAGAGGCTCAAGCAGCAGGGAAAGACGCGCGCGGACTACGAAGCCGAGATCGAGAAGATCACGGGGACCTGGCACCGGCGGCTGGAGGCGATCGCGGGCGGCGCGGCGATGGTCACCTTCGCCCGGCCCGGGATCGCCCACATCGACTTCTCCGACGAGCCGCTCTGGGACGTCGGGATGTCGGCGGAGGATCGCGCCGGCAAGCTCGCGACCATCGCCGACACGCGCGTGTGGGTGCGGGCGTTCTTCGACGGGGCGGTGCGGGGCGACTGGGAGCCCTTCAAGAAGGTCGTCGCCGAGGCGGGGAAGTCGCGGCCCGAGATCCGGGCGCAGGTCTTCGGGAAACTGTGGCCGTAGACGGCGCTGCCCCTACGGCCCCCGTGTCTCCCAGGCGGCGAGCGAGCGAGATCTGCCGGCCAGGAACGCGTCGAGCCCCCCGAGGCGATCGCCTCGGGAGGCGCGCATCCTTCTACCCCCGGTCGTAGAGCTCGGCCAGGACCACCCGCCTCGGTCGGTCCGGATCCACGAGGATCGCGAGCGAGTCCCCGGGCTTCAACGCGCGGGCTCGCGCGCTTTTCCGGATCGACCTGCGGAGCGAGCAGCGCGTGCCGCGGTGTTCGTAGTCGAATCTCACCCGGCTGGTGCCCTTGGCATACGTGACGCGCTCGACGGTCGCCTGGACGACGTCGCCGACCTCGAACAAGCCGCGGATCCGCCACGCGCGCAGCCCCGCGATCGCGCACAGGCTCGCCATCAACAAGGCGGCCACGGACAGGAAAGCCCGCGCTTCCTCCGGGTCCACGGGTCTCGCCGGGCGTCCCCGGCCGCCGGGCATCCTCCCCGTGATCCAGACGAGGAGCGAGAAGGCGAAGAGCACGATCCCGAAGGCAACCATCGGGAACCAATGAGGGTCGTGCCGGAGGATCTTCCAGAGGGTGATCTCGCGGAGGCTCCGCGGGTCGGGGCTCTGGGCTTCCCGGTCCTCGCGGACGAGCGCCGCTCCGAGGAGCCGAGGGCGATCCATGACCGTTTTATCGGCCGGGGGGGGCGAGAACCTGCCGCGGCGGGGATGGAGGATCGAACTCGCGGCCGACCCGCGCTCTCGAGTTCCTTCCGGCACGCACCTCCATGCGGGTCGGCTGGCTCCGTGCCGGGTCGCCCCCGGCCGCTGCCCGCGCCGCTTCGCCTCCGGACTCCGGAGCGCCGGCCGCGGGCTACACTTCTCGATGCATCGGGAGCGGCCCGGCCTGGCGCCGGGTCCGGCAACCTGCGACACCAAGGTGCCTTCCCGCGAACGCGGGGATGCGGCCGGGGCGTGCCCGGCAAAGTGTCGAGCGGCGGATCCCCGGAACCTGCGGGCCCTCGGGATCCTGCCCGGAGCCGGACCGCGGCCTTCCTCCCGGCGCGAGGACGAAGAACCCGTGTGCTGGCTCGATGGGCTGTCTCGCGCACCGCGGCCTCCGGAACCGGAGGAGAGGAAGCCCGTTCCACCTCCGCGCGGGCGCACGCCGGAGGAGGAGGAGGAGACCCGGAGATTCCTGGAGCGGCGGATGGCGGACGAGCGCCGCGCTCGACGGGAGGGGATGGCGTTCGTCGACCTCCTGGAGCGGCGCTGCCCGCCGTGCTTCACGGTGAGGTATGTCCGGCTCGGGAAGGCTCCCGTGACTCGCTTCTGGCACTCCGTGAGCGTCCGGTGCGAGTTTGGTTCGATCCTCCAATTCGCCATCTGGAAGGACGACTACAGGTTCTACGAGTATTCCGGTCTCCTGGGCTACCACGGCGGTCGGGGGACGTACACCTGTCACAGCCTGTTCGAGGTGCTCGGGCTCGCCGAGCGGATGATCGAGATCGCGCTTGCCCGGAGGTCGAAGTACGGCCACCTCCGGAACTGCGACTGGCTGAGGAGCCGACCCTGACGAGGGCGTCCCACGCTCTCCAACTCACCGCCGCGGTCGAGGCGACGCCGGAGTTGGTGCGGAAGGTGTTCCCGGAGACCGCGGCCCGGCTCGCCCGCCAGCGCCGAGGCGGACTCGCATGGAGAGGCGCCGGCCCCTCCCGGCGTCCAACCGGGTGGAGGGACTGGCTCCCCTCGGGTAGAGACCCGCCCTCCCCTCCCGTTCAGACCCGAGTTCCACGCGGAAGGGTCGAGGCTACGCTCCCCCCCGGCTCGACCCCGCCGGCCGTGGGCGGGCTCCGGCGGGGCGCGAGGGGTCGGCGAGCCCGCCCGGACCCCTACGAAGGATAGGGCCATGAAGATGTATCTGTGGTCGGCTGTCGTCGGTTCGATCGTCGGAGTCTGCGTCGGGACCCTCCCCGCGTTCGCGCAGGGACCGCCCCCCCCTCCCACCCCCTCCGAAGCGGCGGCCCAGCTGCGCAACGCTTCGAAGGCGGAGCTGGCCGCCCTCAAGGCCGCGCTCTCGACGAACCTCTCCGGCTTCGAGACCAACCTCTCCACACACCTCCTCGCGGTCGGGGGAGGGTCGGCGACGCCGCAGCAGAGCCTCGAGAACGCGGCGGGCAACCTCGTCGACGCGATGAACGCGCTGCGGGACAAGACGAACCTGGCCGAGCGCAACCTCGAGGCCCAGGCGGCGGGGCTCCTCAGGGGTCTCGGCGGGACGGACTATCCGCTCGGATTCCTCGTCGGGGATGCCCAGACCCTCGACAAGTTCGTCGCGGCGATCGGGAAGGAGGTCGGGAAGAACCGCGCGAAGTTCCTGAAGGACATGCAGAAGTTCGCGCGGGGCCTCTCCTCGGCCGAGTACACGATCCTCGCGTGGGTCCCCGACCTGGGCGACACCGCCCCGCCCTCCCCGAATCCGGGGCCGGCGCCCGCGGCGGGGGCGCTCCCCCTCGCGATCCACGGAATCGCGGCGGGGGCCGGCTCGATGACGGCGAACGACGGGAAGATCTGCGTCGGCGGGCTCGCCGACGCCGCCGGGGGATCCTTGACCGTGACGATCACGGGCCCGGCCGCAACGACGCAGACGCAGACGGTCACGGTCACGACGAGTGGAAGGTGGTACGCCTGCTTCCCGCCGATCGGGACGGCCGGCAACCTCTCCGAGGGAAACTACACGGTCCAGGCGACGCAGGGGACGACCACGCCCATCTCGACGAGCGCCGCGATCGGGGTTCCGGAATAGCCCCGACTCCCCCGAGCGGGACTCTCGGGCACGGCACCGGCCTTCGGGGGCCTCCGGCCGTCGCGCGGCGCCGGCCGGAGGCCAACGGGGATCCTCGTCGACATCCGGAGGGGTGTCGTTGTGGCGCCGAGGGGCCGAGGCTATCTTCCGCGCCCCTCGGCCCCGTCCCTCGCCGGCGGGCTCAAGCGGGGCGCGAGGATTCGGCGAGCCCGCCCGGACCCGAAAGGAACAAGGGACATGAGGATGAAGCTCTGGTCGGCGATCGCGGTCTCCTGCCTCGGGGCCTCCCTCGCGGCGCTCCCCGTCCTCGCGCAGGGGGAGGGCGGGCCCACCCCGGCCGAGGCGGCGACCCAGCTGAAGAACGCCACGAAGGCCGAGCTCCTCATGCTCAAGATCGCGCTCCTGACGAGCGGCGCCGACCTCCGGGACGACCTCTTCTCGCACATCTTCGCCATCCTGGGCGGCGGGGCGACCCCGGAGGACGGCCTCGAGAACGCGACGAGCGACCTCGTCGATTCGAGGAACGAGACCTGGGGCTCTGCGGAGACGGTCCAGCGCAACCTCGAGATCTTCGGCTTCACCCTCCTCCAGGGCCTCGGCCCCGGGGTCTTCCCGCTCGGGTTCCTGCTCGGCGACTGCCAGACGATCGACAAGTTCGTCGCCGCGATCGAGAAGGAGCTCGCGAAGGGGCGCGCGAAGACCTTGAAGGACCTGAAGAGGTTCGCGAAGTTCCTCGCGAGCCTCGACTACGCGATGAATCCGGGACTGCCCCCCCTCGCCCCCACGGCGCCGCCGGCCCCGAACCCCACCCCGCCTCCCGCGCCGGGCCCCAACCCGCTCAAGATCCACGGACTCGCGGGGGGGAGCAGCACGCTCGCGACGCTCGACGGCAAGCTCTGCGTCGGGGGGATCGCCGATTCCGCCGGGGGCGACGTCTCCGTGACGATCACGGGTCCGGGCGGGGCCACGCAGCAGCAGACGGTCCCGGTCGACATCGACCGGAAGTGGTACGTCTGCTTCCCGCCGGTGGGCGTCCCGGGCAACCTCCCCGAGGGGAACTACACCGTGGAGGCGACGCAGGGGGGGAGCTCGGCGAGCGCGGCGATCGGGGTTCCCGGCTAGCCCCCGCTCACCCCCGCGCCGCGGCGGCGCCGAGGCCCGCCATCGACTCCCAGCCGCCCCCGAGCGCCCGGTAGAGCGCGACGAGGGTCGCCGCGACGGCCGCCTCGCTGCGGGCGACGTCGTCCTCGAGGTCGGAGAGGGTGCGCTGGGAGTCGAGGACCGGCTGGAAGTCCGAGAGGCCGTCGGCGTACTGGCGCTGCGCGAGGTCGGCGGCGAGGCGCGCGTGGGCGACGGCCTCGAGGAGCGCCCGGCGCCGGGCCTGCTCGCGCAGGAACAGCGTCATCGCGTTCTCGCCTTCCTCGAGGGCGAGGAGGACGGCGCGCTCCCACCGGATCAGGGCCTGCTCCGCCCGTGCCTCCGAGGCGTGAACGAGGTCGCGGAGGCGGCCGGCGTCGAAGAGGTTCCACCGGATCGAGGGGCCGACCCCGAAGAAGGTGCTGCCGGTCTCGAAGAAATCGCGCGGCTTGTCCGCGGCGAGGCCGAGGTTCCCGAGGAGGGTGAGGCGCGGGTAGAGGTCGCCCTCCGCGACGCCGATGCGCGCATGCTCGGCCGCGAGGGCGCGCTCGGCGCGGCGCACGTCGGCCCGGCGGCGCAGGAGGTCGGCCGGGACGCCGACCGCTACCTCCGGCGGCGGGACGGGGATCGGGGCCGGGGGGGCGAGCTCTTCGGCGAGGGCTCCGGGCGGGAGGCCGAGGAGGACCGCGAGGCGGTTCTCGGCGGCGCGGAGGCCGAACTCGAGGGCGGGGATCCGGGCGCGCGTCGTCTCGACCTGGGTCGCCGCCTGCGCGACGTCCCGCTCCCGCACGAGGCCGGCGTCGAACCGGGCGCGGACGAGGGCGAGCGTCTCCTCCTGGAGGGCGAGCTGGTCGAGCGAGATCTCGAGGCGTCGCTGGAAGGCGCGGAACTGGAAGTAGCTGATCGCCGTCTCGGCGGCGGCGGTCACCGCGACGTCGCGGGCGTCCTCGACGATCGCCTCGAGGTCGGCGTCGGAGGCCTGGATCGCGCGGCGGACCCGTCCCCACAGATCGATCTCCCAGGCCGTATCGAGGCTGGCGCCGTAGCGGTTCCAGTCGGGGACGAACTCCCCGAAGGGGGTGTTCTCGCTTTCCCCAAAATAGGTGTAGGAGGCGTTGGCGTCGAGCGTGGGATAGAGGTCCGCGGCGACCGCGCCGCGCAGGGCGAGAGCCTCGCTCACGCGCGCGAGGGCCTCCCGGAGGTCGAGCCCCTGGCGCGTCGCGCGCTCGACGAGCCCGTCGAGGACGGGGTCTCCGAGGTGGCTCCACCAGGAGGAGAGGTCGGCCGCGCGCGCGGGGAGCGTCGTCGACGTCGTCTCGCGCCACGCGGGGGGGACCGCGATCTCGGGTCGCTCGTAGTCCGGCCCGACCTTGCAGCCGGCGGCGAGGAGGAGGGCGGCCGCGGCCGGGATTCCGTTCCCGAGGTTCATGCCATCCCCAGGGCAGGGGCGGCCTGCCCGAGCGCGGGCTCGTCCTCCTCGGCGGATGCCTCGCTCGGCCGATGCTCGGCGGCGATGAGGGAGTAGAAGACCGGGACGACGAAGAGGGTGAAGAGCGTGCCGACGGTCATCCCCGCGACGAGGACCGTCCCGATGCTGTTCCGCGCCTGCGCGCCGGGCCCGGTGACGAGGACGAGGGGGAAGTGGCCGAACACGGTGGCGGCCGACGTCATCAGCACGGGCCGCAGGCGCGTCAGGCAGGCCTCGCGCAGCGCCGCGGCCTTCGGCATGCCGGTCTCCGCCAGCGCGTTCGCGAACTGGACGATGAGGATGCCGTTCTTCGCGATCAGCCCGACGAGCGTGATCAGGCCGACCTGGGAGTAGATGTTGATCGTCGTGAACTCGAGGAACGGGAAGACGAGGGCCCCGGAGATCGCGAGCGGCACCGAGCCGAGGAGCACGATCAGGGGATCGCGGAAGGATCGGAACTGCGCCGCGAGGACGAGGTAGATCAGGACGACCGCGAAGCCGAGCGTGACCGTGAGGGCCGAGCCCTCGCGGCGGATCTGGCGCGACTCCCCGGCGTGGTCGAGGTCGACGTTCGGGCCCCCCGCGGCCGCCGCCGCCTTCTCGAGGACCTCGAGCCCCTCCTCCTTGGTGATCCCCGGCTGGACGCCGCCGAAGACACGCACGGCGTTGCGCTGCTGGAAGCGGTTGAGCGTGCGCGCCTCGGTCGTCGGCTCGATCCTCACGAAGGCCGAGACCGGCACGAGCCCCCCCGAGGGGGTCTTGATCTTGAGATCGAGGAGCGGCCCGAGCGTCGAGCGGTCCGTCTCGTCGAGCTGCGGGATCACCTTGTAGGAGCGGTCGAAGTAGTTGAAGCGGTTGACGTAGGCGCCGCCGAGGAGGGTGCCCAGTTCCCGGCCGACGCCGGCGAGGTCGAGGCCGAGGTCGGCGACCCGCTCCCGGTCGATCGCGACGCGCGCGAGGGGCCGGTCGATCTTGAGGTCGGTGTCGACGTAGAGGAACTTCCCGCTCGCCCAGCCCGCGCCGACGACCGCGCCGGCGGTCTCGAGCATCTGCTCGGCGCTCGCCGCGCTCTGGAGGACCAGCTCGACGTCGTACTGGCCGGCGTTGGGGAGCGGGGGATCGAGGCGGGGGAAGACGCGCACGCCCGGGATCTGCGAGACCGCGCCGAAGACGGGCCCGAAGAGCTCCTCGGTCGAGCGCGCGCGGTGGCGCCAGTCCTTCGTCACCATCCCGCCGAACCCTCCCCAGGCGGCCGTGAGGGACCACATGAACTCCGCCTCGGGGAACGAGGTGATCGCCTTTACGATCTTGAGGGACTCGCGGTTCGCCGCCTCGATCGTGGAGTCGGGGGAGGTGTCGAGGAAGAGGCTGATGTGCCCCTGGTCCTCGACGGGGGCGAGCTCGCGCCGCGAGTAGGAGTAGAGGGGCCAGGCCCCGGCCATGACGAGGAGGGAGGCGGCGACGACCGCCCCGCGCATGGAGAGGGCGCCGTCGAGCGCCCGCGCGTAGCCGCGCCGGACCGCCTCGAAGCCGCGGTGGACGAGCCGCGTCAGGCGCCCCTCCTCCCCGTGGGCGTGGACGAAGCGCGAGCTCATGACAGGGGACAGCGTGACCGCGACGAGCCCCGACACGACGACGGCCGCGGCGAGCGTGATCGCGAACTCGAGGAAGAGCGACCCGGTGAGGCCTCCCTGGAACGCGATGGGGGTGTAGACCGCCGCCAGCGTGACCGTCATCGCGAGGATCGGGCCGACCAGCTCCCGCGCCCCGACGAGGGCCGCCGAGAGGCGCGTTCTCCCCTCCCGGACGTGGCGCTCGACGTTCTCGACGACGACGATCGCGTCGTCGACGACGAGGCCGACGGAGAGCACGATCGCGAGGATCGTCAGCAGGTTCAGGCTGAAGCCGAAGGCGAGCATCACGATCGCCGCGCCGACGAGGGAGACCGGCATCGCGACGAGGGGGACGAGCGCCGTGCGCACGGAGCCCATGAAGAGGAAGACGACGAAGCCGACGATCGCGATCGTCTCCCCCAGCGTCTTCGTGATCTCCGTGAGCGCGTTCTCCATGAACACCGTCGCGTCGTAGGCGAGGCGCATGTCGACGTCCTTCGGGAGCGTCGGCCGCAGGCGATCCATCTCCGCGCGCAGGCGGTGGGCGACCTCGATCTCGTTCGTCCCCGCGAGCGGATAGACCCCGAGGTAGACCGCCTCCTTGTCGCTGAACTTCGCGACGAAGTCGGGCTCTTCCGAGCCGAGCTCGACCCGGGCGACGTCGGAGAGGCGCACGATCCCGCCTTTGCGGTCGGCGACGACGAGGTCCTCGAACTCCCGGACGGTGCGCAGATCCGTGTTCGCGAGGAGGTCGACCTGGACCAGGTTCCCCTTTGTCTGCCCGACCGCGGCGAGGAAGTTGTTGCGCAGGAGCGCCGCCTGCAGGTCGCCCGGGGCGAGGTTCGCCGCCGCGAGCCGGTCGGGGTCGATCCAGACCCGCATGGCGATTGGGCGGCCCCCGACGACCTCGACCCGCTGCACGCCCGGGAGCGTCGCGAGCTGCGGCTGGATCGAGCGCGCGAGCCAGTCGGTGAGGGCGGGGATCCCCCGCTCGCTCGAGGTGAAGCTGAGATAGAAGGAGGCGTACGGCCGGTCCGCGCGCTGCACCTCGACGACGGGGGGCTCGGCCTCGGCCGGCAGCTCCGAGCGGACCTGCTGGAGGCGCGCGGTGATCTCGGCCAGCGCGGTCGTGCTGCTGTGGTTCAGCTTCAGCCGCACGGTGACCTGGCTCACCCCCGCCCGGCTCGTCGACTCGATCGTGTCGATCCCGCTGATCGCCGAGACGACCCGCTCGATCGGGGTCGTGAGGAAGCCCCGGACGTTCTGGGCGCTCGCCCCGGTGTAGACCGTCGTGATCAGGACCGCGGAGCTCTCGATCCTCGGGTACTGCTGCACGGGGAGCGTCGTCAGCGCCCGCCAGCCGACGAGGACGATGCCGAGGTTGACGACCGCGGCGAGGACGGGGTGCCGGATGAAGACGTCGGTGAAGAACTTCACGTCACGCCTTCCGGCGGAAGACGGCGAACCAGCCCTTCGGCCCGCCCGGCGAGTACGCGGTCCCCTCGTTCACCTCGAACTGGACGCCTTCGATCGACTCGATCGCCCAGCCCTCGGCGAAGGCCTCCTCCAGCTCCCGGCGCGAGATCCTCCGCGGCCCCTGCGTTCCGGGCTCCTCGTCGCTGAAGCAGGCGAGGAAGACCCGGCCGACCGGCTCGAGCGCGGCCGAAAGTCCCTCGACGTAGCGGCGACGGTCCCCGTCGGAGAAGACATGGAAGAGGCCCGAGTCGATCGCGGTGGCGAACCGCCGGCCCCAACCCTGGAGCGTGAGTGCGTCCTTGACGAGGAACTCGGCCGAGAGACCCCGCTTCTTCGCCTTCTCTCTCGCGCGCCGCACCGCCTGGACGACGAAGTCGATCCCGGTGACCTCGTGGCCACGGGCGGCGAGGAACAGGGCGATCTCGCCCGTGCCGCAGCCGGCGTCGAGGACGGGGCTCACGATCCGGTCGGCGACGGCGACGAACTCGGCCCGCGGCCTGCCGATGTCCCAGGGGGGCGTCCCGGCGTAGCTCTCCTCGAAGCGGGCGCGGTCGAGGGGCGCGGCCGCGCCGCCATCCTCGTTCCGCGCGGTCACTTCGGCCGCTCCGGCGCCGTCACGGGAGCGTCGAGGAAGGCCGGGAGGATCGAGAGGGGCAGATCGGACCGCATCGGGAGCGCCCCGGGCCGGGCGCGGGGGAGCGAGCGGAATACCCGCACCGCGCGCTCGGGCCGCACGATATCGGCGTCCCGGATCCCGATCAACGCCGGCGCCGCGATCGACCTGAGGTCCTCCTGCCTGCACCTCACGCACTCGTTCGGGGAGCGCCGGGTGCCGACCCGACGGGAGGCGACCCCGCGAATCCTTGATTCAGGGAACCCTCGATCGACGTAATGAACCAGGCGCCGTGCGCCGCCCGCCCCCAACCCCCTCCATGACCCCGAGACGGCAAGGAGCACTTCCCATGTCATTCCTGCGGATCGTCGAGGCCGACGCACCCTCCGAGACGACCCTTCCCCCGACCGGGGAGAGGATCGTGGAAAGGGAAAGGCAGGCGCGCATGAGAAGAGGAATCCTCGCGACCGCGGGGGCCCTGCTCGCGGCGCCGATCCTGGTCGCCCACGCGTCCCCGGCGGGCCCGATCCCCCAGGGGAACCGTGGGGCGGAGATCAAGCCGACGAGGTCCGGCTTCGCGGAGGTGAACGGCTTCCGGCTCTACCACGAGATCTTCGGGGAGGGGGAGCCCGTCGTCGTCCTGCACGGCGGCCTGATGACGATCCCCGAGATGTCGTCCCTGGTCCAGCCGCTGGCGCGAGGGCGGCGGGTGATCGCGGTCGAGCTGCAGGGCCACGGGCACTCCGCCGACACGGACCGGCCGCTCCGGGTGGAGACGATGGGAGACGACGTCGGCGCGCTGATCGAGCACCTCGGCCTCGGGAAGGCGGATGTCGTCGGGTTCTCGCTGGGCGGCCACGTGGCCCTGCGCGCCGCGATCCAGCATCCCGACCGCGTGCGCCGCCTCGTCCTGCTGTCGACCCCCTTCGCGCGCTCCGGCTGGTTTCCGGAGGTGCAGGCCGGAATGTCGCAGGTCGGCTCGAAGATGGCCGAGATGTTGAAGGGGATGCCGACGGCCATCGCCGCGCGCGCCTGGCCGCAGCCCGAACGCTTCCCGAAGTTCCTCGACAAGCTCGGCGCGATGATGGCCGAGGACTACGACTGGTCGGCGGAGGTCCGGCGGCTCCCCATGCCGGTGATGCTGGTCTACCCCGACCACGACGCCATCTCGACCCGGCACATGGCGGAGTTCTACGGCCTGCTCGGCGGAGGGCTCAAGGATCCCGGCTTTCTGAACCCGCAGTTCACCCGGGCGCGGCTCTCCATCGTGCCGGGGACCACCCACTACAACCTCCACACCGCGCCGGAGGTGGGACCGATCGTCGAGTCGTTCCTCTCCGACGCCCGGACGAATCCGGGGGGAGGCGAGACCCCATCGAAGTCCGCGAAGTGATCGCCCCAGGGAGGGTGTGAGGGTGGCGGAACACAGGTCCGTGGTGGTCTGGAGCCGCGACGGCGCGGCGTTCACGGACAATCGCTACAGCCGGGGCCATCGGTGGCTGTTCGACGGCGGCGTCGAGGTGCCCGCGTCCTCCTCGCCGGAAGTGGTCCCCTTGCCCCTCTCGGTGCCGGCGGCCGTCGATCCCGAGGAAGCGTTCGTCGCGAGTCTCTCGAGCTGCCACATGCTCTGGTTCCTCTCGATCGCCGCCCGTCGGGGGTTCGTCGTCGATCTCTACCGGGACGAGGCCGTCGGCGTGATGGCGAAGGACGGCGACGGCAAGCCGGCGATGACGCTGGTCACGCTCCGCCCCGCGGTCGCGTTCGGCGGCGGGCGCCTGCCGACCCGCGCCGAGGAAGAGGCGATGCACGAGGAGGCGCATGCGCAGTGCTTCCTCGCCCGGTCGGTCCGATCCGAACTCCGCTGCGAGCCGGCGTGGCCTCCCGGCTCTCACGCCTGACGCCGCGGCGGATTCCTCTGGGAGCGGGATGAAAGACCTCGCGATCGAGCTGGAGAACCGACCCGGAGCGCTCGCCCGCATGGGCGAGGCGCTCGGCCGGGCGGGCGTGAGCATCGAAGGGGGAGGGGCATGGGTCGTGGGGGGGAAGGGCGTCGCTCATTTCCTCTTCGAGGACGGGGCGGCGGCGCGCAGCGCGCTCGAAGAGGCCGGGATCCGCGTCCTCGCGGACCGGGAAGTCGTCGCGCTCCGTCTGAAGCAGGCGGTGCCCGGGCAGCTGGGCCTGCTCGGCCGCCGCATGGCGGAAGCCGGGGTCAACATCGAGGTGCAGTACAGCGACCATCAGAACCGGTTGATCCTGGTCGTGGACGACCTCGGCCGAGGGCGGAGGGTGGCCGAGGAGTGGACGCGGGAATGAACAGCGCCATGCGCCGCCCGGCTTCCAGCGGCGGCGCTCCGCTCCTAGCCTTCGCGTCCGGCGCGCCTGGTCCCGGCCGACGTGGACAGGCGTCGCAGTTCGCTGCCCCTCCCCGGAGGTAACGAAGCATGATCTGCGTGACGGGAGCCGGTGGAATGGTCGGCGGCGAAGTCCTTCGTCAGCTCCAATCCGCGCGGGTGCCTTTCCGCGCGGCCTACTTCTCGAAGGGGAAGGCGGAGGCCGCGCGCGCGAGGGACATCGAGGCGGTCCTCCTCGACTACGGCCGCCGCGAGACCCTCGAGGCCGCGTTCAAGGGCTGCGACGTCCTCTTCCTCCTCGGGCCGACCGACCCGAACCAGACGCGGCTCGAGCTGAACGCGGTCGAGGCGGCGAAGGAGGCCGGGCTTCGGCGGATCGTCAAGCTGTCCGTCTTGGGGGCGGACGAGGAGGCCTTCGGCTTCGCGCGGGTCCATCGCCCGGTCGAGAAGGCGATCGAATCGAGCGGCCTCGCATGGACGTTCCTGCGCCCCAACAGCTTCATGCAAGACGTCGAGAGGTTCAGGGGCGGCACGATCCGCGCGGAAGGGGCCTTCCACACCGCGAGCGGCGACGCGAGGATCAGCCACGTCGACGTGCGCGACATCGCCGCCGTCGCGGTGAAGGCCCTGACGGGGCCCGGTCACGAACGCAAGGCCTACACCCTCACCGGTCCCGAAGCGTTGACCAACGACGATCTGGCGGGCGAGCTGACCCGGGCGCTGGGACGACCGATCCGCCACGTCCGGATCTCGCCGGCCGACATGCGGGCAGGCATGCTCGCGGAGGGAATGGCGGAGCCGATCGTCGACATGCTGATCGACCTCGAACGGTACTACCGCGAGGACGGCGCGAGCCGCGTCGCGAACGACATCCGGCAGGTCACGGGTCGGGACGCGGGACGGTTCGCCTCGTACGCGCGCGAGTGCGCGCCCCTCCTCCAGCCGACCTGAACCGAGGACAAGGAGCGGATCGGGGATCGACCAGCCCGCACTCCGCCCGGTCCGCGCGCTTGACCCGCCGACCGGGCCGCCGCTACCGGATCCCGCTCTCGCTCGCCGCCCCCCCGTTCGCGATCGAGACGAGGGCGGCCTCGCGCAGCTTGAAGGACCCGGAGGCGGCGACCTGCTCGCCGGGCTTGAGCCCCGACTCGATCACGACCTCGTCGCCGAGCACCGGGCCGCTCTCGACCCGGCGCACGTGGGCGCGCTGCTTGCCGTGCGCGTCCGGCTCGATCACGAAGACGTGGTCCCCGTCGGGCCCCTTGCGCAGCGCCGTCACCGGGACGGAGACGGCGCTCTCCGGCGGGCCGACCGGGACCCGGACGCGGACGGAGCTTCCGGGCGCCGGCGAGCCGGGCCCTCCCTCGATCCGCGCCCGCGCGGTGGCGTTCCTCGTCGCGGGGTCGACCTTCGCATCGACGGCGACGATCCGCGCCGGCCGCGGCGTCGTCTCGCCCGAGGCGAAGACCTGGACGGGGTCCCCCTCCTTCAGGAGGGCGGCGACCTGCTGCGGGACGATGAAGTCGATGTTCGCTTCCTCGTCGACGCCCTGGAGCGTCGTGAGCATCGTCCCCTCGTCCAGGTACTGGCCCGGATGAACGTCGGAGATCCCGACCCGCGCCCGGAACGGCGCGCGGATCTTCTTCCGGGCGAGGATCGCCTGGGTGCGGTCGACCTGGGCGAGCGCCACGTCGCGCTCCGCGCGAGCGCGGTCGACGTCCGTCTCGGACGCGGCGCGGTTCTTGAGCGCCTTCTCCATCCGGGCGAGGAGGGTCTCGGCGAGCGCGGCCTGCGCCTGCTGGGCCCGCAGTTCCGCCTCCTCGACCGACACGTCGAGCGCGACCAGCAAGGTCCCCTCCTCGACGATCGCCCCGGGCGCGAGATGCACCTCGTGGACCGTCCCCGGCAGTTCATTCCGGAGCGTGATTGACCGGAGCGCGACGACCGTCCCGATCGAGATCGTCGTGCGGCGGTGCTCCCGCTCCTTGGCGGCGGCGACGGTCACCGACTCCATCGGCTCGGGCTGGCTCGCCGCGACGGCGTTCGCCTTGCGGACCGAGGCGGCCTTCCAGACGGCGAGGCAGCCTCCGATCGCGGCAACCGCGGCGAGGAGGATCAGGGAACCGACGCGGCCGAGGCGCCTCATCGACGGAGATCTCCCTGGCGCCTCACGACGAGCCCCGCGCGACCCACGTGGGTCGCCGCCCTCCCGCGGGGGAGGGGGGACCGCTCGCGGCGTTCCACGGGGAGGGGACGGAGAGATCGTCCAGAGGAGCCGGCGGGGGAGAGTCCTGCGGAGCGCATCGTGCGACCTCCCTCCTCCGGACGGAGGAGCGAGTCGAAGACGAAGACGAGGAAGTCCTCCACGGGCTGGAGGCTCCGGTCGATCTGCATGCGGATCGTCGCTCCCTCCCAGAGCATGACGAGGACGCTCGCGAGCCGGACGGCATCCTGCCGGCGGTCGATCTCGCCGGCCCCCTGCGCCTCCCGGATGACCCGCGCGAGGAGCGCCGCCCACTGGTCGTAGGCGAACTTGACCGCCGCGCGGACCGGTCGGTTCAGCTGCGAGGTCTCGACCGCCAGCTTCGGGATCAGGCACTGGCGGGCCGCCCCGTTCGCGGCGCACTCGTCGCGCCCCTTCTCGAAGATCGCCCGCAGGCGCTTCACCGGCGACCGCCTCCGGTCGCTCACGATCGGCCGGAGCATCTCGAGGAACTCCTCGGCCGCCTTCTCGATCAGGGCGACGCCGAAGTCCTCCTTCGAGCCGAAGTAGTGGTAGAAGGACCCCTTCGGCACGCCCGCGAGATCGAGGATCTCGGCGAGGCCGCACCCCTCGAAGCTCTTCTCGGCGATCGCCTGGGCGCCCGCCTCGAGGATCCTCTCTCGGGTCCCGTTCGACCGCGTCCGGGGGGGCATGGGGCGAATAGTAGACCGGTCGTCTCTCTTCTCGAAGCCCCCGTTTCGCCGCGCCGGCGTCCGCGGAGCGCCGGGCTACCGTGGCGAGGGAGGTCCCGACATGATCCTAGGCGCGTCGGAGAGGACCGCTCGGTGACGCTCCTGAGCCGCAACCCGAGGAATCCCACCGGCTCGAGTCGCGGTCGCGCCGGGACCGCGACCCTCCTGTTGGCGGCGGCGGTCGTGACCGCCCTCATTCTCGCGAAGAGCCGGCGGATGGAGGGCGGAGTCCGCGAAGTCGCCGGCCCCGGGGATTCCGCGACCTCCAGCGAGCCGCCGTTCCCCGGCGCTCCGGTTCGTCGCTCCCGGCAGGACGGTTCGGCTCGTTCGCCGACCTCCGCCGCCGAGCCGAGCCGGCGTGACCAACGCGAGGGGTCTTCCACGGGGATCGCCGGCGTCGCGGTCGACGGGGACACCGGTTCGCCCCTCGAGTCGTTCTCCGTCCGCATCGAGGTCCCCCAAGCCAACCGGGGCTGGCTCGCCCGGCTCCTCGGGAGCGGCGGCCCGCGCGAACGGATCTTCAGGAACCCGGACGGCGTCTTCGAGATCCTCGACCTCCGGCCGGACCTCTACAAGTTCCGCTTCGAGGCGGAGGGGTACTTCCCGGTGACGCTCGAGGACGTGCCGGCGAGGAGGGGAATCGTCCGACGCGGGCTCCGCGTGAAACTCCGTCGCGTGGCGACTCTGGAGGGCACCGTCGTCGAGGAGGGCTCGGGGGCTCCCGTGAGGGCCGCGACGGTCCAGGTTCAGACGGCCGAGGGGAGTTCGGTTGAGGACGTCGAGGGGAAGTGGCAGTTTCTCACGGACCTCGACGGCCGGTTCCGGATCCGGACGGGGCCGGGGACGCTGGTCCTCCGGGCGAGCCGCGACGAGTTCGTCGAGTGGATCGGCGATCCGATGGATCTTGGCCCGGGCGAGAGCGAAGCGATCGTCGTGACGCTCCGTCGCGGCGGAGGCATTGAAGGCACCGTGCCCGGGCACTCCCGGTCCTCCAGTGCCTGGGTGTCGGTCATGTCCGAGGACCCGGAGTCCTCCCGCTCGAGAGGAGTGCAAGCGGACGCGGAGGGCCACTTCCGGTTCCTCGGCCTCGCGGCTGGGCGCTACCGCGTCGCGGCCTTCTTCGCGCCGCCTCCGCCCGGGAGCGCCTCGCCGCGGCGGCCCCTGCTGACCCGGGTCGAGGTCGAGGAGGGACGGACCGCGAGGGCCGAGTTCCCCCCGCCCCCCGAAGAGGGGTGCGTCGTTCGCGGGCGCGTCCTGAGGAAGGGGGAGCCAGTGGCGCGCGCGGACGTCTCGATCGGCCCCGCGCCCACGGCGGGGACGGCTCTCGACCAATTCGAGACCTTCGTCTTGCTCCGCCCTCAGAGGGTGACCGGGAAGGACGGGGCCTTCGCCTTGGAAGGCGTCCCGCCCGGGGAGGCTTCGCTGCGCGTCCTGCTGTTTCCTCCCGGGAAGAAGGAGGGCGACCTCTACACCAAGACCTACCCGATCCTCGTCCCCGGACCCCCGGAACTCGTCCTCGACGTCGCCCTTCCTGCGGGCGAGATTGCCGGCCGGGTCTTCCGGGCCTCCGATGGCTCGCCGATCTCGGGCGTGAACGTGGGCGTCTTCCAGCTGGAGCCCGCCCTTCCCTCCGGCTTCTCCGAGTCGGTCTTCAGCGACACAGACGCCCGGGGGCGGTACCGCATCGTCGACGTGGGGCCGGGGGAATACTACGTCCGAGTGGATGCGCACCCCCCGGGTCGCAACCGCGACCCGTTCGGCGATCCGCCGGCCTGTTTGTTCGTCGGCCCCGTGGCGGTGGCCGAGTCGACCGTCTCCCTCGACCTCGCCCTCCCCGAAGGAGGGGACGCGGTGGTCCGGGTCCGCGATCCCTCCGGGCGTGTCGTCATGGGCGCCATCGTCTCTCTGCGTCACTCGGATTTGCCGTGCGAGCCCGGGATGACCTTCGACGAGTGGGCGGAGGCGGAGCCGGGGGAGGAGGGGGTCTATCGCGCGGACGGTCTCCGCCCGGGCTCCTACTCCGCGAAGGTCGTGGCTCGGGGCTTCGCGCTGGCGTTCGCCGAGGGGTGGCAGATCGTGGAAGGGGAGGAATCCGCCTTCGACGTGGACCTCGTACGGGGAACGCGCGTCCTCGTGAAGGCGATCGACGAGGCAGGCTCGTCGGCCGACCTCTTCTGCGTCGACGTCGCGGATTCGCAGGGGAGGCCGTTCCGCACATTCCGCGACGTCTCCGGAAAGACGCGGGTCAGCGAGAAAGGGGGGATCGTCGTCTTCCTCGCGCCTGGCGAGTACCACCTATCGGGGGGGTCGGGGAGGGGTCAGGGGAAAGCGACGCAGGTCCGAGTGGGCGGGGAAGCCGAGCAGGAGGTCGTCCTCCAAATCGAGACGGGTCAGGGGCGGAGGTAGACCGCGCGCGCCCGGTGGGCCTACTTCGCGGATCCGGCCCGAAGGGATGCGGCCCCTCGCGCCGGCAACTCCTGCGGCGAGGCGAGGGAGAGCGCGACCACGGTCGCGAAGATCGCCTGCCCGCGGCGCGCCATGAGGGCGGGGTCGAGCTTCTCCGGCGTGTCGGTCGGGGCGTGGTAGTCGTCCGATTCCCCCGAACCGTAGAAGATCGTCGGGATCCCCGCGTGCTCGAAGGCGGCGTGGTCCCCCCGATCCTTGGTCACCCCTTCGAGGATGTTCGAGAGCGGAGGCGGGAAGTCCTCCGGAGCGAAGGCGCGCAGCCCGGCGCGAGCGCATGCGGCCTCCACGATCCGGCGGAACGCGGGGCGGCCCTTCGTCCCGACGACGCCGACCGCCTTCGAGCCCTCGATCCCGAGCAGGGCCTTCGGCGCCGCCAGCGCCTTCTGGTCCGCGAGGGGCCGGCCGATCATGTCCACGTTGACCATCGCCGCGATCCGGTCGAGGTCCACGGGCGGGGCGACGACGAATCCCCGGCTGCCGTCCATCGCGCGCTCCTCGGAGCCGAAGAAGACGACGAGGACGGAGCGGCCGAGGAGGTCGGAGGAGGCCTCGAGGAGGGAGGCCACCTCGAGGAGAACGGCCACGCCGGAGGCGTTGTCCTCCGCGCCGCGCAGCGTCTTCCCCTCCCGGACCCCGAGGGCATCGAAGTGGGCGCCGAGGACGACGACCTGGTCGCGCAGGTCCGGCCTCGCGCCCTCGATGAAGCCGAGGACGTTCCGGCTCGTCTCCTTCGTGGGTCGGACCTCGAGAAGCGAACCCGAGGCATCGAGGGTCCGGATCTGGACCATCTCCGGGATGGCGAACTCCTGGAATCGACGGCCCCCCGGCATCGGCGCGACGCCCGCCGCGTCGAGCCGTGTCGCGACGTACTGGGCCGCCACGCGCTCGGCGTTCGACCCCGCCTCGCGGCCGAGGAGGTCCTCGCAAGCCAGGAACTCGACGTGGGCCATGAGCCTGCGGGTCGAGATCGGCGGCAGGGGGACCTCGGCCTCCTGCGCACTTGCGAGGGGGGCGAGACCGAGGGAGAGAAGGGGAAGGGAGAAGGAGACCTTCAAGAGCGCGGGCGGGAGCATCCTCACGTCGCCTCCTTGAGCGAACCGCGAATCGGGGACCGGGCGGCGTCCCGGCGTCGAGTGAATCCTAGCCTCGCCTCCCGACTCGCGCGGCACGGGCGCGTCGACGCCCGGTTCCCGCCGGCATTCGCGAGGCGCGAGTGTCGCGGAACGGGGTGGGAACCTGTTACCCGCGCACCCGGTGCGCCTAAGGAAACCGAGCCCAAGCCGAAAGGACGGCGTCCGTTCCGGAGAAGCCGCTTTCCTCGCGCGGATCCGCCTTCGGGAAACCCGCCCGTGCGCCGGGTACGGTCCAGACTTGAACCTCGCCGCGGTCACGACCCTCTGGATCTCGCTTTCGGCGGCTCCCCTCCTCGCCCAGGACCGTGAGGTCCCCGAGTCGGGCGACGCCCTCCTCCGCCGGGCGGAGCAGGCTCGTCGGGGGAGCGACCCCGACCCGGAGAAGGTCCTCGAGCTCCTCGACCAGGCCGCTCTCCAGTTCTGGTTGGAGGGGCCGACGGGTCCGGTGGCCGTCCGGTCCCCCGTGAACGACGGATTCCGCTGGGCGGCCGGGTTCCATGCGGAGCGCGAGGAGTGGCAGAAGGCCCTCGACACCTGGCGGCGATGGACGCCGGTGACCACGTGCAAGAACGAGTGGTGGGTGATGCTGGCGGAGCGCGCGGGGAACATCGCGCTCTGCCAGGCCTGGATCGGGGGGCGCGACGCCGCGATCCCGGAGCCGCAGGTCGAGGCTCCCGGATGGGGCGGGGGCCCCTACCGGGAGGCGTTCCACTATCTCCAGTGCGTCGATCACTTCTGGCGGGTCGACTTTCCCAAGGAGAGGCTGAGGTCGTGGGGTCGACCCCGCGTGCCCTCCGTCGTCCTCGAGCCCTACGGCTCCCCCCCTCCCGGGGAGGACTGGCACCCCTATCGCACCGCGCTCGCCCTCCTCTCGGCCTACGACGAGGGGGATCCCGTCCGGATCCTGGCCGCGCTGGACCTCGAGTGGGACCCGGTCCGGATGTACGACTTCGAGAAGGAACGCTCCGTCCCTCCGCAGGCGTACATCTTCGCGGGGAGGGCCCTGGCGAGCTTCGGACCGCCCGCGACCAATCTCGTCACGAAGGCGATCAAGGAGGGGAACCCGCGGGCCTTCAAGGTCGCCGGGTTCACGGGGCGGGAGGAACTCACCTCGGCGCTGAAGGCCCGGGCTCGGACCGAGACCGAGGATGTCAGGAAGGGTCTGATCGACGACGCGCTCCAGCACCTCCGCGTGGAGGAAGTTCCCGCGTCGGGTCCGGCGTCGCGACCCTCGGACGTAGCGCGCTGAGGGAGTCTCCCCTCGACCCTCGGAGACGATCGCGCCGCTCGAGGGGGTGCCGTGGACCTGCGGGGACACCGTCCGAACTGCAGGGGTCCCCTGACCGCTCGAGATCTCGTGAGCTGGACGAGGGGGGAAGGGGGCACTCCATCCGGAGGTCGAGTTCGCGCCTCGCAGGGAGACGCCGTTCGCTCGGGGCTGAATCCCGGCTCTCCGGGGATGGAAAACCATGCGTGGCGCCATCCTCGCCCTCGCCGCGGCGCTGCTCCCGGTCGCCGAAGGAGCCCGAGCGCAGGGCGTCCACAACGCCCAGCTGAACGGAGGGAACGAGGTCCCCCCGGTCTCGACTGGAGGCAAAGGCGTTGGAACGTTCGTGCTCAACGTCGACGACACCCTCGCCTACTAAGTCGCGACGAGCGGACTCTCCGGGCCGATCCTCTCCGCCGGCATCCGGTCCGGAATGAGCACACGCGTGGGGCCCCTCGTCTACTCGCTGACCCTGTGCGGGCCGACGACCGCCTGCGGGACGACGACGCCGCTCACGCCGGGATTGAGGGCGGACCTCCTCGCCGGCGCGCTCTACGTGGAGGTCGTCACGCCGAGCTACTTCGGCGGAGAGATCCGCGGCCAGATCCGTCCGCCGGTCTGGTCCGACCTCCGCGGCGCGAGCACCTGCCATCCGTCCGCTCCCGCCGGGACCGGCTCCTTCGGCGCGAGGATCGGTTCCGACGGTTCGATCACGTACGCCTGCATGGTCGTCGGGATCGTGGGGATCCCCGTGGCTCTCGACATCCACGCGAACCCGGGGGCCTGTCTCGATGGAGAGGTCGCCCTCCCCCTCGAACCCCTCGTCGGTCCCGCCGGGGGGCCCTTCACGACGGGGATTCGGAGCGCAGGGCCCGATGCCGATCCCTCGCTCGCGGGCCTCTACGCCGGGGGTTTCTACTGCGACCTCCACACGACGGCGTTTCCGGGGGGCGCGCTCCGCGGCGAGGTCCGCGGAGGGACGCTGCCCATGTCGCAGCCGGGCGGCTGCGCCGGGGCGGGAGGACTCTCGCCTCGACTCGAGTGGATGGGGGGGCCGTCGCGCCTCACGCTGCCCGGTTTGTACACCGTGCTCCTGTCCGACGCCCTCCCCGGCGCGCCTTTCCTGCTCCTCGTCGGCCTCACGAACTCCGCTCCCTACCCGATTGATCTCCAGCCGAGCCTCGGCGGGTCGGGGGCGTGCCTCCTCCTGAACGACTCCCCGCTCCTGATCCCTGGCGCGACCGCGGCCAGCGGGTTCTGCGCGGGGAAGGGCCACCACCTGTTCCCGACCCTCTCCGGCGCTTCGATCGGAGGGACCGTCTACCTCCAGGCGGTCGTGATGGATCCGGGAGGCCCGCTCGACATGCCTCTCGTCCTGTCGAACGGCCTGACGGTGACCATCCAGACCTGATCGCGGGGGGAGCGGCCGCTCCCCGCGGACGCGGGGTGAGATTGTCCTTTGGTCGAGGATGCGGCGGGAGACAGGGGGAGAGCATCAGGAGCCGATGCCGAGGGGATCCTCGAGAGTATCGGGGCCCGTCCTCGGGCCCGGGAGTCCCGGGAGGGGGGGTTGCGCCGGGAGGGAGAGGCGCTATGTACCGGACCCCCCAGGTCCGGAGGCTCCTCCCCGGGCGGTGCCGCCCGAGCCCCCGCGACCGGCTGAACTCGAGAAGGAGAATCCATGAACCGCCAGATCGGGCTCGTCGCCCTGCTCGCGCTCCCCGCCGTGGCCCTCGCCGGCTTCTCGGCCCAGGACAAGAAAGCCCCGGAGAAGGGCCCGCCCGCCGACATGCAGGGGATGATGCCCCAGCCCGGGCCGCATCACGCCCGGATCAAGGACTTCGAGGGGACCTGGGACTGCGACGTCCAGAGCTTCATGGCTCCCGAGGGGATGCCGGCGACGTCGAAGGCGGTCGAGGTCGACCGTCCGGTCGGCGGCTTCTGGAACGTGATGGACGCCACCGGGTCCTTCGGCGGAATGGCGTTCCAGGGGCACGGGACGAGCGGCTACGACTCGAAGAAGAAGAAGCACGTCGGGACGTGGATCGACAACTTCGGCGACTACATCATGCTCAGCGAGGGGGACTGCGACGGGACCTGCAAGGTCGAGACGACCTACTCCGAGTCCCCGGACATGATGGGCGGCCCGGGCATGGTGAAGGTGAAGAACGTCCACACGTGGGTGGACAAGGACAACCGGACCTACGAGATGTTCATGCAGGGGGAGGGCGGGAAGTGGAACCCCTGGATAAAGATCACCTACAAGCGCCGCAAGTAGGCGCCGCGACGCGTGGAACGGGCGAGGCCGCGGAGAGACCGCGGCCTCGCCTTCTCCTTCGAGGCCGATCCCGAGGGGGCCCGAGTCACCACCAGATCGGGTTCGCCGCGATGAAGTCCTCGAACGCGACGTACTTCGGGGCGGTCGCCGGGTCCTGGTCGTGCCACTCGAGGAGGCCCCAGCGGCCGAACTGGGTGTAGCGGGACATCGACGCGAAGGCGACCAACGTCTTGCCGCCGAGGGTCCTCCAGCCGTCGAGGAGCTGGAGGTAGAGGAGGTACATCCCGGGGTCGCGGTTCGCGAGGTCGAAGAGGAGGTTCAGGGGACCGCTCGTCTCGCACCCCCCGAAGCCGGAGAGGTGCTGGCCCCCCTCGTAGCCGAGGAGGTCGAGGCCGCGCGCGGCGGCGTTCGCCTGGTTCGCGAGCACGTCGTCGAAGACGACGGCGAGGTGGCTCTGGCACGCCGCGAGGAGGGCCGGCACCGTCAGGGCGGCCGTCTCCTCGCAGATCGCGGGGCCGCCGAGGTCGTTCCCGAAGTAGGGGGCCACGGCGAGGGCGTCGGCGCTCGCGGAGGCCCCCTGCCAGTCCATCACCTCGGCCCCCGCCGCCGGATTGGCGTTCTGGCCGCCGAGGACGCGGACGAGCCGGTCGTTCGAGCCGAAGACGGCCGACCAGATCCCGAAGACCTGGACGGCGCGCTGAGAGTAGAAGCGGAGCCCCGCGAAGAAGGGGTCGGGACCGAGGCCGAGCGCGAGGCCCTGCTGGCGGCACCAGTCCGTCTGGTCGAAGACCGAGTTCCAGGTCTCGTTCGAGTACTCGACGTGGACCTTCAGGTCCGGGTCGAGGTGGTCGCGCACCAGGGTCGCGAACTGGGCCACGTACGCGTCGGTCGCCTGGTGCGGCATGCAGAACCAGGGGTCGGCCTTGAGCCGGTTCGCGAGCGCGATCATGTGCTCGAGGGCCACGCCCTTCGGCCCCCCCTGCGTCTGCAGGCTCGGCAGCGCCCGGTCCGGCCAGTCGACCTGCGCGGAGTCGTTCGTCCCCTGCCAGCCCATGAAGCGCAGGACCTTCGCCGTGTCCCACCGCGCGAGGAACGCGGGATGAAAGACCTGCGGGCCGCCCGCCTCGAAGCCGGGCAGGAGGAGGCGGACGTTCCGGATGCGATCGGCCGGATCCGTCGCCGTGATCTGCAGGCCGATCCCGGCGTCGGTGGGGGTGACGTCGAGGACGGCGTGGCCCTCGCGGGCGCTCGCCACCTGGGCGTCGAACTGGAACTCGAGCGTCCCCGACCCCTCGTAGAAGCAGTGGTACGTCCCCGCCGGGTAGTGCCCCTGGAGGCCGGAGCACCTCAGGGTCCACGCGACCTCCCCGGGCCCGAGGCTCGCGGGATACCCCGTCGGCAGGAGCGGGAACGTGCCGCTCTCGGAGAACGGGCGGGACTGCCGGAAGACGTCGACGAAGACCAGCTCCGGCGAGAAGTAGGTCACCCCCGAGAGGTTGATCCCGAGGGGCGATTGCTCGTTCGGCGGCGGGCCCTCCTGCGCCGCTTCCCCTGGCGGAACGACAAGCGTGACCGCGACGCTCGCGCCGTTCGTCCCCTGCGCGGGGAGCGGGGAGAGGACGACGACGCCTTCGCGCGTGCTCGGCGGGAGCGCGCCGGGGCTTGGCGTGAGCGTCAGCGTCTCGGGGTCGGAGAGTCCGAGGCTCGGGCCGGTGTTCCCCGTGACGAGGAGCCAGGGCGGAGCCTCGACCTCGAACTGGAGGCTCCCCGTCCCCGCGTTCCACACGAGGAGGTCGAGGGGGAGGTCGCCGGCGGTGAAGATGTGGGCGCTCGCGCTCGTCGCGATGCCGACGACGTCGACGGAGACCGACAGGGTCTGGCTGTTCGGGCCGGCGGAGACGACGACCTCGGCGGCGTGGTTGCCGGGGGGGAGGAGCGAGCGGTCCACGGTGACCTCGATCGGATCGTGCTCCCCGGTCGTCGTCCCCGCGGTGGGGGAGACCGAGATCCAGCCCTCCGGGCCGCCCCCGGGCTCGACCGTGATGGCGTACTCGAGCCGTCCGCTCCCTTCCGTCCAGACCTCGAACGTGCTCGTCGACGTGGAGTCCCCGAAGGAGATGTCCTCCGAGGAGACGGCGATCCCGTGGGTGTCGCGGCTCCTCGAGCAGCCGGCGAGGAGCAGAGCCTGGAGGAAGAGGGCCCCTCCGAAGGAACGGCCCGGCCGGCGGGCGCGGGGACGCGGCTCGGGAGCCGACGCCTTCGCACCCGTCGGGTTGCGCATCCCTGAACCCTAGGCGGGACGCGCCGGCCGCCAATCGGGTCGTTGACGGAGCACCCCCTCCGGCGGATCCCCGAGGGGGACCGGCCCGGCCGGATTCGAAAGAACCACGGCCCCCCGCGAACGGCCTCGCGTGGAGGGGGCCGGGTCCCGCCGCCTGGTCCCTTGTGCCGGGGGGCGGAAGGGACTATCCTCCACGCGTTCGCGTTCGAGCTGACACCCCTTCGCGCCCATGAGACGCCTTCGGGTCACGGCCCGAAGGCGTTTTTCGTTCTCTCCCGCGGTCTCGGGGGCGGGGCACGGCCGATCAAGGCCGGCACCGGTCCCCTCGAGATCTCGGCAGCGGGGAAGGGTGGGCCTTCACGGTCCGCACCCGCCCCGGTCTCCGCTACCGGCGGGAGGGACGGCGTTTGCGACGATGGCGGACCGGGAAAAAGTAGAGATTCAATGGGTTCGAGACTGTACGTGGGGAACCTGCCTTTCACCGCCGACGAGAGCTCGCTGCGAGCCCTCGTCGTCGCAGCAGGCCACCAGCCGACCGACATCACGGTCGTCAAGGACCGGGAGACCGGTCGCTCTCGCGGCTTCGCCTTCGTGACGCTCGCCTCGGAGGGAGCGGCGCAGGCCGTCGTGCAGGCGCTCAACGGCAAGGATCTGGAGGGTCGCGCGCTCACGGTGAACGAGGCACGCGAGAGGACCGCGGGCGGCGGATCCGGGGGCGGGCGCGGGGGCCGCTACTAGGTTCGCACGGGCCGCCCGGACGGCCCGGTCGTTCGCTTCGTTCGTTCCGGCGGGCCCCTCCGCGGGGTCCGCCGGGTCTTGCCCCGTCCCGCAGGTCCACGTCCACGAGGAGGCGCCTCCAATGCAGCTTGCACGATGGGTCCCGAAGCAGCCGCTCGTCGTCGAGCGCTGGAGGCTCGGCGAGGACATCGCGGAGGTCGCGACGGTCGGGGGGAAGGGGGGCTGGCGAGTGACGATCTTCCGCAAGCGCCGCGACGCCTGGCGCCGCGAGGTCCGCACCTTCCGCACGAACCGCGCGATCCCGGCGACCCTGGAGGCCCTGGGCTTCGCGAAGTGCGAGCGCACCGGGCGGAACTGAAGAAAGTTGGTCCAGGCAGCGCGCGCGGCGCGATGGCTCCCTTTCAGTTGGATCGCGCAGACTGCCGAAAGCGGAAACGGGGAGCCGGATCGGAGTTCCGTCCGGACTCCGATCGCGAGCTCGCCCGGGGCGAAAGGCGAACCTCCCTTGAGTAGACGGCCGGTCGACGGACGGAGGGGTCTCGGGCTCCGGGTGCGCGAGGGCCCTTCGAGGCCGGGCGGTCCTTGCTGATTCCCCTCGCATCCCTCGCGGCGGCGGTCGGCGCCTCCGTGAGCGCGTTCGCGGCCGTCTTCGTCTACTCGAGTCTCTTCGAGTGGACCCTCCACCGCTATCTGATGCACCGGCCCTTCCTCCTCCGCTACCCCTACCGGACGCACACCCTCACCCACCACCGCCTGTTCCGCGCCGACTCGAGCTACGTCCTCTCCCGCGAGGAGGACATGCACGACGTCCGCTTCGCCATCTGGAACGCGCCGCTCCTGATCGGGCTCCACGCCCCTCTCCTCTGGCTCCTCGGCCGGGCGACCGGATGGCCCGTCCTCATCCCGGGGCTCCTGGCGATGGGGGTCTACTACGCGCTCTACGAGTCCCTCCACTGGTGCATGCACGTCCCGAAGGACCGCCGGATCGAGAGGACGGCGGTCTTTCGATGGCTGTCCGCTCACCACCGGGCCCACCACCGGCGCCACGACACGAACCTGAACGTGGTCCTTCCCCTGGCCGACCTCCTGTTCGGCACGTTGCGACCCGGGACGCCGGCGGCCGGCCTCGCCCAGGTCGAGACCGGGAAGAGAGCGCCGCCGGGATCCTCGGATCGAGGGCAGACCTAGAACCGCTCGAGCCAGGTCCCGAAGCCCTTCTCCAGGTCCTCGAGCTTCTCCCCGATCGTCCTGAGGAAGAGCGCCTCGGCCTCGGCGCGGTCGGTCTTCAGCGGCGCGCCCGCCTCGGCGCCGATCGCGGAGCCGCGACACATCGCCTCCCACCGCCCGAGGCGGTCGGCGATCTCGGCCCCCGCGCCCGTCCGGAGGTAGCGGAGGAACGCCCAGGATTGGGCGTAGAAGCGCAAGGTTGCCTCCCGGTCTCTCCCCCAGAGTTCCAGGGGATCGGCCGTCAGGAACTCCCCCAAGGGGAAGCGGTTCGTCCGCAGCTCCTCGATCCGGCCCCGGTCGAAGTCCTCGCCGGTCTCCAGTCGAGTCCCGTCCCATCGAAAGACCCCATCCCCCCCGTAGGTCTCGGCGAACCCTTCCATGTACCAGCCCGGCATCACGGCGCTGGAGCAGCCGCGCTCGAAGAGGTGGGCGAGCTCGTGGAGCGCTACGCGCTGGAGGGTCGGCTCGGCCATCCCCTCCGCGCAGACGAGGGCGACGAAGGCGTCCCGGTCCGCGAAGCCGTCCACGGTCTTGTGCCCCTCGAGATTCGCCGCGTCGAGGTAGGCCTCGTAGGTCTTCCTCTCGCCGAGGAGGACGAGCTGGAGGCGGCGGCCGGGGCGCGCGCCGATGTCCGTCTCGAGGCGGGGGAGGAGGGCCGACGCCAGGGCGCGGAACGCCTCCGCCTCCTCGGTGCTCCGCGTCGACCTCACCCGCAGCTCGGGAGTCGTCTTCTCGAAGATGCTGGCGAGACGCGGGAGGCGGGAGAGGAAGAGGTCTCGACCGTAGAGCCGGCCGTTGATCTCGATCGCCTCCTCCCGGATCGGGCCCGAGACCGCCGGCGGGATCTGCTCCCCCTCGAGGAGGAGGGAGCCCGAGGCGTCGAACTCGAGGGGATCGTCCCGCGAGGCGAGAAGGCGGCGGATCTCCCGGTCGGCTTCCCCCCCGAGCCCGCGCGCGTGGGCGAGGAGGGCGAGGTCGACGCGCTCCTTCCGGGCCTGGCGCGCGAGCTTCGCGGCCTTCTCCGCGTACGCGTCGATCCCCGCCTTCGTCGGCTTCGGCGCCTTCTTCGACCAGAACTTGTCGTCGAGCGCGCGCATGAGGGAGAGGACCTGCGTCGCGCCGGGGTTCCTCCCCTCCGAGACCTCGACGGCGAGCAGGATCTGCTCGGCGGCCTGGGTCGTGAGGCCCCGCTTGCGCAGCTCGACCCCGTACTCGAGGTGGCGCTGTCCGGCCCGGAGCACGGTCTCCTCCCTTTTCTTCTCGAACTCCCTCCGCGCGACGTCCTGCTGCCCCCGCGCGGCCGCGCCGAGGCCGGCGAGCGCGATCGAGGCGAGGAAGTGAAGCCGCGTCCAGGCCACGACGGGGGGGATGTTACCCCCAGGGTAGGCCGCCGCCGGCCTGCGGTCACCGCTCCTCGAGGATGCCCTTGTACAAGGGGGCTCCGCGCGACACCGGACCTCGCTTGCGGAGCCTCGCCAGGAATCCCGGTGGGAAGGTCCCCGTGCCTCGCCGCACGAGCCCCTTTCGCTCCAGCCGTTCGATGCGCTCCGCGTCGGCCTTCGAGACGCCCGGAGGACGGGGAGAGATCGGCCGGATCTCCGCGGTGGGGCGATCTCGGTCGAGGACGATCACGGTGCCGCCCGCGCGCACGTGGTCGAGATAGCGGCGCAACCGGCCACGAAGCTCGGAGATCCTGACGCGCTTCATGAGGCCATCCTAGCCAGGTGCCGTAGGACTCGAGTGGAGGCCGACGAAACCCTCGCCTCTGCCCCTCCCAGCCCATCCAGGTTCGTCGGAAGCGACTACGATGGTCCGCCGACACTCCGGCGCATCGCGATGAGTCCGGACATTGCCAGGCACGGGACAGTCGTCCTGCTCTGCAGCCTGACGCGCTCCCTGGGTTGGATCCTCGCCGCCTTCCCGGCGAGTGCCCAAGCCCAGGTCGGGACCTCCGGGGCCGCCGGACAGGTCGTCGATCCGCGCGCGACGGAGGGGACCGCCCTCGTCTATTCCGAGGACTCCGCCGAGCCCCTCGTCGCCTCCGCCGACTCGCCCCAATGGCTCGACGGCGCGAGCGTCGTCTCCATCGAGTGGACCTACGGAGCGTCCGATCCGGTCTCCCCCGTCGGGGCGATCGGCGGCGGGAAGCGGTGGCCGTTCCACCTCGATCGGGCGAAGCGGTGGGCCGTGCTCAAGGTGACCGACGAGATCCGCGAGGCGTGGGAGACCGCAGGCACGCTCGGGATCTCCTGCGAGGGGAATCGGTTGGTCGAGCTGCGGTGTCGGCCGCGACGGCTGCTCCTCGGACCGGAGGGGGAGGAGTTCTCGGTGGACCAGCGCTCCTCCGGCCTCGTGCCGGGTTCCCGGGAGTGGGTGGAGGTCCTCGTCGGCGACATCCTGTTCGGGAGCGGGCGTCTGGGCGTCTACACGGTCGAGGGCGAGACCCTGGCGCGCCCGCGGCCCGTCGCGGTCGGGGACGAGGTGCCCTTCCGGATCGGCGAGGAGGAATACCGGATCGAGGTGGGGCTCTTGCAGGGAGGACTCATCGGCTCGCACTTCGCGAAGCTCCTCGTGAAGAAGGCGGCCGGGGCCGAGATGCCGGCGCAGACGATGCGGACCAGGCTGATCGCGCTCGTCGAGCAGGAACTCGCGAAGGTCGATCGGGATTTCGACCACGCCATGAGGCTGCGGCGCGCGGGACGGGAGGGGGAGGGGCGCGCGGCCCTCGAGACGGCGAGACGCATCGCCGATGACGTGCGGCGGGGGCTGAGGTCGATCGAGAGACTCGCCCCGCGGCTCGAGAAGATGGCTCCGTACCTCTCGATCATCAAGGCGCGCATCGTGCGTCCGCCTCCTCCGGAGGGGCCCTTCGATTCCCCCGAACCGGCAGAGGCGAAGGTCCTCGAAGTCCGCAAGGTCGGGAGGAAGTACGAGCCTTGGACGATTCGGGGGAGGCAGCATCCGTTCGCGAAGCGGGGCGATCTCGTCCGGGGGCAGTCGGTGAAGCTCAGTTTCTACGACGGGGACCCGGAGATCCTCGTCGACAAGGTCGAGGACGGCCCGGCCTACTGGCTCGTGCTGGGGACGTCGGTGGCAATGGACGGCCCCCCGCGGTTGATGGGAGCCCCGGGTCGGTCGGACGTCGTCTTCGCGATGCCGGTGCGGGAGCCCTGAGCGCTTGGCGACGCCGGAGGTCCATCCGACGCGGATCTCGAGACCTCCCTCTGCCAGGGATCCTGAACCGGGGGGCGGTCCGAGACGTTTCCGCGGTCGCCGCGGTAACGTCCGAGGTGCCCGATGAACCTCCCGACGCTCCCCATTCCGGTGCTCCTCCTCCTAGCGGTCCGCCTGACCTCCGGAGCGAACGTCGCTCGCATGCAGGACGCTGCGCGCCTCCCGAAAGGGGAAGCCCGCATCCAGGGCGAGGTCGTCCACGACGAGGACTCGGCGCCGGTTCGGAGCTTCCGCATCCACCTGCGGGGGGAGCGGATGGAGGGGACGGAGACCGACGGTTGGGAGTACCCCGGGAAGAAGGGGGGATGGATCTGCACGCCGTTGCATCGGGGCGGGTGGGGGGAGGACGGGCCGGAGGACACCGTCGAGGAGGAACCTTTCCTCGCGATCGGCGATTGGAAGAGCGCTCCTGACGAGTACCGCTTCGATCGCGCCGTGCGCGGAGGCGAGGGGCGGTTCGAGTGGGTGGTGGCCGCGAGCGGTTGCGACCTGGCGCGAGGCTTCGTGACGCTGGAGAAGGGTCGAGCCTCCGACCTGGGGGAGGTGCGACTCCGCCGGGGGAGCGCGGCGATCGAGGGACATGTCGTCGACGCGATCGGTCGTCCGGTCGCGGAGGCCAGCATCCGGCTGACCGGGCTCCTGCGTCCGAAGTCGGGGGTCCTGGGGTGGGCCAACCGGATCCGGACGGACGAAATGGGTTTCTATCGCTTCGATCGCGTGCCGGCGGGGAAGGGGTACGTCCACGTCCAGCCTGGACCCGTGGCCGCCATGCCGCCGATTCCCTTGACGGTCCAGCCGGGGAGCACGAACCGCGTCGATTTCCGGCCCGAGGTCGGGACGCTCCGCGTGGCCGTCGAGGTCGGGGAGGGAGAGGGATGGACGCGGCCGTTCAAGCTCTGCCTCCAGAGCGTGAAGGGCAGGACGTTCGTGCGCTGGCCCGTCTTCCCGACTCACCTGGCGCCGGGCTCGATCCTGGGGCGCTCCGTTTTTTCTGGTGGTGTCGCATGCGGCCGCCGCCCGGAGGCGATCGAGCTCCGCGCCGTCCGAATCGACGAACCCCCCGGCTGGGAGCCGCGCCCCCCGACGGTGTCCGGCGACGGCTCGGGGAACGACGTGGCGATCGGCGCGGACGGCAAGTCGTTCCGGATCGCGAACGTTCCTGCCGGAGAGTGGCGGGTGAGCCTCCGAGCCGTGGAGCGCAATCGTCCCGCCAGAGAGGGCGAGGAAGTCTCCGGAGTCTGGCCGGGATCGGAGCGATGGGAGGTGCCCCCGCTTCGGCCCTCGCCGGAGATCGTCGAGGTGCGCGCCGGAGAGGAGACGTCCCTCACCCTCCTCGCGAAGTGACGCCGGGAGAGCCCTCCGGGTGAGGAGAATCTCGGCGCCCCCACGAGGAGGAGAACCGCACCGGATCGGCGCAGTTTCGTCCTGGGTAGACTGGCTCGACCTCGCCTTCCCCGGAGAACCCAACTGAAGGCCCTGATCGCCGCCTCGCTCGCCTTCGGCGCGGCGGGGACCGTCCAGGACTCCCCGAAGACGCCGCCCGCGCACACGCTCCGGCTCGCCGCGGAGCCCGGCTCCGGCTGGGTCTCGAGGAGCCAGCGGACCCGCGATTCCGAGGCGAGCCGCAAGACGAAGGTGAAAACCACCCACGCGGGGGAGACCCGGGACGACGATCGCAACCTCGACGAGCACGTCCACGAGGAGCTCCGTTCCCGGGTGAAGCTCGAGGTCCTCGAGGCCGAGGGGGGCCAGGTCCGCGCCGTCCGCACCACCTTCGAGGAGAGCCGCTCGAAGGTCACGGTCGAGCGCGACGGGAAGACGATCCGGAAGGGGGACGCCTTCGAGGCGGCCCCGTTCGAGGGGGTCGAGGTGACGCTCCGCTGGGGGAAGGACGAGAACGACGTCTCGATCAAGGGGGGCTTCTCCGACGAGGCCCAGCGCGAGGACGTGAAGCGGGGCCTGCTCTACCGGGACCTCGAGCCGCTCGTATCCTACCTGCTGCCGAAGGAGCCGGTGAAGGCGGGGGACACGTGGGCGATCGAGGGCCGCGCGCTCGGCCAGGTCCTCGCGCAGACCCTCGGGAACGGCGAGGACCACGACCGGGCGCGGAAGGCGATCCCGGTGGAGATCAAGACCGACCGCGAGACGATCGGGGCGCTGACGGCGAAGCTCGTGGAGGTGGAGGAGGCGGGCGGGCACACGCTCGCGACGGTCTCGATCGCGGGGAAGCCGGGGGAGGATCGGACGACGGAGGCGAAGGACGCCGAGTCCACGGCGACGACCACCTACGACGTGCGGGCGACCTTCGTCTTCGTCGTCGATCTCGGCCTGCCGCGCTCCCTCGAGTGGAACTCGTCCTGGAAGTCGAAGCTCACGGCGAGCGGCGAGCGGAGCGATCCCCAGCAGGACCTGGAGATGTCCTTCACGCAGTCGAGCGAGGAGGAGGTGACGTTCGACTCGAAGACCGAGTACGAGCCGCTCGAGGGTGCCGCCTCGAGGCCCTCCGCCGGCGAGAAGAGCGAGGGCGGCGAGAAGAAGCCCGAGAAGGCGACCGGTCCGGCCCCGTCCGGACGCTAGATCGGCCAGGACCTCGAAGCGCCTCAGCTGCGCGCCTTCGGAACCCTGTAGCGGACGAGGCCCTCCGCGTCGAAGTCCGGATCGAAGCCGATGTAGGTGCGAACGGCGTTCCTCCTGGCGAGTTCCAGGCTCGCGCAGTCGACGAGGCTCAGGCGCCTTCCGCCCGAGCGGAATCGCCGAACGGCCGCGTCGTGCAGCTCGCGGTCGACCCACTCCAGGAGCACGTTCTCGAGATCGTGGAGGAACCGCCGCACCGCGGACATCCCGAGCCGACGCTGCATCAGGGCGGCTGTCTCGACGACGACGTAGTTGTGCGTGAGTAGGACTTCCCCGCCGCGGGACGCCGCCTCGAGCGCCTCCTTGGCCTCGCGATGGTGGAGGTCGTCCCGGTCGGCGAGCGCGAAGAAGGCGGAGGTGTCGACGAGGATCAATCGTCCGCCGACCCGAGCGCCTCGTCGTGTTCCTCGGACAGTCGCCCGTGGCCGGAACGCCCGGCCCCGGTGCTGGTCCACCTCACCCGACGGGGAGAGCGCCCGAGCCCGTTCCCCAGGGCGCGGCGGAGCAGGTCCCGGACGACCGCCGCGATCGAGCGCCCCTCCCGGTGGGCCCGCTCGCGGATCCCTGCGTAGGTCTCCTCGTCAATCGTGATCTGGGTGCGCCGCACGAGAGGGAACGTAGGCGCATGCCACAATGATGTCAAGACGACGCCCCCCGCCCGTGCGCGGTGGGCGGCGACGAGAGGGCTCGATCCTCCCCGCTCCGGCTCCTCCTCGTCGAGGACGACAGTCCCCGCCTTCGGGGAGGCCGCGCGGACCAAGAGCACCGGCTCATCCGCCGGGTGGTCCGGAGACGCGCCGAACCGTCGATTCTCGGCTGGGGCCCGCTGCGCGGCGACCGCGGTCCCCACGGAGCGGGCGTTCCGGAATAGAATGCGCCTCCCGGACCGGAGACGGGCATGTCGCGCGGCGCAGGTTCGCTCGCGGGGCTGGTCCTCCTCGCCGTCGTTGGCGGGATCGTCTACCTCGCCACCAGCCCAGGACGGGAGACGCTTCCCGAGGCGCCTGCATCCACTGTCGCGCCTCCCGCCGCGAGTCGCCTGAAGAGTCCCGCCCGGCTCGAGGTCGAAGTTCCTCCTGGCGCGCCAGCCTCTCCGGCCGAGGCAGTCGCCCGAGAATCGGGAGCGCCCGGACGCTCGGAGGTCTCCCTCCCTCGGGAAGAGGGGCGGACCCTCGCGATCGGCGGCCGACTCGTCGTCAGGGGACGAGGTCCGCTCGGGCGGGCCTCCGTGACGGTGCGGACGTGGCAGAAGGAGCTCGACTTCCCAGAGACGATCGCCCTCCTCGGAGGTCCGGCTGCGACCGCGAGGATGACGCTCCACGACCGCGACGGGCTCGAGGCGAAGGTCCGCGTCTCCGGCGGTTGGCGACCCGCCCACCGAGCCGAGGCGGCACCCGACGGGACCTTCGAGATCGCCGTTCCGACCGATCTCCCCTCCTTCGGCTTCGAGGTCGAGGCGGAGTTCGCCTGTTTCACCCAAGGCGGGGACCGCTACGAGATCGACGGGGCGGAGGCGAAGGCAGGCTTCGTCCTCGAGCTGGAGCCCGCCGGCAAGATCGAGGGATCGATCACGGGCCCGAGCGGTCCGGTGACCGGCGCGAGGGTCGCCGTCGTCCACCCGACGAGGATGTTCCGCGTGGAGGCGGACGCGTCCGGTCGATTCGCGATTCTCGGCGTGCCGCCCGGGAGGTACCGCGCCGCCGCCCTCGCGGAAGGGTGCGCACCCGAACTGCGGGAGAACATCGACGCCCTCTCGGGAACGACGACCCGGGTCGATTTCCTGCTCCACCGCGAGTCGTCCATCTCGGGCCGCGTCGTCGGGCCTTCGGGTGACGGGATCGTCGGGGCGCGGGTGGGGGCGTGGCCCGAGGACCTCGAGGTGGCGAGCGCCCTCAATGGGATCTCCTACGGCGCCTCGACGTCGGGGAGGGAGGGCCGATTCAGGATCGGGTCCCTCCGGCATGGCACGCACAAGACCTACGCGTCGGCGGACGGCTTTCTCCGGTCTTCCAGCAATTCGGTCGAGGTGCCGCCGGCGGGCGGTGTCGAGGGGATCGTCCTCGCGCTCGCGACCGGACACATCGTCGCCGGACGCGTGACGGACGCAATGGGGCTCCCGGTCGCGGACGCGCGCGTCACGGCCGAGACGGACCCCGATTTGTACGACAAGCGCGGATCCTCCAAGCCCCCGGTCTACTCGCGCCAATCCTGTGCCACGCCAGGAGACGGCACATTTCGCCTCGCCGGGCTCGGCGAGGGTCCCTACGTGGTCCGGGCCGAGGCGATCGGCCACCAGAAGGTCGAGAAAAGGAATGTCGCGCCCGACACGGAGCGACTCGCGCTGGTCTTTGGCGCGGCGACCGGGATCGCGGGGGTCGTGCGCGCGGCGCCGGGAGGGGAGCCCGTGCGGGAGTTCGAGGCGAGCCTGTCGTGGATCGTGACGATGCGGGACGCGAGCGGCGCTCCGTTCGAGTTCCGACGAGATGGGCCGAGCCGCGCCTTCCGGTCCGAGGACGGGGCTTTCGAATGGTCGGGACTCGAGCCGGGAGTCTTCGACCTTCGCATCCGGTCGGGGGGATTCGTCCCGGAGACCCTCCGCGAGGTCGCGGTGACGGCCGGGGAGGTGCGCCGCGGCCTCGAGGTGAGGCTCCGTCCCGGGGCCGTGGTGACGGGGACCGTGCGCGAGCGACCCTCCGGCTCGCCCGTTCCGGGGGTCCTCGTCCGTGTCGTCACGAGGGAGGCCGGCATGGACCCGATGGGGTCCGGTCCGGAGACGTCCGCGCGCGCGGAGGAGGACGGATCGTTCTCGATCGGGGGGCTCGAACCGGGTTTCTTCCGACTTCGGGCGACCCACGACGCCTTCGTCGCGGAGACCACCGACGTCCTCGAGGTTGCCGAGGGGGGAGCCCTCGACGGGGTCGAGATCCGGCTCGGGCGTGGCGGGGCATGGATGGCTTCGCGCGGAGCGCGGAAGGAAAGCCCCAAGCGGAAGCGAACGTCGTCGTTTTCCCGCCGGATGTCCTCGCCCGGAAGGGGAAGCAAGCCGAGACCAACGCATCGGGGTACTTCCGCGTCGAGGGGCTCGTCCCGGGGAGACACCTGGTCCGGGTCTACCCGAGAGGCGAGGAGGGGGAGGGGGAGAGGGAGGAAATGCGCAGGGTGGTCTCCGCCTACGCCGAGGTGAGGGAAGGGGAAGTGACGCGGGTCGAGTTCGAGACATCCCCCCGCGGCTGCCTCCTGCGCGGCAGGGTGTTGCGAGGGGGCGGTCCTGTCGAGAGAGCGGAACTCATCCTCCATCCCGCGCGGCTCTCCTCCCGGGCGAAGAAGCTCCGGATCGTGGACCGCCTGCGGGACAGGACAGGGGCCGACGGGTCGTACTCGATCGACGGGGTCCCCTCCGGTGTCGCGACACTCTACGTTCACGTGATGGGCGAGCAGGCCGGAGGGTCCGCGTGGACGAGCCAGACCTTCCGGATCGACGTCCCCGACGCGGCGGAAGATGTGTTCGACGCATTCCTGCCGTCGGGGGAGATCTCCGGCCGCATCCGCCGCGCCGAGGACGGGCAGCCGCTTCCCGGGATCTTCGTCCTCGCCCTCCCGTTCGATCCGGACTCCCAGAGGGAAGGGGCCTCGGCTTCCGGCGGGACAAGTTCCGGGCCGGACGGACGCTATCGGATCCGCGGCCTGCCGGGCGGGACGTGGCGACTGCGCGCGCGATTCCAGGATCCGACCGGCGAGGGAGGCTCCTCCCTCGCTGGCTTCGTCGAGGAGGAGAAGGGCCCCGTCGAGCTTTCCGAGGGGGGAAAGGCGATCGCCGACTTCGCTCTCTCGACCGGGGGGACCGCGGTCGTGACGGTCCGGGATCCCACCGGGCGTCCGGTCCCGCGGTCGTCAGTCGCCGTCTTTCCGGCCGGGGCGCAGCCCTACGACCCGAGGGGGGAGTTCCACGCCCCCGTCGCGAAGGCGAACGAGATCGGACTCGCGCGCGTGCGCGGAATCGCGCCGGGCCTGTGCGTCGCCCGCGTCCTCTTCACCCCGGCCTGGGCCTCCGCCGACTCGGAGCCCCGACCGGTCCGAGCGGGGGAGGAGACCTCCTTCACTGTCGAAGTGAAGGCGGGGACGCGGGTGAGGTTCCGCCTCGTCGACGAGGAGGGTGAAGCGATCGATCAGGGGATGGTCCTCGCGCGCGACCGGGAGGGCCGGGCGGTCCACACCTACGTCCAGATGGGGGAGGCGATCGTACCTGGCGAGGAGGAGGTCGCGAGCCTCGTCCTCGTCCCGGGCGAGTACACCGTCGAGGCCTTGTCTTGGAGATTCGAGAAGAGGTCGATGGCGATCCGGGTCGGCGAGACCTCGCCGCAGGACGTCATGATCCGGTTGGATCGGGCGGAGCGGCCTCGATGAAGAGCCTGCTCCGCTGGATCCCGTGGTTCCGGACGGCGAGGGACTGGGGTGCGACGGGGATGACTGCCGCAGTCGCCGGGCGCGCCAGACGGACCCTCGCGACGGCTGCGATCCTCGCCGTCGTTCTCGGTGGCGCCGTCCTGTTCTTGAGGGGCCGACCCGAGAAGGCGCCCTCTCCGTCTCCCTCGGCCGCCGACGCCCGAGACGCCATCCTCGAATCCGGGCCCGCGGAAGCCGCGTTCCCCCCCGCTCCCGTCGTGCGCGAGGCGATCTTCGAGACGGCGGCCGCGTCCGAGTCCGACCCGGAGGAACGCGAGGCGACCGAGGCCATGGGCGCCCTGGAGGTCCGCGTCGTCGATCCCTGGGACCGTCTCGTCGAATCCGCCGAGATCCGTGCACGGAGATTGGACGTTTCGGACGCGGAGCCGATCCTCCATCCGCGAGGAGAAAGGACGTTCGACCTCCCTCTCGGCGTCCCGCACCGGATCGACGTGCTGACCCACTTGTGCTTCGAGCCCGCCGTCCGGGAACCGGTGTACGCGGAATGGGGCACGGTCACGGTGCAGCTCGCCTCGCGGTGCGCCCGGATCTCCGGCCGAGTCGTCGAGGCGGAGACGGGCGAGACCCTGTCGTACGCCCAACTCGCCTACAAGGCGGAAAGGGGCTCGGGCGGCGCCTCCGGGGGGTCCGGCGCGTTCGACCTGCTCGTGCCCGCGGGGGACCTGCGGCTCGTCGCGGGGGCCGCGGAACGCGAGACTGCGATCGGCAAGTTTCGACTGGGATCCGGAGAGTGGCTCCGAGACGTCGAGATCCCTCTCGCGAAGGTCCCCCGAGTCGTGGTGGAAGGCCGAGTCCTGGACGCCGGGGGCAGTCCCGTCATCGGGGCGAAGGTGACGTTCGGGACCGTCACGGAGGCGCGTACCGAGTTCAGCTCCGCTGAGAGCCGAGAGGTCCTCGGGAAGACGCGCACGGGCGACTCGGGCTCGTTCGAGGTGTCGGTCCCCGCGGGCACCGCCGTCCTCCACGTGGAGGCCGCGGGTTTCGAGCCCTCCGGCCCCATCTCGTTCGAGGTCCGGGGCAGCCGCGAGGAGGTGGAGATCACCCTCGCGCGCGGGGGTCGGCTGCGGATCCGCGGGATCCGCGCCGACGGCTCGGCCGTGGCTCCGACGGAGATCACCGTGCGGAGGGAAGCCGAGGTCATGCTCCGGGCGAGAGGCGGCTACGTCGAGCGCGCCGTCCTCCGTGCCAAGGTGAGCGGAAGCGCGAGGGTGTATTCGATGGGACGCGAGAGCCTCGGCACCGAACGGGCGGCCGTCGACCGGGAGAAGTACCTGACGATCGAGGGGGTTCCGCTCGGGGAGTACTTGGTCGTGGTCACGGCGGGCGCCTTCAAGGGGGAAGCGATGGCCTTCCTGCCGGCGGTCGAGACGGTCGTCGTGGACGTGCCCGTCGCGGAGTCGCGCGACGGGAAGTGACGGGGAGGCCTCCCGCGCGATCGCCCCCGTCTGCGGTCGAACCGCGAGCCCGGGCTATCGTTGTGGGCGCCATGACCGCGGCCGGTCCCGCCTTCGCGATCCTTGCGCTGACCCAGGCCGCCGTCGGCCAGGACTCGGTCCCCTCGCGGCCAACGTCCCTGATGGAGGGGAAGACCTTCACGACCGAGTGGCGGGAAGCGCCCGAGTGGGAGCCCGAGACGGAGGTCGATGTCGGTTCCGCCTCCGGCCACGGCGGGAACCTGCGCTGGATCCGGCTGCGACCCGCCGGAGAGGAGGTCGAGGTGCTCAACCTCGAGTACCAGGGGCGGAGCCTCGGCCGGAAGGCCCCCCCGGCCGTGACCGCGAAACTCGGCCGTCTCTCCCGCTCCGCGTACGCGGAGGTGCTGCACGATCTCGTGAGGATCGAGGCCGCGCGCCTCGTCCGGGAACCACCCTCCCGTTCGAGGTGGTCGACGACGGGGGACTTCTGGGCCTCCATCCGGATCGCGCGCGGCGATGCGGTCCGGTTCGAGGACGAGTGGTGCGGCTACCCGAACAGCACGGACGAGGCTCGCTACGCCAAGGTCGCGGCCGCCGTCGCCCGGGTCCAGTCCGCCGTCCGGGACGCCGAGGCGGCGTCGCACGAACCCACGGCGGAGGAGCGCCTCTGGGCGAGTGGTCGGTTCATCCGCGACTGGAAGCGCCACGAGGGTCGCGGCGGGGGCTACCGTTGGGTCCGGGAGCGCAGTCCCCTCCTGGTCGCATCGGTCGGGGACGACGCGTCGCTGGGGGTCCTGGACTCCTTCACCGTGGTCCACGTCCGCGTGCACGACGGGGACGGAATGCCGCTGCCGCACGCATCGGTCCAGGTCAGCTGGAGCTGGCCGGGCCTCTTCCGGAGGCGGACTCTCGCCGCGGTTCCAAGATTCGGGGATGCCACCCTTTCAGTCCTGATCGGTGAGCCGGGGGGGTACGAGCTCGAGGTCCGGGGGGATGGGTTCCAGGCGAAGAAGGTCCCGTTGACCGTCGGGCGCAGGTCTCCCCAGGAGGTGGTCGTCGATCTCGAGCGGGTCCCCGGTTCCAAGTGACCGGCCCCCCGAGGCGGGGAGCCTGCTCCTGGATTAGGATCCCCGTTCCAGGCCGGGCTCGAAGGATCCTGGATGAACCGTCGCCTTCTCGCCTGGACGGTAGCCGGAGGAGCCGCGCTCGCGGCGGCGGTGGCGCTCCTCGTCGTTGGCGGAGCGCGGGATCCCTCCGACTGGAGTCCGGTTCCCCCGCTTCCCGTCTCGGAAGCGCCGTCGACTACGGCCACGCCCTTCCTTCCCGAGTCGCCTCGGCCGGCTCCAACCTTGGAGGCGCCCACCGAGGCGCCGGTGGCGGAGGTCCCGGTGCGCGCGGCGCCGGAGTTCCACCACGTCGCCGGCCGCGTCGTGGACCGGGACTCGATGCCGCTCTCGGGAGTCCGCGTCCGGGCGGCTGCGATCGACTCGAGCGGAGAGGTCGAGCCGGCGAGCGCGCTCACCGGCGAGGATGGAGCGTTCCGCCTCGAAGGTCTCGGCGGGGGAGTCCTCATTCTGACCGCAAAGGGGGAGGGCCTGCAGACGGCCGTCCTGCGCGACGTGAGAGCGGGACGCGAGGACCTCGAGATCGTGCTCCGGGCCCCGTCGGGTCTCGAGGGACGCGCGCTGGACGCCGAGACCGGAAACCCGATTCCCCGGTTCGACGTGAGAGTCTTCGAGGAGGGTCAGGCGGAGCATTGGAGGCGTTGGCGGATGCCGTTGTCCTCGCGAACCTTCGAATCGGACGACGGCTCGTTCGCCTTCCCCGATCTCGACGAGGGTCGCTACGACCTCGGGGTTCTCGCGAAGGGGTATCTCCCCGAGAGGGTCGGCCCCTTCGAGGTGGGGGACTCGGAGGTGCTCCGCGGGATCGAGGTGAGGCTGCGCCCTGGCTTGATCGTCCGCGGGAGGGTCGTCGATGCCGAGACAGGCGCACCCGTGGAGTCTGCCCAGATCTATCAAGAATCGGCCGAGGCCCCGGTCTCCCACGGCGCGCCCACCGTCACGGAGGAGGATGGAATCTTCGAGATCACGTGCGACTCGGCGGGGGTGCGACTC
>JAKEFM010000159.1 GCA_022616055.1 Planctomycetota bacterium
GCGAGGCTGCCTCGCAAGGTCAGCCCGCCCCCTCCCTCCTACGCGCAGGACACTTCGTGGCAGCCAAGCCCGAGCTCGCCCGATCCCCGTGAACGGTTACACTCCTTCTCCGCTTCATCGAGGTCGATGGGCCGCACCCTCCCCAGGCGCCGCCGGCTGTCGAAGAGAAACCGGGACAGGGCGAGCGCCCTGTCCTCCTCCGAACAGTAGATGGTGATGTGCTCCGCCACCTGGTAGAAGCGGTCCGCGACGAAGCGCTGGAAGAAGACGTCGACGTCGATGTCGGGCGACGCCAGGACGATGTTGCCGATTCGCAGCGCCTGTCGGGGATCGCGGCCCGCTGCCCGGTCCTCCAGGAGCAGCTCGCGCAGGGCATTGCATGTCACGGCCGTCCCCCGGCTGTGGGTGATGACGTGGATGCGCCGCACCTCGGGGATCGAGGGAACCAGGCGCAGGAACTGCTTGAGGTGGTGGATCGTGAACTGACCCGACTCGCGGTCGTGCGTGTAGCCGCGCAGGAGCCCCGGCGCGCCCGCGGGCCACGAATAGAAGACCGGGACGCCGATGCGGCCCCCGAAGTGCCAGAACTCGGCGAGCACGGAGGCCGCGTAGTCGAAGGTGTTGTTGAAGCCGTGGACGAAGATGTAGACCTCCTTGTGCGGCGTGAGGGCGAGGCGCCGGCGGACCTCCTGCCGGAAGTGCGCGGCGACCTCCTCGTCCCGGGCGAGGACGGCTGGATCGTCCACGAGTCGGCCTCCCTGCTCGACGAGCGGCCAGGGGGTCGCCGGAAACCTTCCCACATGCTTATCCGGCTGGCTCCGAAGGCCCCTACGGGTAGGGTCGGCGGGCATGCGCCGCCTCCCGTTCACGCCGGCTGGCTGCGTTCGAGGCCCGGCTCCCCGGACGCGGATCCGGGCCGGACGAACCTCCTCAAGGTCCCCCTCGGGTCCCTGGCGTACGCCGATGGCGCGGGTTCGGGTGCCTCCTCGGCTTCGAAGACTCCTTCGCGCGGACGAACCACGAGATGTTGAGGGTCTCGGAGTCAACCGGATAAGCATGACCTTCCCATTTCGGTGACGGCGCGAACGCGCAGCGGCAGGTCCTCCTTCCGCTTGCGTCCCGTGCTCTCGCGCAGGAGCGTCTCCCAGGAGACGTCGCGCCCGATCTCGACAACGCAGGAGCCGAAGGCCGCGGAATGCGACCGCCCGTAGCCGTATCCGGCCAGATCGCCCTCCTTCTCGATGGGCTCGCGGTCCGTGACGTACAGGAGGTCCACCTCGTTGGTGCGCAGGCTCGCATCCAGATCGCCGTAGAGCTGGTACACGCCGCTGGCGTAGATGTTGGGCGTCGGCATGAGCCGGGTCGCCCCACAGGCGGCCAAGGCCGGCGCCGCCATGGCGAGAGACCACCGAGCGAGACGCTTCATCGGATCCTCCTGGAAGGGAAGGGGGACTCTATTCTGCACCGGGCGTTCCACCGAGATCGGAACCCGTCCCTCGCCGGCGGGGAGGGGACTTGGAGCCCTCGCGACGGGCGACTCGTGGCGAGTGACGGCGGCGTGAGGCAGGGCGTCCGGCGAGGGTGGGAGTGGGGATCGGGAGGCACGCCCTTCCCCTGCGGAGAGGGGAGCGCGAGGGGCTACGGGGGGTCCCTCCTCGCCGAGCGCGGGCAGACCCGTCGGGCTCGCGAGCGGCAGGGACCGTTCGTTGGTAGATGCCATGACGAACTCCTCACCTGGAGGCGGTGATCGTCCGGCCGTTGAGCGGCTGGATCGGACGGTTGTTGCCGTGGATCACCTCGCGGAACGCGGCGATCTGGCCGGCCGAGGCCTCGATCGGCGCCTGGAGGACGAACCAGGAGACTCCCTCCGAGCACGGAGGCGTCGTCAGCGAGCCCGAGTAGCGGTAGCTGGCCAGGCTCCCGGGCAGCAGATTCGACGCATCCACCTGGACGCCCTCGACCGCTTCCTTCCGGAAGGGCGCCGCCGGCAGGTGCCGCCACAGCAGGGCGAGCTCGGGATGGGGCCGGCCCTCCCGGATCAGGACGCCGATCACGGCCAGGTGTCCGCCTGCATCCGTGTGCACGAGGTGCAACTCCATGGGCGCGTGTTCCCCGTCGATCGTGTGCTCGCTGGGCGAATGGAAGTGGAACTGGGCCAATTCGTACTCGCGGCCGTCGACCGCGATCACGCCACGGCCGTGGTAGTCGACCTCCACGGTGTGCCCGTTGTTGAGGATCTCGAGCGAAGTCGCGTCGTACCTCGCGTTCAGGGCGGCGAGATCCTTCCGGATCGCTCGCGACGCGACGATGTCCACTGGCGACTGCTGCCTGCCGGTCTTGGCCAGGACGTAGGACGGACTGAGGTCGCCCCAGTGCTCGGGACCCGTCTCCCCCCCGTAGGACCATTCGGCCTTGGCGACGGTCGCCGACGCGACCGGGCTCGCGGCCCTCGTGTTCGATTCCTGCCGTGACGGACAGGCGATCGAGACGCAAACGAGCGCCGGGAGGAACCAGACGTACTTCATGGTCTTTGCCATCTCGATCATGAGTCCCGGCCTGCGCCCGAAACGCGAGGTCGAGACGGGGTGAAGGAGCCTTCCGGACGAGGAGGCGGCCCCACGACCTGCGGCCCGCGCGGAGCTGCGGTGAGCCCGCACGCCAGGCGCACCCTCGTCAAAGAGGTCTTGGGAACGGCCACGAACCTCCCCCGCCCATGGGCGAGGAATTCCATCGACGCCGCGTGGTTGTGTCAAGGATCGCAGGCGAGGGGTGCTCCACGGGAATCCGGACGGATCGACGGCGACCCTCGAGAGGCGCCCTCTGGTCGGCTCCGCCCTTCTCGACCGGTTCTCCTCCTCGAGGCTCCCCCGAGGGCGCCGACCCCCGCCCGGCGGTCCGGGTTCTCACCGTCCCGCCACTGGCGGGGGGATCGGGAGCCCCTCGCGGATCCTCCTCGAGAAGTCGGGGGAGTCCCCCGCCGCCTGGGCCCGCTCGTTGATGAGGCTCTTCGCCCGCAGCTCCTCGAAGGGGAGGCTCTTGTCGAGCCCCCCGAGTCCGTAGAGGAGGCGGTCCCAGTAGCCGTTGTAGAGCGCGTCCCGCCCCTTGAACACCGTCTGTCCCGCCTCGGCGACTCGGTGCACGATGTTCACCCCGCAGCTGTTCTCGATCGTGTCGTAGAACTCCGGCCGGCGCGCGAGCTCGTCGGCGAACCGGGCGTAGGCGAGGAAGATCTCGCGCGGACGACCGGGCTGCGTGCGGAGGTGGTAGAGGTAGACCTGCTCCCGCCGGTGGTTCGTGCGCAGGCCGATCAGGTCCCGCTCGTCGCCGAAGATGTAGATGAGCTCGAACTGCTTGAAGAACCCGCCGAACGTCGAGAAGCCCTCCCCCTTCTCCTTGCGGGTCTCGACGGAGACCGCGAGCGGCTCCCCCCCCTCGAAGTCGAAGGAGAGGATCGTGTGGCAGTACTCGACCGGGCCCCAGTAGATCATGAAGAGGTCGAGCGAGCGCAACTTGGAGAGGTCGTACGTCCGGTCCTCCCAGCGCGCGTCGTAGTCCGTCGCGCTGCGGTAGCGGAAGTTGCGCACGCCGCGGACGGTCACCCGGTCCCCGTCGACCTCCACGGTCGGCGCGACGGCGACATCGGAGGTCCAGTCGCGGTCGTTCGAGGGGCGCTGGAGGAGGTAGGCGAGCGCGACGAGGCCGCTCGCGACCCCGACGAAGCGAAGCGCGCGGGTGCGCGGACGGACGCGCCAGGCGATTCCCCCGAGCAACGCGAGGTAGCCGAGCGCGAGCGCGGTCCGGGGACCGGCCTGGCTCAGGTTCGCGTAGTAGAGGGTCGCGGTCGTCCACGCGACCCAGACGAGGAGGAGGAGGGCCCCGAGCCCCCAGCCGAGCCATCGGAGGACCTTCATGTCGTGTGCGGCCCGCGCCCGCGCCTCCCGTCGAGCTGCGGCGGATTCATCGCGTCTCGCGATCCTCCGGACCGCCTACCGGCCGAGCTGGGAGACCGCGTAGCGCATCGGGTCCCCGGACACCTTGATCCACCCGTCGAACGGACCGTCCAGCTCGAGGATCAGGAAGGCCGCGCCGGACACCGAGAGCGCGCACAGGAAGAGCGCAGTCCAGACGGTGCCGTTGCGCGGCGCGAAGAGGCCGAAGCTCGCGAACGTGAGGGTGAGCCAGGTGACCAGGATCGCCACGAAGGCGAACGGGATGCCGCTGAAGGCGGATCCGAACATGAGCCAAAGGGTCTTCGAGATATCACGGAAGTCGTCCGCCGCCTCGGACTGGAGCCGGCGTTGCCCTTCGTTCCGCGGCGAGAGCTCGCGGATCCGATCCTCGAGGGCCTCGGCGAGCCGCGTCACCTCGGGCTCGCCCTCCCTCGCCGCCGGGGAAACCCCCCCCGTGGTCCAGATCGCGGCGTGCCGGAACCCGACGGCGCGCCGGATCCCCTCGCGGATCCCCCGCGCCTCCTCCCCGTACCGGGCCAAAGCCCGGTCCAGATCCAGGAGGTCGGCGACGACGCGCTTGACCGAGGCATCCTGGACGTCGAACGAACTCTTGGCCGAGGCGGTGACCTACCCCAGGAGCAGGGCGGTCATCGTCGCGATCAATCCGGTCCCCAGTTTCACGACGTCCTTCGAATCGTCCCGCAGGTGGTGCTCCGGGAGGGCGGCGCGGAGCGCGATCCCGCCCAGGGTCCCGCCGAGGACGCACGCGAGGACGATCCCGCCGACGCCCGCGGGACTCACGATTCTCTCCCCCATCCGCCCGGCGCCAGCGCCGGTTCTCGGCTAAGCCTGAGGTCGGATCGGATGAGGGTCGCTCCCTAGAGGATCCGCTTCCCGAAGGCGGAGAGGATGAGGTCCACGGCGAGCTGCCCGGTCACGTTACGGTCGTCGAGGACGGGATTCAACTCGGCGACCTCCATCGAGACGAGGTGACCCGTGTCGGCGACCAGCTCCATCAGGAGGTGCGCCTCACGGTAGCCGATCCCGCCCCGCACCGGGGTCCCGGTCCCGGGGGCGATCGTCGGGTCGAGGGAGTCGAGGTCGAAGGAGAGGTGGAACCCCTCGGTCCCCGACGTGACGACCGCGAGCGCCTCGCGCACGACGGCCGGCACCCCTCGCTCGTCGAGGTCGCGCATCGTGTAGGCGGCGATGCCCGCCTTGAGGATGAGGCCGCGCTCGGCATCGTCGACGTTTCGGATCCCGAGGAGCGCCGTGCGCTCCCGCTTGACCTTCGGGGAAAACCCGCCGAACTCGACGAGTTCGCGCGAGCCGAGCCCGAGCACCGCGGCGAGGGGCATCCCGTGGACGTTCCCGCTAGGCGAGGACTCGGGCGTATTCATGTCGCCGTGGGCGTCGACGTAGAGGAGGCCGAACTCCTGCCCCTTGCGCCGGAAGTGGCGCGCCAGTCCGGTCACCGTCCCGAGCGCGATCGAGTGGTCGCCGCCGAGCACGATCGGGACCGCCCGCTCGTCGAGGATCTTCTCGACCTTCCGGGCGAGCTTGTCGCACGCCCCGAGGATCTCCTTCAGGTACTTCGGGCCGTGGCCGGGCTTTCGCACCTCGGGGATCGGGACGGGGATGTCGCCGAGGTCGGTCACGCGGTGGCCGAGCGCCTCGAGGTTTGCCTCGAGCCCGGCGAGCCGCATCGCGCTCGGGCCCATGTCGACGCCGCGCCGGCCGGCGCCGAGGTCCATCGGGACGCCGATGAGCCGGATCTCCCGCGGCGCGACCGAGCGCTCCGGGGGAAGGGCGACGCCGCGCCGTCTCGCGGCCGGCTTCACGACCGGCGCACGACGACGGCCGCGCCGACCCCGACGCCGAGGGAGGCCGCGGCCGACCCCATCGGGACGGCGATCTCGAGGGTGTCGAAGGAGGAGACGAGGGCCGCGGCGCGGCCGAGCTCCCCGTAGCGGTAGGAGGGGACGAGCCCCCGGATCTTCTCCCCACCGACCTCGACGACGAGCGAGGAGGCTGGGCCGAGCCCGGCCAGGGCGGAGGCTCCGACGTTCGTCACGAGGTTCCCGAACCGGTCGACGAGCACGACCTCCCCGCGGATCGCCCCCTCGGAGGTCGCCTCCGACTTCGGAAGCGGGAGGCGCCGCCATCCGGGGAGGAGCGGGCCCGCGTCCTCGAAGGGGAATCCGCGCAGGAGATGCGCGGCGGCAGGGGCGAAGACGTCGCGGCCGTGGAAGGTCGCGCAGACCTTCGGCAGGGCGAAGCGGGCGGCCTGGAGCCGGCGGATCTCGACCGCCTCGCCGTCCGCCTCGAGGACTCCGGTGAGGGCGCCGTTGTCCGGCGCGAGGAAGACCTGCCCCCGGCGCCGCGCGGCGAGGATCGCCCGGTCGCTGCCGACGCCGGGGTCGACGACGACGACGTGGACCGTCCCTCCGGGGAAGTAGGGCCACGCGGCCTGCAGGAGGAAGGCCGCCTCGCGGACCGACTGGGGCGCGACCTCGTGGGAGAGGTCGACGATCCGCGCGTCGGGGGCGATCCCGAGGATCACCCCCTTCATCACGCCGACGAATCCGTCGCGGGAGCCGAAGTCGGTCGTGAGGGTGACGAGGGGGGGCATGGGAGGGGCGGATTCTAGCGGTCCCCGTCGCCACGCCGCCCCCGCCGGCTCCCGCTTAACCCCGCCGCGGGAAGCGCCCGGGCCGTCCCGGGGGAGGACCCCTTGCGTCCATGTCATTACAAACTAGACTCTTCGTCATGACATCGACCGGACGGGGCCGGACGCGCAAGGTCCCGAAGCAGTTCCGCCTCGACCCCTCCCTCCTGCGCCGGGCCCGGCGGGCGCTGCGCGCGCCCTCGGACACCGCGGCCGTCGAGCGGGCGCTGCGCGCCGCGTGCGAGGGGAAGGAGGCGGAGGACCGGCTCCGGGACGGGATCGAGACCGCGATCCGCCGCCTCCGCCGGGTCGGACCCGTCGACGTCCTCGACCTCTGGGCTCCCTCCTGAGGCTCGTCCTCGACACCTCGGTCCTCGTCTCCTTCCTCCGGGCCGGGCTCGCGGAGGAGGACCCCTCCTTCCTCCGGAAGCGGGGACCCTCGCTCTGGCTCTCCTCGGTCGTCCACGCCGAGCTGCTCGCGGGAGCGAGAAACCCGCGGGCGGTTCGCGCCGTGCGGTGGCTGTGCGAGCCCCTGATCCGGGCGGGGAGGGTCCTCACGCCGAGCGCCGCGGACTGGGAGACGACGGGGAGGGTCCTCGCGCGCCTGAGATTCGACGAGGAGATGGACGTCCGCGGAGCCTACCGGCTCTCCCACGACGTCCTCATCTCCGTTTCCGCCCTCCGGGTCGGGGCGAGGATCCGAACCCTGAACCGGGCCGACTTCGAGCGCATCCGCCGCCACGTCCCCGTCGGGATCGACGAGGGGGACGGACCTGCGGCGTCAGGGTGAACCCGCCGCCGCCCCGAGGAACGCGGCGGCCGCGGCGGGGTCCCCCCGGGGGAGGGCGCGGGCGAGCGCCTCGGCGGCGGCGGCCCCCCCGACCTCCCCGAGCGCGAAGGCGGCCGCCGCGCGCGCGCCCTCCGGCGCGCCCGAGACGCGGCGGCGCAGGGCCTCGAGCGCCGCCTCCTGCCCCTCGAGGGCCGCGAGCGCGTGGGCCGCCAGGCAGACTTCCGGGACCTCCCCGCGCTCGAGGAGGAAGCGCAGGAGGAGTCCGGCGAGGCGGTCGCGGCGCCGCGCGAGGCCGAGCGCCGCCTCGATCCGCGTCTCCTCGAGGAAGGAGGGGGCGAGGAGGAGGTAGGCGAGGAAGGGCGCGGGGGGAGGCGGTCGCAGGGTTCGCAGGACGCCGGGATGGACGAAGAGGTTCGAGGCCTGGCCGACCTCCAGGAGCCGCGCGCGTGCCGCCGCTCCCCGCGCCTTCGTCCCGAGGAGGGCGAGGGCGGCGGGGGCCGCCACGGAGGGGTCGAGGTCCTCGAGGGCGCTCCCGAGGAGCCCCTCGGCGAGGCCGCTCGGGCCGACGAGGCCCAGGTCCACCGCGACCTCGCGTCGCATGGAGGCGTCCCCCTTCTCCAGCACGACGCGCAGCCACGCCTCCGCCCGCGCGTCCCCGAGGGCCGCGCCCGCGGCCGCGGCGGCATACCTCCTCTGGACCGTCCCGGCCTGGAGGTAGGGCCGAACGTCGACCGCGTCCTCGGGGGTGCCGCAGCGCCCGATCGCGAGCAGGAGCGTCGGGGAGGGCTCGTCGGTCGTGCGCAGGACCTGGACGAGAGGGAGGCGGTCCTCCGGCCCCACGGCGAGGACCCGCGCGAGGGCGAGGGCGACGCTCGCGGTCGGGACCGATCCGGGCTCGAGGAGCTCCCTCCCGAGCGCCCCCGCGTCGGCCGGGGACCCCTGCGCCCGCAGGAGGGGAGGCGGATCGGGTCTCCGGAGGAGGCCGGCGGCGGCCCGGAGGGAGTCGGGATCCCCGTGCTGGAGGAGGATCGCCCCGACGTGGCGCGAGGCGTTCCGCAGGCCCGCCTCCGCGGCGAACCGCACGAGGAACCCCCGGGCGACGCGGCGCAGGGAGTCCCCGAGGGTGTCGGGGATCTCCGCGAGGACATCGGGCTCGTCCGAGGGGAGCGGGAGGATGACCGGGAGGGACGTCGCCGAGGGGTCGGCGGGCGCCTCGGCCGGGGCTCCCGTCGCGAGCGCCCCCGGCACGCCGGGCGGAGGCGAGCTCCAGCAGGCGGGGAGCGCGAGGAGCCACCACCCCCCTCCTCTCACTCGCCGATCACCTTGACCCGGACCCCCTTCCTCCGCCTCCCGTCGAACTCGGCGTAGAAGATCCGCTGCCAGGTCCCGAGGTCGAGCTTCCCCTCCGTCACGGGGACGATCACCTGGGGGTGGAGGAGGAGGCTCTTCAGGTGGCTGTCCCCGTTCGTCTCCCCCGTCTTGTGGTGGCGGTACTCGGGGCTGAAGGGGGCGAGCGCCTCGAGCCTCTCGTCGAGGTCGGCGAGCAGCCCCTCCTCGTCGTCATTCACGAAGACGGCCGCCGTCGTATGGAGGGAGCCGACGTAGCACAGCCCCTCCCTCACGCCGCTCCTCTCGACGATCCGCGTCACCTCCGGCGTGACGTTGAGATAGGCGCGGTGGGTCCTCGTGCTGAACTCGAGCGCCTCCGTGATCACCTTCACGCGGTCTCCTTTCAGTGCGCCGGGGCGCCGAGGAGGTCGAGCATCCGGCGGCGCGCCGCCTCGTAGAGATCGACGCCCGAGGCCTCGAGGTTCAGCCGCAGCAGCGGCTCGGTGTTGCTCGGCCGGAGGTTCGCCCACCACCACCCTCCGCGCTCCTCGGCCGCGATCGTCACGCCGTCGAGGCGGTCGACCTTCGTCCCGGGAAACGCGGCGAGGGCCTTCTCGAGGGCCTCCCCCGTGTCCCGGACGCGGAAGTTGATCTCCGGCGACTTCGGGTAGCGGCGCAGCCCGGCGATCCGCTCCGAGAGGGGCTTCCGCTCCGCGGCGAGCATGGCGAGCGTCGAGGCGAAGGCGACCTCCCCCGAGTCGCAGCCGAAGTTCGCGGCGAAGTAGTAGTGCCCCGACAGCTCCCCGCCGAAGATCGCCCCCTCCTTCCGGATCGTCTCCTTGATGAAGGAGTGGCCGACCCGGTCTCTCACGGGCCTCCCCCCCGCCCGCGCGATCTCCTCGGGGACGACCCGGGAGGAGCGCAGGTCGTAGACGATCGCCGCCCCCGGCTCCTTCGCCAGGAGATGGCGCGCGAGCAGCGCCGTCATGAGATCGGCCGGCACCGTCTCCCCCTTCTCGTCGACGAAGACGCAGCGGTCGGCGTCCCCGTCGAAGGCGACCCCGGCGGCGCACCGCTTCTCCCGCACCGCCCGCTTGAGTCCGGCGAGCGTCTCGTCCTTCAGGGGGTTCGCCTCGTGGTTCGGGAAGGAGCAATCGACCTCGAAGTAGAGGGGGACCGCCTCGATCTCCTTCCTCCGGCGCAGGACCTCGGGGATCGTCAGGCCGGCCATCCCGTTGCCGCAGTCGATCGCGACCCGGACCGGCCGCACCCCCTGCGCGAACTTCGCGACGTGCTCGGCATAGGCCTCGAGCACCTCCTTCTTCTCGAGCCGCCCCCGCGTCGCGACCGGGGGCGCCTGCGGCCCGGTCGCCCGCTTCTCGAGCTCCTTGATCCCGGTCTCGCCGGACAGGGCGCGAGCGCCAGCGCGGCAGACCTTGAAGCCGTTCCACTCGGCTGTGTTGTGGGAGGCGGTGACGTTCAGGCCCCCGTCGCAGGGCAGCGTCGCGATCCCGAAGTAGGCCATCGGCGTCGAGGCGAGGCCGATGTCGAGGACGGTCGCCCCCTCGTCCCGCATCCCCTCGATCGCCGCCGCTGCGATCTTCGGGGAGTGGGGGCGCGCGTCGCGCCCGACGACGAGCCGCTTCGCGCCGAGGAAGGAGGCGAGGGAGCGGCCGACTCGACGGGCCATCGCCTCGTCGAGCTGCCGCGGGACGAGCCCGCGGATGTCGTAGGCCTTGAAGATGCTGATGGGGGGGCGTCCCTTTCTCGAGGCGCGGATCGTAGAGGATCGCCGGGGGTGCTACCATTCGGCGGTTGACCGGCCGCGGCGCCCCGCCGTGGCGGTCTCCCTCGGAGGTGAACATGAAGCGCGTCGCCCTCTCCGCCCTCCTCCTCGCCCCCCTCGCCGCTCCGGCCTCCGCACAGGCCTGCGGCCCCCTCAACTTCGCTTTCGGGACGACGGGTCCCGGGTGCGCCCCGTTCGGAGGGGCGATCCCCACCCTCGCGGGCGCGCTCGCCCCGAGCCCCTCGATCGCGTCCTGCCCTGTCGTGTTCACTTTCACGCCGGGGCCCTCCCCCACGCCGATCGGGGTCCTCTCCTCCGTCCTCCTGGTCCTCGGGGCGAGCAACCCGGCCCTCGACCTCACGGGCGTGGGACTCCCGGGATGCACGCTCTTCGCCTTCCCGGACGTGCTCCTGCCGATGGCTCCCACCGCGCTCGGGGGAGGGGTCTTTTCCATCACCGTCCCCGTTCCGGCGGATCCCTCCCTGGTCGGAGGCGTGGCCTACGCGCAGGGAGCGATGCTCACCCCGACGCCGGGAACGGTGCTCTCCGCTCGGCTCTCGAACGGGATCGACGTCGCGATCTTCTGAACCGACGCGGGCGACCCACGTGGGTCGCCGCCCCGCGCGGCGCGCGCTACTGGACGGTCACCGACAGGCCATCCGACGTGGTGAACGATCCGTTCGGGCTCGCTGGATCGCCCGCGGCCCACTGGAAGTGGAGGGTCGCCCCGACGAGGGTCGGGTTCGCCGGGATCGGCACCGCGTAGAGGCGATAGCCCGCGCCGGCGACGCCGAGGGCGCCGGCCAGGAAGAGGACCGGAGACCCCGAAAAGGTGGTTCCCGACAGGAGGGAAGCGCAAGAGCCGGGACCACCCCCACCCGGATTCGGCGCCGATCCGGCGAACAGGACGGTGGCGGCGCCCCCCCGGCCCCGCGTGACGGCGATCCCGAAGTCGGCGTTGCCTGCAGTCGGAGTCCCACCGAATGCCGCGATCGACGGCGCGAACCCTCCAGTCCCGGCGCAGCCGCTGCCGAAGCGCGTCGTCCCCGGCGGCGTCCCCACGATCGAGACCTTCTGGACGTAGCCCTCCGTGATGGCCGGGCCTATGCCCAGGGTTATGCCCGGGGCCCCGACGAAGACATCCGGCACGCCGTCTCCGAGCGGATCCAAGGCGACCGCGATGGACGTGCCGAACTGGTCTCTGGGGGTGGCGCTCTCGATTCCGGATAGCGGTGCGCCGGTCGCGCCTGAGAACACGCTTACTTCGCCGGGGAGATTCTGGGGATAGTTCGAGGGGGACCCGACGAGGATGTCGGGAATGTCGTCCCCGTCGAGATCGACGCCCCCCGCCACCCCGACGCCGAACTGGTCCACGGGGCCCGTCGGCGAGAGCGTGTAGAGGACGGCGCCCGTCGCTCCCGAGTGGACCGAGGCGGTGCCCGGCGTCGTGGCCACGGTCGTGTACCGCGGGGCTCCGACCACGAAGTCGGGAGCCGCATCCCCGTCGAGATCCCCCGCCCGGGCGAGGGATCGACCGAAGAAATACCCCGGGTTGGTCGCGCTGACGGAGTAGAGGAGGGCTCCATTCGCTCCCGAGTGGAGAGCGACACGCCCGAATCCCCAACCAGCGGGAGACCAGCGCGTGCTGACCAGGAGATCGTCGATCCCGTCTCCGTCGACGTCTCCCGCGCCGGCGACCGCGCTCCCGAATCCCTCACCGTTGCCCGCCCCGTTAACCGTCAGGAGCAGGGCTCCCGTCGCTCCCGAGTAGGCGTTCACGTAGCCGGGCGCCGGAGGCCCGTAGCTCCAGTTCCAGCTCGGATCGGGAGTCTCGGGAGCCCCGACCGCGAAGTCCGGCACCCCGTCCAGGTCGAGATCCCCCGCGGCAGCGACGGAGGTTCCGAGGAAGTCGTAGAACCCGGGGTCCGCGACGGTGAAGACGAGGGCGCCGGTCGAGCCGGAATAGACCCTCGCGATGCTCCCCCAGGGCACTGGCCCGCCGGGAAGCGGAGCCCCGACGACGAAGTCGCCGGCTCCATCGCCGTCGAGGTCTCCGAGGCCCGCGACCGAGGACCCGAATCGCGCCCCGGTCTGGGGCCCGGGGATCGCGAGAAGCACCGAACCGTCGAGGCCTGAGAGAACCCGGACCCGGTCGACCAGAGGGGATCCGACCACCACGTCCGCATAGCCGTCGCCATTGGTGTCGGGGACGGAGGAGATCGACGTCCCGAGGGATGCCTCGGATCCCCGACCCTCGACGACCAAGGGAATCGGGCTGGACGCCGAGAAGACGCTCACCCTCCCGCCGCCGGGAAGAGGTCCGGAGCCTGCGCGGGGCGCTCCCACCGCGACCTCCGGGAGCCCGTCCCCGTCGAGGTCCCCGGCGCCCGCGACGCTCGACCCGAAACGGTCCCCGATCGTCGTCCCCTGGATCGCGGCGAGGAGGAGCCCCGTCGCCCCAGAATGGACACGGACATAGCCCGGGCCCGTCGCTCCGCAGCATCCGGGACCCAGGAGGTACTGCGGGGCTCCCGCCACGAACTCGGAAGCTCCATCCCCGTCGACGTCGCCGACGGCGGAGAGGGAACTCCCGAACTTCCCGGCCACCCCGGTTCCCGCGACCGTGTACAGGACCGAGCCAGTCCCGAGCGAGATTGCCCGGACGTAGCCCGGGCCCGCCGGGGCGGTGACAGGAAACGCGGAGCCCGCCTCGCGCGCGCCGGCGAGGAGATCGGGGACGCCGTCCGCGTCGAGGTCTCCTGCCGAGGCGAGAGCTACTCCGAGCTCGTCGCCCACGCCGCTCCCGGCGAAGGCGAGGAGGAGCACGGCAGTAGAGCCGGAAAAGACCCTCGCCTCGCCGGCCTGGGCCACCCCTCCCGAGGCGGCGCCCGGGGCGCCGACCGCGAGGTCGGGCAAGCCGTCCCCGGTGACGTCCCCCACCCCCGCCACGGCCGCTCCGAAGTTCTCGCCGGCAACTGTGCTCGACACCGTGAGGAGGAGGGCGCCGGTCGCTCCCGAGAACACCTCCGCTCTCCCGTAGGGCGCCGCAGGGTAGGGGTCGACCGTGCCCACGACGACGTCGTCGAAGCCGTCGCCGTCGAGGTCTCCCATCCTCGCGACGGAGAGTCCGAACCAGTCGCCCGTACCGATGCCGGTGAACTCCTGGAGGAGCGCGCCGGTGGCGCCGGAGTGGATCCGGACGCGCCCCGCCAGCAGCATGGCGCCCACCGAGGCACGGGGACCCCCGACCGCGAAGTCGGGGCTCCCGTCCGCGTCGACGGCCCCGACGGCCCCGATCGTCTCGCCGAGCGACTCCTGGGCTTCGGTTCCCGAGGCCGACCAGAGGATCGCGCCGGACGCCCCGGACAGGAGGGCGGCCCACCCGGCCTTCAGCAATCCGTTCCTCGTCGCGTTGGGGGCGGCGACGAGGAGGTCGGGCGCTCCATCCCCGTCGGTGTCGCCGATTCCTGCGAGCGAGGCACCGAGAAAGTCCGCCGAGAGGTCCCCGAACTGCCAGAGGGTGTAGTCCTGGCCCGAGGCCTCCCCACCTGCCGCGAGGAGGATCCAGAGCGAGCCGGCACGAGCGAACCCTCGCTTCAGGGTTGCCGTCGCGCGCATCTCGGAACTCCTTCTGCCCCGCGATCGCTCCCGGAGTATAGAGCCCCGCCTTCAAGACGGCGCCAGGCGAGTTCGCGAGGGGGGGGGATCCCCCCCGATGGCTCCTCGACACCCTCGCAGGGGCACGACCCACGTGGGTCGCGGAACGCCTCGTGATCCGATGCTCGGGGTCCGGCCGGCGCTGACGCGGGAGGACCCGCTGGCTCGCCTCGAGATCCGAGGTGAGAATCTCGGCGCGGCTCTCCGAGGGCATCCGGATGCGGAATCGGCTTCTTTGGATCGTCCCCGTGCTCGCACCTCTCGCCTCGCAGGCCTCCGCACAGCAGGTCTGCGGCCCCCACACCTTCTTCTTCGGGACGACCGGTCCCGGATGCGTCCCTCCAGGGACGGGCGTCCCCACCCTGACGACGGGCTTTCCACCGTTCCAGGCCGCGCCCCCTTGCACTCTCCTCCTCACTCTCGCGCCGACGCTCCCGGTGGCGGGGACCATCTCGACCCGCTTCCTGATCCTCGGGGCGAGCAACCCGATGCTCGACCTCACCGCCTCGGGGCTCCCGGGCTGCACGCTCCTCGCGTTCCCCGACGTGGTCGCGGTGATGCCCTCCGTCCCCGGGGGAACCCCCTCCACGCTCGCTGTGCCGATCCCCCTGAACCTGGCGCTGCCGGCGATCGCGTACGCGCAGGGAGTGATCCTCGCCAACCTGGGAGGAACCCTCCCCGTACCGCTCCTCTCGAACGGCATCCAGGTGACGATCGTCTGACCCGCAGGGAGCCCCCGGCCGTTCGGCACTCGTCGCGGCGCTGCCGCCGGCCCTCTCGAACGGGATCGTGGTCTCTCTCTCGACGCGATCCGTGCCGCCGCGCGACCCACGTGGGTCGCGAGAGCCCCACGATCAGCGACCCCGGAGCGTCTCCTCCGCCGCGCGCAGCGCCCGCTCGGCGTCCTCCGGACCGACGTCGCGATGGGTGACGAAGCGCACGACGTCGAGCGTGTACGCGTTCGCGCGCACGCCCCGTTCCTCGAGTTCCTTCAGGAACCGGTCGGGACCCATCGGGTGCCGGACGCGGACGAAGACGACGTTCGTCTCGGCTCCCTTCGGATCGACCTCGAGGCCGGGGAGGCGGACGAGTCCCGCGGCGAGCCGCTTCGCGAGGACGTGATCCTCGGCGAGGCGCTCGACCATGTGCTCGAGGGCGTAGATCCCCGCCGCCGCGAGGTAGCCCGCCTGGCGCCAGCCGCCCCCCATCGCCTTCCGGATCCGGCGGGCATCTGAAATGAAGTCCGCCGGCCCGCAGAGCATCGCGCCGACCGGGCAGCAGAGGCCCTTCGAGAGGGAGAACGTGACCGAGTCGGCGCAGGCGGCGAAGTCCCGCGGCGGAACCCCCGAGGCGATGGAGGCGTTGAAGAGGCGCGCCCCGTCCATGTGGACGCGCAGGCGCTTGCGAGTGGCGACTTCGCGGAGAGCTTGGAGGTTGACGAGAGGGAGGATCGCGCCCCCGGCGCCGAGGTGGGTCTGCTCGACGACGAGGAGGGAGGAGCGGGAGTGCCAGGTCTTGTCCGGCCGGATCGCCCGCTCGACGTCGACCGGGTCCATCGCCCCGCGCCGGCCCGGGATGGGCCGGATCTGGACGCCTGCGATGCGGGCGAGAGCGCCGGCCTCGAAGTGGATCGGGTGGGAGCCCTCCTCGAGGATCACCTCGTCCCCGGGCCGACACCAGGCGGCGACGGAGGCCTGATTCGCCATGGTCCCCGAGACGAGGAAGACCGCGGCCTCCTTCCCGAGGCGCTCGGCGGAGAGCGCCTCGAGCCGCTTCACCGTCGGGTCGTCCCCGAGGAGGTCGTCCCCGACCTCGGCCTCGACCATCGCCCGGAGCATCTCCGGCGTCGGCCGTGTGACCGTGTCGCTCCGGAAGTCGGACGGTCTCACCGCGCCTTCGCCGCCGTCCGGCGGCGCTGGAGGAAGCGCTCGATGCGACGGAGGGCCTCCGCGATCCGCGGGAGGGGGGTGGTGCAGGCGAACCGCAGGTATCCCTCCCCCATCGGGCCGAACGCGGTGCCGGGCACCGAGGCGATCCCCTCCTCCTCGAGGAGGTCCCAGGCGAGTTTCTCGCTCGGGACGCCGGATTCGCGCACGCTCGGGAAGACGCAGAAGCCCCCGCGCGGCTTGGAGCAGCGCACCCCCGGGATCGCGTTCAGGCCCTCGACGAGGGCGTCGCGGCGGCGGCGGAACTCCTCGCGCATCTTCTCGAAGGGCTCCCGGGGACCCCGGATCGCCTCGAGCCCCGCGCGCTGGGTGAACGGGGGCGTGCAGGAGACCGCGTTCACGACGAGACGCTCGAAGATCGGGGCGAGGGGGGGCGGGACGACGGCGTAGCCGAGCCTCCAGCCGGTCATCGCGTGGGTCTTGCTGAAGCCGTCGATCACGACCGTGCGTTCGGCCATCCCCTCGAAGGCGAGCGGGCTCACGTGCTCGGCCCCGTCGAAGAGGAGCCGCGAGTAGATCTCGTCCGTGACGAGCGCGAGACCGGGGCATTCGCGGACGAGCCGGCAGAGCTCCTCCACCCAGGCCCGCGGCGCGACCGAGCCGGTCGGATTGTGCGGTGAATTCAGGAACAGGAGGCGCGTGCGGGGAGTGAGGAGCGAGCGCAGCTCGCCGAGGTCGGGGAGGAAGGCGTTCTCCTCGCGGACGGGCCAGGGGACCGGCTTCGCCCCGGCCAGGGCGATCACGGAGGGGTAGATCGGGAAGCCCGGGTCGGGGTAGATCCCCTCCTCCCCCTCCTCGAGGAGGGAGAGGGCGGCGAAGAACATCACCGGCTTCGCCCCCGGGACGACGAGGACCCGGTCGGCGGGGACGCGCACGCCCCGGGTGCGGGAGAACTCCTCCGCGATCGCCTCGCGCAGCGGCGGCCAGCCCGCCGGCATCTCGTAGCGCGTGTGGCCCGCCCGGAGGGCGGCGATCCCCGCCTCGACGACGTGGGGAGGGCTCGGCGCGTCGGGCTCGCCGAATTCGAGGTGGATCACCTCGCGCCCGGCCGCTTCCATCTCGCGGGCCCGGGCCGCGAACGCGAAGGCCTGCTCGGTGCCGAGGCCGCGGACCCTGCGCGCGATCTTCACCGGGGCATGCTACGGGACGGGCCGACCCGGAGGGGCTCCCGATCGGCCCTTTACGGACGGCCCCCGCCTCCCCCAAACTCGCCGCGCCCGCCGGGCGCAACCCGGCGTTTCCACACCGTAACGCGAGGGCCTCTCCCGGGTACCACCGCCCCGGGCACGGCTCTTGTTCATCCATGAGGACCCGCCGGATGCGATTCCCCACCCCTCTCCTCGTTCCGGCCCTCCTGCTCGCGGCCGCCTGCGCGAAGCAGGAACCGCTCGTCGTCTACTGCGCGGCCGACCAGGTGCACGCGGCGCCGATCCTCGAGGAGTTCACGAAGCGCACGCGGATCCCCGTCGACGCGAAGTTCGACATCGAGGCGGCGAAGACCGTGGGCCTCGTCCGCACGCTGATCGAGGAGAAGGAGCGCCCGCGCTGCGACGTCTTCTGGAACAACGAGATCGTCCACACGATCCGGCTGAAGGAGGCGGGGATCCTCGCCCCCTACAAGAGCCCCGCCGCCGAGGGCTTCCCCGCGGAGTTCGTCGATCCGGACGGGTTCTGGCACGCCTTCGCCGGCCGCGCGCGGGTGCTCATCGTCAACACGAACCGCGCGCGGGAGGAGGAGAGGCCGAAGTCGGTCCGCGACCTCGCCGACGACCGCTGGAAGGGGCAGATCGGCCTCGCCCAGCCGATCGCGGGGACGACGCTGACCCACTTCGCCGTCCTCTACCACGTCTGGGGGGAGGACAGGATGGCGGCGTTCTGCGAGGACCTCCTCGCGAACGAGCCGAACCGGGCCGCCGGCAACGGCCCCGTCGCGAGCCTCGTCGCGGGCGGGCACCTCGTCTTCGGCCTGACCGACTCCGACGACGTCCGCGGGCAGGTGCTGACCGGGAAGCCGGTCGCCGCCGTCTATCCCGACGAGACGGAGGACGGAGTCCTCGTCATCCCGAACACCCTCGGCCTGGTCGCCGGCGCCCCCCACGCGGAGAACGGCAAGAAGCTCATCGACTTCCTCCTCTCCCCCGCCGTCGAGAAGCGCCTCGCGGAGTCCCCCTCGGCGAACATCCCGCTGCGGCCGACGGTGGAGGCGCCCGAGCACGTGCGCCGGCTCGACGCGATGCACCGCATGGAGGTCGACTGGGTCGCGGTCGCCCACGACCTCGACGCGCGGCTCGAGACGCTGAAACAGTCCTTCTTGAAGTGAGCCGGGTCGTCCTCCGCGGATCCGCCCTCCTCCTCTTCGCCCTCCTCGCCCTCCTCCCCGTCGGCTCGCTCCTCGTCGAGGCGCTCCGCGTCGAGGGGCGCTGGTCGCTCGGGAACCTCGCGACGGTCCTCTCCGACGGCCGGCAGTGGGGCCTCTTCCGGAACTCCCTCCTCCTCGGCCTCGGCTCCGCCGCGGGAGCCTTCCTCCTCGGCTTCCCCTACGGCTTCCTCGTCGCCCGGACCGGCGTCCCGGGGCGGGCGATCTTCGCGGGAGCCGCCGTCGGGCCCCTGCTCTTCCCCCCCCTCGTCCACGCCATCGTCTGGAACGGGATCACCGGAACGAGCGGGCCGCTCGCCGCGATGGCCGTCTTCGCGCTCGCCTACTTCCCCCTGGTCGCCTTCCTCTCCGCCCGCGCCCTCGAGCGCGTGGACGCCCGGCGCGAGGAGGCGGCCCTCCTCGCCGGGGGACCGCGGGCGCGCCTGCGCCTGTGCGCGCGGCTGGCGGCGCCCGCCGGGCTCGTCGGGGCGCTCTGCGCCTTCGTCTTCGCGGTCTCCGACTTCGCGGTCCCCGACTACCTGACGAGCGTCGGGCGGAAGTTCAGCACCTACGCGGACGAGATCTTCACGCGCTGGCAGCGGCTCGGCTCCTCGGGCCAGGCGGTCGCCGCCGCGCTTCCCTTCCTGGTTCTCTGTGGAGCGGGGCTCTTCGCGCTCGCGCGCCTGCGCCGAGGGAGGAGCGCGGTCACCCTCGGGGGGGACTTCGTCCGCCCCGAGGCCGTGCCGCTCGGCCGGTGGCGGGGGCCGGCGCTCGGCTTCCTCCTCGCGGTGGCCGCGCTCTCGTTCGCGGTCCCGGTGCTGCGCCTCGCCTGGATCGCGGGATCGCTCGAGACGGTGCGCTCGGCCCTCGGGGAGGCGCGCCGCGACGTCGGGAACACGCTCCTCGCCTCGACCCTCGCCGCCGCGCTCGCCTCATTCCTCGCCCTCGTCCTCGCCCATCTCGCCCTGCGGTCGCGGCCCGCGATCGCCCGGGGGATCGAGCTCGGGGGCCTCCTCCCCCTCGCCGTCCCCGCCATCGCGCTCGCGGTCGCGCTGATCCGGCTCTGGAACCGGAACGGCCTCCCGGGCCTCGTCTACGACGGGGCCGGGATCGTCGTCGCCGCGTTCGCCGGCCGCTACTTCGCCTTCCCCTACCACGCCGCGGCGAGCGGCCTCGCCCCCCTCGACCCCTCTCTCGAGGAGGCGGCGCAGGCGGGCGGCGTCCCCTTCGGGCGTCGGCTCTTCGGCCTCGTCGCCCCCCTCGCCCTGCCGGCCCTCGCGACGGCGTTCGTCCTCGCCTTCGTCTTCGGGATGCGGGAGCTCGACACGATCGTGCTCATCCCCTCGGGGAACAGGAGCGTGATGTTCCGGATCTACAACGCGATCCACTTCAGCCGCCCCGCCTTCGTCGCGGCCCTCGCCCTCGTCCTCGCCTTCCTCACGGCGCTCCCCCTCCTCCTCTACCGGATCCTGGCGGGCCGCCGTCTCGAGGTCGGGCCGTGACCGCGGCGCTCGACGTCCGCGGGGCGCGCGTCGCGCTCGGGGGGAGGGAGGTCCTCCGCGGCGTCGACCTCACGCTCCGGGAGCGGGAGTACCTCGTCGTCCTCGGCCCCTCCGGGTGCGGGAAGACGACGCTGCTGCGGTCGATCGCGGGATTCCTCCCGCTCGACGCCGGCACGATCGAGGTCGCCGGCGCGGTCGCGACCGACCGCGCGGTCCGGATCCCCCCCGATCGGCGCCGCGTCGGCATGGTCTTCCAGAACCTCGCGCTCTGGCCCCACCTGACCGCGGCCGGACACCTCGGGTTCGTCCTCCGCGCCCGGCGGGTCCCCTCGGAGGAGCGGCGCGAGCGCATCGGGAGGCTTCTCGACCTCGTCCGGCTCGGGGACAAGGCCGGGCGCTTCCCCGCCGAACTGTCGGGCGGGGAGGGGCAGCGCCTCGCCCTCGCGCGGGCGCTCGTCGGCGACCCGCAGATCCTCCTCCTCGACGAGCCGCTCGGAGCGGTCGACGAAGCGCTCCGGGCCGACCTCGCCGCGGAGCTGCGCTCCCTCCAGGGAAGGACGGGCCTCCCGACGATCCACGTCACCCACGACCAGGAGGAGGGGCTCGCGATCGCCGACCGGGTCGCGGTCATGCGGGAGGGGAGGATCGAGCAGGCGGCGGCGCCGGAGGAGATCTACCGGCGGCCGGCGACCGCCTTCGTCGCCGCCTTCGTCGGGAAGCACAACCTCCTCCCGGGCGTCGCCGAGGGAGGACGCGTCCGGACCGCCCTCGGGACGATCCCCGCTCCCGCGGAGGTCCGCGGGCCCGTCACCGTCGCGCTCCCCCCCACGTCCGTCGCGATCGGCGAGACGGGCGCGGAAGCGAGGGTCACCGCCTGCACGTTCGCCCTCGGGCAGTGGCTCCATCGCCTCGCCCTCGACGGCCTCGAGGTCCGGGCCCTCGGCGCGCGCCCGGCTCCCCTCGGCTCGACCGTCCGCCTCTCGATCGCGGGGGAGGCCCGCGTCCTCCCGAACGAGCCGTGAGCCGCCCGGCGAAGTCCGCGGCGCTCCTCCTCGTCCTCGGCGGGTCGGTCTTCGTCGCGTGGGGGCTCCTCGGGGAGCGGGAGGAGTCTCCGGGCAGCGTCCAGGCCTCGAGCGCCCAGTGCCGCTCCTGCCATCCGGCGCTCTACGAGGAGTGGAGCGCCTCCTGGCACGCGAAGGCCTACGTCGACCCCGAGGTCCGAGGGCTCTCGAACGACTTCCGCAACGAGGAGTGCATCGACTGCCACGCACCGCGCCCCGTCTTCGAGACCGGGATCGGCAAGCCCCCGCTCCCGAGGGCGGCCCGCCGCGCGGAGGGTGTCGATTGCATCTCCTGTCACGCCCGGGACGGGGGGGTGGCCGGTCCCTCGAAGGAGGCGGCGGGAGCGTGCGCTCCCCGGTTCGAGCCCCTGCTCGCGACGCCGGAGTTCTGCGGGGGCTGCCACGACCAGCACCACACGGTGAAGGAGTGGCGCGCCACTCCCTTCGCGGCGAAGGGGATCACCTGCGTCGGCTGCCACATGAAGCCCGTCGACCGCGAGGGGCGCCGCGGCTCCGACCACCGCTCCCCCGCCTCTCACGAGGCCGAGGAGATCCGCAAGGCGCTCACCTTCGCCGTGAAGCGCGAGGGAGCGCTCGTGCGCGTCTCGGTCGCGAACACGGGCGCAGGCCACCACTTCCCGACCGACGAGCGCTCCCGCGCCGGCGACCTGATCGTCCGCGTCCTCGAGGCGGACGGCTCGGTCCGTTCCGTGCGCCGCCTCGACCGCTACCGCAATCCCTACCGCGACGAGGTCGGCGCGGCCGCGGCCCTCCCCTACCGGGAGGAGAGCCCTCTCCTCGAGACGCGCCCCGAGAGCACGATCCTCCCGAACGGCGTCGAGCGGACCTACGAGTTCCCGATCCCGGAAGGCACCGGCACGATCGAGGTGCACCTCACCTACAAGACGATCCCCTACCCCCTCGACCCGTCGGAGATCCTCGCCGACGAGAAGTCCTTCGCGGAGAAGAAGGCCTTCCGGATCTTCAAGGAGGTCGTCCCCTTTTGAAGAGGCGAGCGGCCGGCGCCGCGCTCCTTCTCCTCGCCTGCGGGGGGCGGGACTCGCCGCCGATCTACGACGGCGCGCTGGGGCGGCTCGTCGCCGACCTCGAGGCGAGGGTCTCCCCCATCGCCCTTCCCTCCCTCGATAAGGAGGAGGCCGGCCTCCTCGCCGAGCTGATCGAGGCCTACGGCGCGGGGACGGGTCGCCTCGCCCGCGGGACGCGCGAGGAGATCCTCTCCCACGGCGAGCGCGGAGTCGCGGCTCTCCTCGCCTTCGCGCTCGACCCCGAACGTGACCTCCACGGCCGCGCCCGCGCCGTCGCCCTCCTCGGGGAGATCCCCTCGGACGCCGCCGCGGAGGCGGCCGCCCGGCTCGCCGAGGGGGCGGGCGACGAGGTCCTGCGCGCCCACGGAGCCCGCGCCCTCGGGGCGATCGGCCGGCGCTTCGTCGTGCCGCGCCTCCTCTTCCGCCTCCAGTACGAGAAGTCGGAGCTCGTCGCCGCCCACCTGGCCTGGAGCCTGGCACGTCTCGGCAACCTCTCCGGCCTCGCGGGCCTCCTCGTCGTCCTCGATCAAGGCGCGACCCCCGAGGCGTTCGAGGTCGCCCTCGAGATCGCGGGGTCCCTCCCCGACGACGCTCCCCCTGACCGGATCCGGTCCGCCGTCGACGAGGCCCACGCGCGCTGGCTCCGCGAAGGCGCCCCGCCCGGGGAGGCGCCGCCGACGGACGACCAACTGCGGCTCGGCTTCGCGAGATGGGCCGCGCACCTCGGGGACTCTGACCTCCGCCCGGTCGCCGACGCCCGATTCATCCTCGCCCGCGCGGGCCGCGAGGGGATGGAGTCGCTGCGGGCGGCGCTGCGGGACCCCGACCCCTTCGCCCGGGTGCGGGCGATGGACGTCCTCGGCTGGCTGGGCCCCGTCGCCCGATCCGCCGTCCCCGACCTCCTCTCCCTGCGTCTCGACCCGGCCCACCGCGCCGAGCCCCTCCTCGCCCTCGGGCGCATCGGCGACCCCCTGGCCGCGCCGGCGCTCCTCGCCGCCCTCGAGGAGCGCGATCCGCAGCTGCGGGTCGCGGCCGCCCACGGCCTCGCCGAACTTCGCGATCCCTCGACGGCCCCTGCGCTCCGCCGCGCGCTCGGGAGCCCGGGGACGCTCCCCGAGGTCGTCCTCTACTGCGCCCAAGCGCTCGCCCTCCTCGGCGACTTCTCCGCCGTTCCGACCCTCGCCTCGCTCGCCGATTCCCCCGTCGATCGCTCCGCCCTCGAGCAGGCCCTCGACCTCGCCTTCGCCAAGATCCGGGAGGAGGGGTTCGACGACGCCGGGTACGCCGACGCGAAGGGCTCCGCGGAGAAGGCGGCGGCGGCGCGGAGGTGGTCTCCGCCCCCCGGTCAGCGGGCGCGGTAGATCACTCCGATCGCGACCGCCGCCCAGAGCGCGGCGTTCACGAGGAAGGGAACGTCGCGGACCATCGTCCGCGCCGGATTCCCCCCGCCGTCGCGGCGGTGGAGGAGGAAGAGGTAGCGGGCGACGCCGTAGATCACGAACGGCACGGTCCACCAGAGGCGATCGGTGCCGAACTTCTCCCGCGTCTCGGGCGAGACCGTGTAGATCGAGTAGGAGAGGATCGTGCAGGCGCAGAGCCAGCCGATCAGCTGGTCGAGGAAGGCGGGGGTGTACTGGGCGAGCGCCGCGCGGTGCCCGGACGACTCCTCCCCGAGAAGCGAGATCTCCGCCCGCCGCTTCGCGAGCGCGAGGAAGAGCGAGACGAAGAGGGTGCAGAGCGACAGCCAGTGGGACACCTCCGCCCCGATCGCGGCGCCCCCCGCGTGGATCCTCAGCAGGAAGCCCCCCGCCACGCACAGCGCGTCGACGACGACGGCGTGCTTGAGCACGAAGGAGTACGCGAGGTTGAGGAGGAGGTACCCCGCCAGCAGTCCCGTGACGGCCGGGAAGTCCCGCTCGATCGCGAACCCCAGCCCGAGCCCGAGGAGGGCGAGCAGGACCGAGGCCACGCCGGCCATCCCGACGGAGATCCTCCCCGAGGGGAGGGGGCGGCGGCGCTTCACGGGATGAAGTCGATCGGCGGAGAGGTCGGCGATGTCGTTCGCGAGGTAGACCGAGGAGGCGAGGAGGCAGAAGGCGACGAGGAGGATCCCCGCCCTCGCCCGCGACGACGCATCCACGAGCCTCCCGGCGAACACGAGGGGGGCGAGGACGAAGAGGTTCTTCGTCCACTCCTCGGGCCGGAGCGAGACGAGAAGGTCCCGGAGCAAGCGATCCCTATCCGGCCGGCACCTTCACCCGGCAGAAACCCAGGACCCAGTCCGCCACCTTCTCCGGCTCCCCGAGGGGGAGCACGGGAACCCTCGCCTCCTCGACCGGCCCGTCCGAGGCGAGGGCCACCAGCCGTTCCCCGGCGCGGTGCGGCTTCGCCCCTCCACGCACCACCTCGATCGCGGGGATCTCCGCCGAGCCGTACGACTCGACGATCACGAGATCGCACGCCGGGAGCAGCCGCATCCGGTGCTCGAGGGTCGGCTCCCCCTTCGGGTGCTCCCGGAAGGCGACGGTGCGCTCGGCGCTGCCGAGGACGACGCCGACGGCCCCCGCCTTCCGCAGGCGGGAGCTGTCCTTCCCGGGGAGGTCGGGGTCGTCGAAGCCCTTGCTGTGCTTCACCGCCCCGACCCGCAGGCCGCGGCGGGCGAGGGCGGCGATCAGGCCGCAGGCGAGCGTCGTCTTCCCCGACCCCGACTCCCCGACGATGGCGATGACGGGAGGGGGCATTGGTAGTTACTGGCGCGGCGTCCCCAGGCCGGGGAGCCGGTTCCAGCCACCCCTTTCAAACCGTGCACGCGGGTTTCCCGCACACGGCTTACCGA
>JAKEFM010000160.1 GCA_022616055.1 Planctomycetota bacterium
ATCTGTCGGGCGCGCTCCTGCGCTCCCGGGCGCGCGATCGACTGGAGGTAGTGGACGACGTCCCAGCGCTGCGACGGCGTCAGGGCCGATGCGTGGGAGGGCATGGGGGTCCCGTTCATCCCGATCGTCACGCGCTTGAACAGCTCGCCGGGGTCGTCCCCCCCCTTGAAGATCCCCGCCGTGTAGTCGCGCGGCTCGATCGGCCAGCCCCAGTCGTCCTTCAGCGTCGGCGCGGAGGGCCCGTCCCCCCGCCCCTCCTCCCCGTGACATTTCCAGCACTCCGCCTTGCGGTAGGCGATCTTCCCTCGAGCGACGCTCTCGACCGTTCGCGCCGGCCCGGGCGGGACGGTGACGGACGTCATGTCCCGGCCGAGGTCGTAGTAGTTGACCCACTTCCCCTCCTCCTCGTCGAAGGAGCGGGTGAGGCCCTTCACGAACGAGACGACGGCCCAGCGGTCGTTCTCCGAGAGGAGTTCCCAGGACGGCATCGCCGAGCCGGGCATCCCGTTCGTCACCGTCCGGAAGAGGTCCTCGTCGGTCGGGAGGGATCCGCTGGGCGTCGAGGTGAGCTTGAAGGCTCCCCGGCTGAAATCGCGCGGCTTGGGGAACAGGTAGGCCGAGGCGGCTCCGTCCCCGCGCCCCTCCTCTCCGTGGCAGCCCGCGCAGCTCCGCAGGAAGATCGCCTTCCCCCGCTCGAGGGGGGAGGGGGGAGCCTGGACGGCTTGCGCCTGGAGGGGTCCCGACGGGGGGAGGGAGGGGGGGGGCGGGCACCCCGTGAGGACGACGAACCCGAGGAGAAGGGTCCCTCCTGCGAGAGCGGCTCCCGGCATGGCAAGGTTTCCCTCCCGCTCGCCGGGAGGACTTGGGTGATCGGGGCGATGGCAAGGTGGGTGCCGTCGGAAATCTCGCCGGACGGCGGGAGGGTCGCCGCGAAGAGAGGTGATTTTTTCGATCGATCGATCGAAAAAAGAGCCGGGGGGCGGCTCCGCTCCTCCCGGCGAGCGCCCCGCGGACGCCGGGAGAACGCGGCACGGGGCTTGACCGTTCGCCCTGCCCATCGCTCGGGGAATGCCATGGTCGCCCCGCTCAATCCCTGCGAACTCGAGATCGACCTCTTCTGCCGCGGCGTGCGGATCGACCGCTCCTGCTCCCTCGAGGAGGACGCCCGGGTCTTCCGCCGCACGCGCGCGGGGCTGGGGAGCGGCCTCGAGCTCGTCCTGCCGGGGGGGCTCAAGGACATCTGGATGAACGCGCCGGTCGAGGAGGACTTCGCCCAGGCGAGCCCCTACCGCCTCGTCAAGGAGGGGGCGCGCTACCTCCTCCTCGACGAGCGCAATTCGCTCCGCTACCCGGTCCGGATCCCCCCGGAGCCCGCCTGGTACGAGCGGCGCACGACGCTGGGGACCCCGATGCAGGACGTCGGCGTCCTCCAGGGGACCTACCTCGGGATCTACATCTCGAACTCGTGCGGCTACTGGTGGATGCGCGGGGAGGGGAGGGAGGCCCTGAACTGCGCCTTCTGCACGACCGGCTACAACGTGGGGGTCAACGAGCGCGTGGACAAGGCCGTCGAGGACGTCGTCGAGGTCGCGGCGGCGGCGAAAGCGGAGGGGTGCACCTTCACCCACTTCAACACCGGATTCCACGGAGGGCGCGACCTCGAGATGGTGGCCCCCTACGTCGCCGCCGTGAAGGAGCGGGTCGGTCAGCTCGTCGGGGTCCAGGCGCTGCCCGCGCGTCCCGCCGACTACTGGAAGTACGATTGGCTCCTCGACCTCGGCGCCAACCACTTCTCCTTCTGCTGGGAGTTCCAACACCCCGACTGGTTCGCGCGTCTGTGCCCGGGAAAGCGCGCGACCCTCGGGCAGGACGCCTTCTTCCGCGCCCTCGAGTACTGCCAGAGAAAGATGCCCAAAGGGGCGTGCTCGGGGGAGATCATCGCCGGCGTCGAGCCGATCGAGTGGACGCTCCGGGCCATCGACTACATCACGGACCTCGGGGCGTTCCCCACGGTCTGCATCTTCCGCCCCTGCATCGGCTCCGACATGGAGCATGTCCCCTCGCCGCGGAGCGAGGACATGATCGGCGTCATGCGCCACATGTACGAGGCCTGCCGCAGGAAGGGGATCCCGATCGGGGCCGCGCCGAACATCGAGGTCTCCCTCATCGTCCAGCCCGACGACGCGCGCTACCTCGCGCCGCGCGACCTCCGGTTCTGGGCGCAGGAGGCGAGGTCGTGGGTCGTCCGCCGCCTCGCCGCCCCGGTCTTCGCGCGGGAGCTGCGGCCCCGAGCACCCAAGGCCGACCCCCTCCATCCGCCGCGGCCGCGGCCGGCGGCCGCTTGAGCGCCGTGGTCCTGAAGGGAGCCGCGACGCCCGACGCGCTCGCCGCGCGTTCCGGCGGCGGATTCCCGGCCGTCGACGCGCTCCTCGAGGGGGTCGCCTCGGCCCCCGAGACCTTCGTCCTCGACCCCGGCGCGGCCGGGATCGACTGGTCCGTCGAGAACCGGGTCCGCGGACTCCCCAACCGGGCGCGGATCAAGTGCTGGTCGCCGAAGGAGGGGACCCTCCTCGTGTGGTTCTACAAGCGCTCCGCGCTCCCCTGGTCGGTCGATCGGTTCTCCTACGGCGGGGTCCTCGTCGGCCGAGAGCGCGTCCCGCCCGCCGCGATCGACGCGTGGCTGCGCTACCAGGTCGGCGGCTTCCATCCCGAGCAGCGCCCGCCGGGCATCCGGCGTTCCTTCCCCTTCGACCTGCCGGCGTAGGGGCGCCCTCCCTCTTCCCCTCCTCGTCCCCTACGTCCTCGCGGCGGGGGCCCCCCGACGCGCCCCCGCCCTCTCCGGATGACACCATGAAATTCGAACATGACACATTCGAGTTTCGTGGTACCCTTTGCCCATGATCTGGCGTCCTCGAATCCTCGGACGCATCCGACTCGCGCTGCGCCGCAGCCAGGTCGTGGCCCTGATCGGTCCGCGTCAGAGCGGGAAGACGACGCTCGCCCGGCAGCTCCTCGCCCCGGGCTCGCCCAACTACTTCGATCTCGAGGACCCCGTGAGCGCGGCGCGACTCGACGAGCCCATGACGGAGCTGGGCGGATTGCGGGGGCTCGTCGTGATCGACGAGGTCCAGCGGCGGCCGGACCTGTTCCCGCTCCTCCGGGTGCTCGCGGACCGCAGGCCCCTCCCGGCTCGCTTCCTCCTGCTCGGAAGCGCTTCTCCGGACCTGCGGCGCCGATCCTCGGAGTCGCTCGCGGGCCGGCTCGAGACCATCTCCATCTCGGGGTTCAGCCTCGCCGAGACGGGGGTTCGAACTCTCCGGAGACACTGGCTCCGGGGTGGATTCCCGCGCTCTTTCCTCGCTCGCTCCCTGCAGGACAGCGTGGCTTGGCGAAGGGGCTTCATCCAGACTTTCCTCAAGAGGGATCTCCCGGAGCTCGGCGCGAGCATGCCGGCTCCCGCCCTCCTGCGGTTCTGGACGATGCTGGCCCACTCCCACGGCCAGGTCTGGAAGGCCTCGGAGCCGGCGAGGTCGCTCGGGATCTCGGAGCCGACGGTGCGGCGCTACCTCGACCTCCTCACGGGACTCTTCCTCGTCCGCCAGCTCCCCCCTTGGTTCGAGAACCTCGCCAAGAGGCAGGTGAAGTCGCCGAAGGTCTACATCCGGGACAGCGGTCTCCTGCACGAGCTCCTCGGGATCCGGACGGAGGGGGCCTTGCTCGGACATCCCAAGTGCGGCGCCTCGTGGGAGGGGTACGCGATCGAGGAGGTGCTCCGCGTCGTGCGACCGGAGGAAGCCTACTTCTGGGCGACCCACCAGGGCGCGGAGCTCGACCTCCTGCTCTTCGCGGCGGGACGCCGACTCGGAGTGGAGGTCAAACGCAAGGACGCGCCGCGACTCACCCCATCCATGTGGATCGCCATGGCGGACCTCCGTCTGGATCACCTCCTGGTCCTCTATCCGGGCGGGGTCCGCTACGCGCTCGGACCGAAAGTCACGGTCGTCCCCCTCGAGGTCGTCGCCGAAGGCGCGAGCGAGGCTCTCTTCCCGCCGAAGCGGATCCGGAGCGCCGGTTCCGATCGTCCCCGTCGGGCAGGGAGAGGGGAGCCTCCTCCGCGAGGCTGACTCGCGAGAGCGGGGCCGAGGACAGGGCGCGGCGCCCCGGCCGTCTCACCTCGCAGTGGATGGGAGCGAGGTGGGTCGGTCCGCCCGGCGGAACTTCTCGAGCTGCTCCTTCAGGAAGGAGTCGTCCGGGCGGAGCTTCAGGGCGGCCTCCTCGATCTCGATCGCCTCCCGGACCTTCCCGCGCTCGAACTGGATCGTCGCCACCGTGTCGAGGATGTCGGGGTCGCTCGGCGCGAGCGAGCGGGCCTTCTCCGCGTGCACGATCGCCTCCTCGAGGAAGAGCTGGCGCTCGGCGCAGAACCAGGCGAACGCGTTGCGCAGGCGCGGGTCCTCCGGAGCCCCCTCGATCGCCCAAAGGAACATCCCGCGCGCGGCGGCGTGCTCCCGCTCCGCCGTGGCCGCGTCGCCGCGCTCGCGCGCCGCATCCCCGAGCCGCGCGCGGGCCGGCCCGCCGAAGGTGGCCGCCCAGAGCCGGTGGATCCGGCGGAGCTCGGCGATCGGCTCGGGGTGGTCGTCGACCCGCAGGTCGCAGTAGCGGTCGTTCAGGCCCGCGTATCCGCCTCCCTCCCGGACGACGAGGATCGCGGCGGACTGCTTCCCCCGCGTGTCCCCTCCCGCCGCCTGTCCCGACTCGAGGGCGGCGAGGAGCCGCACGCCGAGGTCCCCCTTCGTCTCCTCGAAGGCGCGCGCCATCCCCTTCACGACCGCCTCGCCGGCGAGGATGTTCCCCTGGCAGCAGAACTCCTTTCCCCTCACGCCCCCTGCCCAGGGGTTGCACTTCGACCCGGTGTAGGTCGCCACGCCCCCCTTCGCGTCGACGATCCCGACCTGCCGGCGGTCCCGGCCCTCGTCGCCCCGCACGAGGGTCGCGAGGGCCTCCTCCGCGCCCGTCCCCTTCTCGAGTAGGGCGAGGCCGTCGGGCCCGAACCGCGTGTTCGCGAAGGCCTGGGTCGCGATCGCGCCGACGCCCGCCCTCGCCCAGGGGACGACGGCGCCGACCGCGAGGAAGCGCGACTGGACGGCGACGCCGAGCTCGCCGGTCGCCGGGTCCCGCGCGACGATCGAGAAGGTCGCGACGGGCGGGGGCGGGGCGGGAGCGCGGCCCCCCCCCTCGCGGGCGGCCGAGGCGGCCACCAGGACGAGGATCGTTCCGATCACGACCGACCTCCCTTCACGTCCTCTTCCCGGCAGATCGCCGAGCACCCCTCCGACTCCCAGACGCGGACCTGGCGCAGCGGCAGGTGGCGGAGCGCCTTCCAGGCGAAGAGGGCGACGTTCTCGGCGCTCGGGACCGGGACGACCTCGTTCATCGACCGCCCCTCGAAGCGCTCGACGACCCGTCGCCTCACGACCTCCCCCAGCTCGGCGAAATCGAAGGCCATCCCCTCGGGGCCGACGGGCGCCTCGACGGTCACCTCGATCCGCCAGCGGTGGCCGTGCGGAGCCTCCGGGCTCCCCCGGTAGGAGGGGAGGAAGTGGACGGCGTCGAAGGCGAACTCCCGCGTGACGAGCATGGCCGCCGCGGGCGGATCGTATCCGGGCGGGGGCGAGGATCCCCCCGGGTGCGGCCGGCGTCGGCCGGCGCGGGCGGCCCTACGGCGTGCCCTGGATGCCGATCCCAGCGTTGATCGAGGCGCCCGAGCCCTGCGTCGCCTCGACGCGGTAGTTCCCCTCCGGGAGGTTCGGCGTCGCGCCGGCGGGGAACGTCGTCCCCCAGCGCCCGGTCCCCGGGTTCACGGCGACGACGTGCACGTCCGTGAAGCCTCCCGGCCCCCGGATCGTCACCGTGACGGGGTCGGTCAGCGGCTCCGCCTCCCCGCCGACGGAGAGGATCCCGTCCCCCGGCACCGAGGCGTCGCTCCCGGCGGCGAGCGCGAAGATCTTGAGCGCGCGCGGCGGGACCGGCACCGCCGTGCCCGGGTTCGGGGCGGGGGGGACGATGTCGACCTCGTCCCAGAGGGCCGCGTGCACCACGAAGCCGGTGTCCGAGCCGACCCGTCGCGTGAAGGCGAGCATCCGCTTCTCGAGCCGGGCGCGCGCCCTCCCCGTCTCCGCGCGGAGCGCCGCCTGGAAGCGGTCGAGCGCGCCGAGGTCCCCGAGGATCGAGCCGGGGAAGAACGGGCTCGCCGAGACCTGCCCGGCGGCGAAGCCCTCGACGGCGCGGGCGGCCCCGTCCGCGGTCGAATGGAGCGCGACGAGGGCCCCGTTGGCGAAGTCGACCACCGCGGGGACCGTCGAGGAGAGGCGGATCACCCCCCCCGTGACGGCGTCGCCGAGGTCGTCGAACTGATGGCAGTAGTAGTCGAGCCCCGCCTTCACGGAGACCCGCAGGACCCTCAGTTCGTTCGACGCCGCCGCCCGCAGGGCTCGCGCGGGGTCGACCGAGGAGGCCTGGGCCGCGGCGGAGGAGAGCACCGTCCCGAGGAGCAGGACCGACAGCGAACCGAAACTCCCTTGCACCTGCATCGGCCTCGGGACGTCGCGTCCCGATCCATCCCTCCGCCCGGGCGACTTCGAGAGTTCCCCGTCCGAAAGCGTACCCCCGAATCGGCGGTCACGCCGGCTCCCCCCTGCTCCCGGCTCCCCTCCTTACTCTCCCCCGCGGGGCCGCCCCTCCGGGCGGCCTGCGGACCGGCGCCTTCCTCCCCGGCGGGAGGCGCGCCGGGGGGGGCCCCTACGCCCCCTCGCGACGGCCCGAGCGCTCCTCGAGCGGGACGAACTCCCGGAGCCCCGAGCCGCAGTAGATCTGGCGCGGGCGGGCGATCTTCTGCTCGGGGTCGAGGAGCGACTCCTGCCACTGCGCCATCCATCCCGAGGTCCTCGGGATCGCGAAGAGGACCGGGAACATGTCGACCGGGAAGTTCATCGCCTGGTAGATGAGGCCCGAGTAGAAGTCGACGTTCGGGTAGAGCTTGCGCGAGACGAAGTACTCGTCCTCGAGCGCGATCCGTTCGAGCTCGAGGGCGACGTCGAGGAGGGGGTTGCGCCCGGTGAAGGAGAAGACCTGGTCGGCGATCTTCTTGATGATCCGCGCGCGCGGGTCGTAGTTCTTGTAGACGCGGTGGCCGAAGCCCATGAGCTTGCGCTCGCCCCCCTTCACGCGCTTGATGAACTCGGGGACGCGGTCCTTCGTGCCGACCTCGCGCAGCATGCGCAGCACCGCCTCGTTCGCCCCTCCGTGGAGCGGGCCGTAGAGCGCCGCGGTCGCCGCCGCGATCGCGGAGTAGGGATCGACGTGGGAGGAGCCGACCGCGCGCATCGCGTTCGCCGAGCAGTTCTGCTCGTGGTCGGCGTGGAGGATGAACAGCACGTCGAGCGCCCGCTCGAGCACCGGGTGGGGCCGGTACTGCGGCTCCGTCATCTTGAACAGCATGTTGAGGAAGTTCCCGGTGTAGGAGAGCTCGTTGTCCGGGTAGATGTAGGGGAGGCCGCGGCTGTGGCGGTAGGCGAAGGCCGCGAGCGTGATCATCTTCCCGATCAGCCGGTAGGTCTGCAGCTCCCGCGAGGCCGAGTCGAAGATCGCCTTCGCGTCGGGGTAGAAGGTCGAGAGCGCGGCGACCGTCGAGACGAGCATCCCCATCGGGTGGGCGTCGTAGTGGAAGCCGTCGATGTATTTCTTGATATTCTCATGGAGGATCGTGTGGTTGGTGATGTTGTCCTTCCACCGGTCGAGCTCGTCCCGCGTGGGGAGCTCCCCCTTCACGATCAGGTAGGCCGTCTCGAGGTAGCTCGACTTCTCGGCGAGCTCCTCGATCGCGTAGCCGCGGTACCAGAGGATCCCCTTGTCCCCGTCGATGAAGGTGACGGCGCTCCGGCAGGAGGCGGTGTTCGCGAAGGCGGGGTCGTAGGACATCAGCCCGAAGTCGTCCGCCCCGGTCCGGATCTGCCGCAGGTCCATCGCGCGCAGCGTCCCCTCGCGGATCGGGACCTCGTAGGTCTTCCCCGTCCGGTTGTCGGTGATGGTGAGGGTCTCGCGCCGCGCGAGCGCGCCGCTCGCGGCCGCGGCGAGGGAGGGGTGGGCGACTTCGGCTTTCGGATTCACGACCGGAGCTCCGCCTGTCAGGGGCCTGCTCGGACCGGGGCATTCTCTCCGGAGTCGGCGGCGGAATCGACCCGTCTCCCCCCTTCCGGGAGGGCTCGGGGCCGACCGTCCGGGGCCGGGCCCCCCGGCCCCTCCCTCAGCTCGCCGGGGCGTGGTAGGGGAGGTACTCCGGGACCCACATCGAGGCGGCGATCCGGTCCTTCAGGTCCGCCTCTCCCGCGGCTCCCCCGGCACCCGACCTGGCGACCTCCCGCGCCACGGCCAGGGCCACCGCCGCCGCCGCGCTCCGGACCTCCGCCACCGGGGGGAGGAGCATCCCTTCCCGGATCAACGAATCCGGGACGCACGCCGCGAGCGCCTTCGCCGCCGCCAGGAACATCCCCTCCGTCACCCGGCGCGCTCGCGAGACGATCGCCCCGAGGCCCACTCCCGGGAAGATGAAGACGTTGTTCGCCTGGGCGACGGGGATCCGCCGGCCCTCCCAGGCGGCGGCGGGGAAGGGCGACCCGGTCGCGAGGAGGGCGCGGCCCCCGGTCCAGGCGACGGCCTGCTCCGGCGTGCACTCGGCGTTCGCCGTCGGGTTGCTCAGCATGAACACGACCGGCCTCGCGCACGCGGCCGCCAGCGCCCGGAGGGCCTCCTCGGAGAAGGACCCCGCGACGCCGCTCGCCCCGATCAGCACGCTCGGCCGGGCGTTCCGGACGACGTCGAGGAGCCCGATCCGCTCCCGGTCCGCGACCTTCCACCCCGACACCTCTCCCGGATCGCGCTCGAATTCGTGCTGGTGGTCGGCGAGGCCCGGCATCCCCCGCCGGAGGAGCCCCTTGCTCCCGAGCATCCAGATCCGGCGCAACCCCTGGGTCTTCGGCAGCCCCTCCTCCTCCATCGCGAGGAGGATCTGGTGGGCGATCCCGGCTCCCGCCTGGCCCGCCCCCAGGAGGGCATAGGTGTGGTCGCGGAGCCGCGTCCCGAGGGCGCGCATCGCGCCGAGGAGGGCGGCGAGCGTGACCGCCCCCGTCCCCTCGATGTCGTCGTCGAAGGAGCAGATCTTCTCCCGGTAGCGCTCGAGCAGCCGGAAGGCGTTCGCCTTGCCGAAGTCCTCCCACTGGAGGACGGCCCTCGGGTGGACTTTCGACACGGCCTCGACGAACGCGTCGAGGAAGGCGTCGTACTCCGCTCCCCGGATCCTCCGGCGCCGCGTCCCGACGTAGAGAGGGTCCTTCAGCAACTCCTCGTTCTCCGTGCCGACGTCGAGGACGACCGGGAGCGTCCGCGAGGGGTGGATCCCCGCGGCGAGCACGTAGAGGCAGAGCTTGCCGACCGCGATGCCGATCCCTCCCGCGCCGAGGTCGCCGAGCCCGAGGATCCGCTCCCCGTCCGTGCAGACGATCAGGTCGACCTCCTCGGAAGGCGCGTTCCGGAGCACCGTCTCGAGGCGGTCCCGCTGATCCGGCGTGAGGTAGAGCCCGCGAGGCCGGCGGTAGAGGTGGGAGTACTCCCGGCAGGCGGCGCCGACCGTCGGCGTGTAGACGATCGGCATCATCTCCTCGACGTGCTCGAGGAGGAGCCGGTAGAAGAGCGTCTCGTTGCGGTCCTGGAGGGCGACGAGGAAGACGTACTTCTCGATGTCGGAGGCCTTCCCGCGGAAGTTGCGGTAGACCCGCTCGAGCTGGCGCTCGATCGTCGAGACGACGGGGGGGACGAGCCCCTCGAGCCCGAAGAGGCGGCGCTCCTCCAGCGTGAAGGCGCTTCCCTTGTTGAAGACGGGGTACTCGAGGAGCAGCGAGCCGCGGAAGGGGACCTCGACGTAGCCCTCCCGGGTGCGGGGATCGATCTTGACCGTGTGCCGGTACATGGTTCCTCCCGGACGGCGTGGGAAACCTAGCACATCGCGGACCCGGCTCGTCCGCCGCCCTCCTCCCGTGTGCCCCGCTCGCGGGGAGGGGAGAGGAGGTTCTTGGCCGCCCGGAGGCGGATCTTTTTCGCGGCCCCGGGCGGGGAAGCGGGACCGGACCGGCCCCGGGGGGGGGCGTGGCGGCGAGCCCGGCGCCGCTCCGGGGGGCCCTCCCCCGCTTAGGATTCGGGCGGAGGTGAGGGATGAACCTCGCCGCGCTCGCGTTCCTGTCTCCTCTCCTCGGCGCGCCCGTCGCGCCGCAGGAGAGACCCTCCGCGTCCTCCTCCGCATGGGACGACCTCTCTCGCGCCTTCCGGGAGGGCGCCGCCGAGCGGGGCATCGTCGGGGCGGGGCTCCTCCTCCTCCACCGCGGCGGGGTCGTCCTGGAGGCGTATCACGGCCACCAGGATGCCGGCGGGAAGGTGCCGGTCGACGCGGACACCGCCTTCCACTGGGCCTCGATCACGAAGACCTTCACCGCGGTCGCGACGGTGCGCCTGCGCGACCTCGGCCTCCTCTCCCTCGACGATTCCGCCGTCCGTCACGTCCCCGAGCTGCGCGAGGTCCACGCCCCGTTCGGCGGGGTCGGGCGGATCACGCTCCGCCACCTGGCGAGCCACAGCGCGGGCTTGCGCGGCTCGACCTGGCCCTGGGGAGGGGACCAGCCCTGGCATCCCTTCGAGCCGACGCGCTGGGAGCAGCTCGTCGCGATGATGCCCTACACGGAGGCGGGCTTCGAGCCGGGGAGTCGCTTCTCCTACTCGAATCCCGGGTTCATCTTCCTCGGACGCACGATCGAGGCCCTCACGGGCGAGGACTACGAGGCGCAGGTCGAGAAGAACCTCCTCCGACCCCTCGGGATGCGCCGCGCCTACTTCGACCGCGCGCCGTGGGACCTCCTCCCCCGCCGATCCCGCTCGTTCGAGCGGGGAGCGGCGGGGCTGCGCGAGCTCCCCTTCGACTTCGACACGGGGATCACCGTCAGCAACGGGGGCCTGAACGCGCCCCTCGGCGACATGGCTCTGTGGCTCGACTTCCTCCTCGGCAACCCGGAGCGCGCGGCGCTCCACGGGGGGCTCCTCCGTCGCTCCTCCCTCGAGGAGATGTTCCGTCCCGTCGTCCCCCTCGACCCGGGCAAGCCCGACGGCGACGCGATGGGGCTCTCCTTCTTCATCGAGAAACGCCGCGGCGTCGACCTCGTCGCCCACAGCGGGGGGCAGAACGGGTTCGTGAGCCACTTCTACCTCCACCTCCCGAGCCGCTCCGCGCTCCTCCTCGCGTTCAACACGAACGTCGTCCCCGACGCCGGCGGGCCCGAGGGGTCGACCTCCGCCCTCGACCGCCGGCTCCTCGACCTCTTCCTCGAGCGGGTGCTCCCGGCCCTTCCTCGCTGACCCCGGTCGGGTCAGGGGGACCCGGAGGTCCGCGCCGCTTCCGCCTTGAACCTCTCGATCTCCTCGAGGAGGGCGGGGACGAGGTCGGCCTCCTTCACCTTCTTCACCAGCTCCCCGCGCCGGTAGATCGCCCCGACCCCGCGCGCCCCGGCGACCCCGATGTCGGCCTCGCGCGCCTCGCCCGGCCCGTTCACGGCGCAGCCGAGGACGGAGATCTTCACCGGGATCTTCTCCCCGCCGAGCTTCGCCTCGATCTCCTTCACGAGCTTCTCGAGGTCGATCTCGATCCGGCCGCAGGTCGGGCAGGCGATCAGCTCCGGGCTCGTGACGCGCCGACCCGACGCCTTGAGGATGTCGAAGGCGACCTTCACCTCCTCGACAGGGTCGACGGAGAGGGAGATCCGGATCGTGTCGCCAATCCCGTCGAGGAGGAGGGGGCCGAGCCCGACGGCCGACTTGATCGAGGCGTAGGGAGGGAGGCCCGCCTCCGTGATGCCGAGGTGGAGCGGGATGTCCGTCGCCGCCGCGAAGAGGCGGTTCGCCTTCACGGCCGAGGAGGTGTCGGTCGACTTGATCGAGACGATGATCGCGCGGAAGTCGAGCTCCTCGAGCATCGCGACGTGGCGGAGCGCCGACTCGACCATCGCCTCGGGGGTGGGGTAGCCGTACTTCTCGAGGAGGTCGCGCTCGACGGAACCCGAGTTGACCCCGATCCGGATCGGGACGCTCGCGTCCTTCGCGGCGCGGACGACCTCCTGGACCCGCTCCTTCCCCCCGACGTTCCCGGGGTTCAGGCGCACCTTGTCGACCCCGGCCGCGATCGCCTTCAGCGCGAAGCGGTGGTTGAAGTGGATGTCCGCGACGAGGGGGACGCGGCAGGCCTTCTTGATCGCCGGGAGCGCGTCGGCCGCCTCGCGCGTGGGGACGGCGACCCGGACGATCTCGCAGCCGGCGTCCTCCAGACGGCGGATCTGGTCGGTCGTCGCGGCGACGTCCTCCGTGCGCGTCGAGCACATCGACTGCACCCGGATCGGATGGTCACCCCCGATCGTGAAGGGACCGAGACGGACCTCGCGGGTCTTGCGGCGAGCGACGTACACGGGAGGAAGGTAGCGCGATCCTCGACCCGTGAGAAGGCGCGCCCCCCGGACGACCCTCAGGCGGGCGGAATCGGCGCGAGGAGTTCCTCCCGGAGGAACTCCGCGAGACGGTAGGCCCCTTCCCGATCGAGAACTCCCTCGGCGTAGACCACGGCCCCCCGCAGCGTCCCCGGACGCCGGAAGAAGAGGAAGAGGGCCCCCGGCGGGTGAGGGACGGCCGTCGCGACGCCGACGTCGAGGAGGCGGGCTCCGAGCCATCGCTCGCGCCCCTCGAGGATCTCCCCGACGTTCGAGAACCAGACCGACTCGCGCGGCGCTCCGTCCCGGCGGAAGCGCTCCCTCTCGTAGCGCCGCAGCGGGAGCCAGCGGCCGGCCCGCAGGAGGGCGTGCATCGCGCGGTCCGCGCCGGCCCCGAGCGCCGCCAGCTCCTGCTCCCGGATCGACCGGGCGAGGACGGCGGGATCCTCGACCTCGGCGGAGGATGCGCTCAGGTGGAAGAAGGAGAGGAAGTTCCCGAGCACCGGCCCGGGCGCGCCCGCCGGACGGAGGTTCGCGGTCACGGGGATCGCATAGGGGCCCCGCGGCGCCCCGCGCCGCACCTGGAAGCGGTGGAGGGCCCGGAGCGAGGCGAGGAGGAGGTGCTCGTTCATCCCCGTCCCGCCGAAGGTTCCCCGGGACAAAGCCTCCGCCGCGGCGGCCTCCCGACCCTCCAGGGAAATGGGGAGGAGTGCGCAGCCTCGCACGGGGGTCGCAGGCGGCGAGAGGAGGACGGGGGGAGGTCCGTTCCTCCTCTCGAGCAGGGCGCGCGCGGCCCGGAAGCCCCTCCAGCCGGCGAACTCTCCGCGCGCCACCCGCGCGAGGGGATCGGGGCCCTCAAGGACCGGCGTCCGCCCGGCGTCGATCTCGTCCATCGCCCCGAGGAGGCGGTCCGCTCCCCGCGCGTCGGCGAGGGGGTGGAACCACCGCAGGACCGCGACGGTTCCGCCCCGTGGCGAAGGGGAGAGACGCAGCTCGAGGAGCGGATCGCGGGCGGGGTCGAGCGGGTCGTTGATCGCCGCCTCCGCAGCTGCGGAAGCGTCCGTCCCCGACCCCTCGAGGACCCGCACGAGGTCCGGGGCGCCGCGCCCGGGCACGGACTTCCACCGGCTCCACCCGAGGATCGGCGCGAGCGCGAGCCGGGAGCGCAGCGGCGGGAGGCGCGGGAGGAGCGGGGCGAGCGCGGCCTCGACCCGCGCCGGGTCGAGGGGGATCCCCAGCTCGAGCGCGATCGCGGAGAGGTTCCCGGCGAGCCCCGCGCGCCGCGCGGCCCGGTCGATCATCAGGAGGAATCGATCGACCGGCCCGAGCCGGCTCATCTGCCGGCGAGGAGCTTCCGGACGCTCGAGGCGAGCCGCTCGAGGCTCTCGAAGTTCGCCGGGACGACCTCGCGGTCGGGGATCCGCACGCCGAAGCGCTTCTCGACGAACGCGACGAGCCGCAGCACCCCGAGGGAGTCGATCGCGCGCAGGAGCGGGGCCTTCTCGTCGAACCCCGGGGGCGCCTCCCCCAGGAGGAGATCCTCGACGACGAACGCCCGCAGCTCGGGGAGGGGATCCACGGGGCGTTTCTAACGCGAGGCCGTGGACCGGGGAAGGTCGGTTCCTACAATGCGCGCCCCCGCGAAGTTCACGAGATGAAACTGACGATCCGACTCCTCGCCGCCTCGCTCCCCCTCCTCGGCGCCTCCTGCGCCACGGAGATCGGTCGCTGGCCCGCCACGGACTTCACCTACGCGATGAGCCCCGACGCGCTCCGGGGAGAGGTGAAGACCTCCCTCGAGAGCCAGGGGTGGTTCACGCACCCCGGGGACACGGCGACCGACCTCCGCGGCATCAAGGCGAGCGCCGGGGGGCACCGCACGGTGGCGGACTTCCACATCCTCCCGGCCGCGAAGGGCTCGGCGTTCGAGCTCGCGGCAGGGAGCCACCACGTCGCCAACTGGGCGACCTTCGGCATTCTCGGCCTCTCCACGCAGGCGCAGGCGCACCGGGCGATGAGCCGCTGGATCGAGGAGTGGAACCGGTCCCACCCGAAGTAGCCCTGTCCCCCTCCGACCCCAAGGAGCTCGCCGGCGTCTGCGTCGTCGTCCCCGCCTACCGCGAGGCGGGGACGATCGCCTCCCTCGTCCGCGCGCTGCGGGCGCGCGGCGCCCACACGATCGTCGTCGACGACGGGAGCGACGACGGGACCTCCCCGATCGCCCGGGCCGCCGGGGCGGAGGTCCTCCGCCACGCCGCCAACCGGGGGAAGGGGGCCGCGCTCCGCACGGGCTTCGAGCGCGGGCTCGCCCTCGGATTCCCCCGCCTGGCGACGATGGACGGCGACGGCCAGCACGACCCCGCCGACCTCGGGGCGCTCCTGCGCGCCGCCCGCGAGTCGGGAGCCGCCGTCGTCGTCGGCAATCGGCTCGACGATCCCCGGGGGATGAGCCTCGTGCGCCTCGTCACGAACCGCATCATGTCGAGGCTGATCTCCGCGATCGCCGGCCTCGACGTCGCCGACAGCCAGTGCGGCCTCAAGCTCTACGAGGCGGCCGCGGTCCGCGCGCTCCGGCTCCGCACGTCCCGGTTCGACACCGAATCGGAGATCCTCCTCCAGGTGGGGAGGCTCGGCTTCCCCGTCGCGAACGCACCCGTCCGGTGCATCTACCACCAGCCCCGCCCGAGCCACATTCGCGCCGCGGCCGACACTTGGCGGTTCCTCGGGCTCACGACGCGCTTCCTCCTTCGCCGCTACCCGCGCCCCGCCTCCCCGGAGCCGGTCCGCAGCGTCACGGCCCCCTCCGCGACGACCCTCCCCTCGACGCGGCACTCCCCCTCGTAGCGGACCGCGGGCCCGAAGCTCGCCGCGCGCCGCATCGTGACGACGACGCGGTCGCCGGGGCGGACGGGGGCGAGGAACCTCGCACCGTCGATCCGGGCGAGCCGCGCTCCGCCCGGGTCCTCCTCGGCGAGCCCCGCCGCCTGGGCCATGCACTCGACCAGGAGGACGCCTGGGACGATCGGCTCCCCGGGGAAGTGGCCGCGGAAGAACTCCTCCTCCGGCCGGAAGACCCGCGCCGCCTCGATCCGTTCCCCCGGCGAGACCTCGAGCACCTCGTCGACGAAGCGGAACGGCGGGCGGTGGGGGAGGGCTCCGGCGCGGGCGACGGGGTCAGGCGGGGGGGGTCTCATCCTTCCCGATCCGCGGCCCGAGGAACGCGACGAGGGCACGGACCGACGCGAGCGCCTCCCGCCCGACCGCGTCGTCCTGGATCCGCACGCCGTACTCGCGCTCGACGGCGAGGACGAGCTCGAGGGCGTCGATCGAGTCGAGCCCGAGGCTCCCGCCGAAGAGCGGGGCGTCCCCCTCGATCTCCTCGGGCCCCTTCTTCAGGCGGAGGCTCTGCACGATCGTGCCGCGGACGCGGGACTCCAGGTCGGGGGCCATCGGGCGGGCCGATTCTATGCGAGGTTGAACGTCCGCCCGAACCCGCTACCTTCCCTCATCCGTCGGGGGGGTTCGACCCGAAAGATCCTCCGTGAAGCTCCGCCGGCTGGCTCTCCGCCTCGCGCTGATCGGCCCGGCGCTCGCGGCCGGCTGCCGATCGGCGAAGGAGGACGAGCCCCGCTTCTTCGCGAAGCCGGGCGTGGACTGGTCGAGGTACTCCGCCGTCTACGTGGAGGAGGCGACGATCTCGACGACCGCCAGGCGCAGCGAGAAGGTCGACGAGATCCTGCGCGAGTTCAAGCTGCTCGCCGAGATCTCGCTGAGCAACGCGCTGTCGGACACGGGCCGATTCGAGAGGGTGTTTTCCCGGAAATCGGAGATCGAGCCGGGCCGGACCCTCGTGTGTCGCTGCTCGCTGAGGGTCCACTTCGGGAGCACTCCGCTCCGGGTGCTGTTCGGGTACGGCGCGGGACGGAGCGGCCTCTGGATGACCCCCTCGCTCCACGACGCGGAGACGGGGGAGCGGCTCCTCTCGTACCGCGGCTGGGGAGGGTCCTTCCAGGGGTGGGGCGCCGACATCCTCGAGAAGATGCGGGCGGACATCCCGGCGATCGCGGAGTACTTTCCCAGTCTCCTCCCGCGGGAGCCGTAGGGAGCATGGACCTCTTCGATCTCGGCGGCCGGGCCTTCCGCGCGAGACTCCGCGCGGAGCTCCCGCGCTGGCGGGAGGAGGGCCTCCTCGACGAGCGCGCCGCCGCCCTCCTCGCCGAGCGGTACCGGCTGAACGAGTCGGGCTGGAGGACCTCCGTCGCGGCGATCTACATCCTCGGGGTGCTCCTCGTCGGGGGAGGGGTCATTTCCTTCGTCGCCTGGAACTGGGAGGCGCTCCCGGCCTGGGCGAAGCTCGCGCTGATCGGCTCCGCGATGGTCGCCGCCCACCTCGCCGGGCACTGGCTGTGGCGGGTCAAGGGGACCTCTCCCCGCCTCGGCCACGCCCTCACCTTCCTCGGGACGCTGATCTTCGGGGCGAACATCGGACTCGTCGCGCAGATCTTCCACCTCCACTCGAACGCGATGAACGGGGTCGGCGCCTGGGCTGCCGGAGCCGCCCTTGCGGGCTGGGCGCTTCGCAGCGTCCCGAACGCCCTCCTCGGCCTGGGGCTCGGGACCATCTGGGCATGCAACTTCATCGACCAGAACGAAGGGGTCCTCCCTTTCACACCGGTCCTGCTCGCCGCAGTCTTCCTCCCGCTCGCTCGCCTCGAACGCTCGCGCCTCCTCCTCTCCGCTTCCTACCTCGCCATCGCGATCACCGCTACGGTCCACGCGGGCGAGGAGGCGGGAGAGGGCGCGGCGATCTTCGCGAGTCTCCTCGCCCCCGCCGCCCTCTTTCTCTCCCTCCCCTCGGCCCTGCCCCCCGAGAGCGAGGGAGCGCGCCTCGCCACCCCCGGCGCCCGTCTCGGGTTCGCCGGCTGGCTGGTCGTCGTCTACGTCGCCTCCTTCCGGGGGCTCGCCGACGAGACCGGATTCGGCGAGCTCGCCCCGGGGACCTGGGGCTGGGCCGCGATCGCCGCCCCGGCGCTCCTCGGCGCCATCGTGTCGACGGCCGCCGCGTTCCGGCGGGGAGACCAAGCCTGGAGCGACCCGTGGAGCCCGTTCCTCCCCGTCGGCGGGACGATCCTCCTCCTCCTCCTCATGGCGATCCCCGGATCCGGCGTGGTCGTGACGGTCGCCGCGAACGCGATCCTCGCCGCCTTTTCGATCCTCCTCCTCGCCTCCGCCGTCCGGAGCCTGGAGCGCGGACCCTTCTGGCTGGGGGTCGTGCTCGCCGGCGTCCTCGTCCAGACGCGCTTCTTCGAGTACGAGACGGGTCTCCTCCTCAAGGCGATCGTCTTCGTCGCCTGCGGGATCGCCGTGCTCACCGTCGGGCTCGCCTTCGAGAGGCGGGTGCGGGAAGCCGCCCATGCGTAGGCACCTCGGGATCGCCGTCGTCCTCGTCTCCCAGGTCGGGATCCTCGTCTCGATGCCCTTCCGGGCGGTCCGCGCCCGGGTCGCCGGGACGGAGATCGCGCTCGAGACGGAGCCGGTCGACCCGTTCGATCCGCTCTCGGGCTACTACGTGACCCTCGCCTACGTCGCGGAGCGACCTGCGGTGGACACGATCGCTTTCCATCTGCACGAACCGCTCTGGGTGACCGTCGCGCGGGCGGAGCCGGCCTGGACCCCGGTCTCCGTGACCCGGGAGAGACCGGCTCCGCACCCCGATCGCGTCTCGATCCTCGGCCGCTGGGACGGTTGGCGAGCGCGCATCGGGGACGCCAGCCGCTTCTTCATTCCCGAGGATCGAAGGACGGAGATCGAGGACCTGCTGGACGCCTCCGGTCGGCGCGGGCTCGTCGACCTGAGGGTGGGAAAGGACGGCACGCCCGCCCTCCTCCGGATGCGGGTGGGCGGGCGGTCGTTCGGGCGCTAGCGGGCCGCCGCCGGGACGCCGAGGAGGTCTCGCGCCGCCGCGTAGCCGGAGAGCGCCGCGGCGAGGACCCCTCCGCCGAACCCCGTCCAGTGCCCGGCGAACCGGATCCCGGACGGCGCGGAGGCGGCGAGATCGTGCGCGAGCCGGAACCGCTCGGGGGTCTGGGAGAAACCGTAGGCCGCTCCCCCCGGGTTCCGCGTGTAGCGCTCGAGGGTCGCGGGGCCGGCCGTCTCGCTCCACTCGACCCGGCCCGCCACGCCGGGGAGGAATCGCTCGAGCCGGACGAGGGCCCGCTCGAGGAGGCGCTTCCTTTCCCCCTCGGCGAGCGTGCGTCCCGCCGGGACGAACGCGTGCACGACCACCGTCGAGCACCCCTCGGGCGCCAGGGAGGGATCGACGTTCGTCGCGACGCCGACGCCGAACGTGGGGGCGTCCCCCTCGAGCCGCGAGTCCTCGAAGTCCGTCCCCTCCGGGTCGGAGAAGACACCGAACGAGGCGGGGGCCTCCGGGAAGCGCCCCCGCACGCCGAGGTAGGCGAGGAAGAACGAGCCCGAGCGGGGGAAGGCTCGCGCCCGGTCGAGGGCGTCCCCCTCGGGATGAGGACCCTGCCAGACGCGATCGAGGAAGGCGACGGGGTCGCAGGCGACGAGAACCTGCGCGGCGCGGAACCGCCCCCCCGGCGAGGCCTCGAGCACGAACCCGCCCCCCTCCGGCGCCACCTCCTCGACGACGTGCCCGGCCTTCACCGTGCCTCCCTTCTCCCGGATCGCCGCGACGAGGGAATTCACGAGGCGGTAGAGCCCACCCCGGATCCGTTGGCAACCGAACCTCCACGTCGACCCGAGGAGATTCGCGACGCTCACCGCGGAGATGCGATCCGGCCCGCCGCCGAGGAACATCAGACGCTCGCAGAGCGCGAGACGCAGTCTCGGGTCCCGCACCCCCGCCTCCTCGAGGACCTCTGCGTAGGTCCGGTCCCGCCACCGGACGAAGGGATCGCCGCGGGGGATCCCGGCCGCGCCGTCCCCCCAGAGCGCCGCGAGCGTTCCCCGGGATGCGACTTCGAAACAGGAGAGGATCGCGTCGAGGAGACGGCCGATCGAGGCGGCCTCGCCGGGGAAGCGACGCTCGAGGTACGCGCGCCACGCGCTCCCCTCCGCCGGGAAATCGAGCCGCTCCTCACCGAAGTAGCCGCTCCGCGCGACCGGGAGGTCGAGGACGAGTCCCTCGGCGTCGAGCCCCCCGTACTCGAGGATCCGCCGGAGCGGTCCTCCCGGGGCGAGGCCCGAGATCCCGTCGACCACGGAATCGAACGTGTATCCGCGACGACGGAAGGAGGTGACGTAGCCGCCGAGCTGGCGGTCCTGTTCGAGCACGGCGACCCGCCGGCCCGCCGAGGCGAGGGTGAGGGCGGCGGTGAGGCCCGCGATCCCGCCCCCGACGACGACCGCGTCGACCTCGTCCCTCACGGGAGGCCCCCCGCGACCACGAGAGTCTCGCCCGTCACGTAGTTCGCGCCGGGACCGGCGAGGAACGCGACGGCGGCGGCGACTTCCTCCGGCCGCGCGAAGCGCCCGAGCGGCACGAGAGCCTCGAGCCCCCGGCGCTTCTCGGGAGGGAGGGAGCGCGTCATCCCGGTGTCGACGAACCCGGGAGCGACCGCGTTCACCCGGATCGAGAACCGCGCCACCTCGCGCGCGAGCGCCCGGGTGAGGGAGAGAACCCCGCCTTTCGAGGCGGCGTAGGCCGCCTGCCCCGTCCGCGGCGAGAGCGCGGAGAGGCTCGAGACGTTCACGATGCTCCCGCGCCGGGCCGGGATCATCCGCCGCAGCGCCTCCCGGCAGCAGAGGAAGGGCCCCCGGAGGTTCGTCGCGAGGAGCGCGTCGAACCGCTCGAGCGGGAGGAGGAGGGCCGGGGCCTCGTCGAGGACTCCCGCCGCCGTGACGAGGACCTCGAGCGTTCCGAGCTCGTCCGCCGCGCGGAACGCCTCCTCGACCTGCGCCGGATCGGCGACGTCGCATCGGACCGTGCGGACCGCGGCGCACCGGCCCGCGAGCCGCTCGTTCGACGCCGCGGCCGCCGCCGAGTCGCTCCGGTAGACGAGGACGAGCCCCCGGTCGCGCCCGGCGAGGGCCTCCGCGCAGGCGAGCCCGATCCCCCGCGTCCCCCCGGCGATCAGCGCGACGTCCGCCACCGGAGACGTAGCCCCTCGCCCAGGGACACCTCGCCCGGCTCGGCCGGGGGGGAAACGAGCGGTAGGAGGGAGGAGATCTCGTCCTCGTCGGAGGCGGGCTTCCTGCGCGCATCGCTCTCGACCCTCCAGCCCGAGCCGGCGTCGTCGGGACGGAGGAGGGCCGCCACCGCCTCGATCCTCTCGCCGAGCCGGGTGCCGACGACGATCGCCTCGCGCGCCGCCCCCTGCGCGAGCCAGAGCGCCGCCCTCTCGAGCGCGTCCCGGCCCGCGGCGAACGTCGCGCACGGCCCGCGACACCCGAGGGCGATCGCGAGCTGCGCCGCCGGGAAGTTCGCGGCGGTCCGGAGGAACAAGGTCGGGCTGGCGAGTCCGGCCGGCGGGGGTCCGGCGAGGAACTCGGTCCGAGCGGCCCGGGGCCCCCCGTCGGCGGCGAGGAGGATCGCCAGTCGCCGCGGGGGAGCGAGCGGCACGACGAGCCCGGCGCGCCGCGCCACCTCGAGGCCGACCCTCGTCGCGAGGGCGTCGGCGGGCGCGAGCTTGCGCCGCCGCTCCTCGGGGAGGGAGGGTCCCGGGTCGGGCGCCGGGTCGCCGGGCGTCCACCGCTCGACGGCCGTCCCGACGAGGGTCGCGGAGATCACGCGGGGAGCCTCCAGAGGAGCGCCGCCGACTGGCCGCACAGCCCGACGCCGATCTGGAGGGCGACGTTCCCGTCCACGAACTCCTCCTCGCGCAGGAGGCGCGGGAGCGCGCACGCCGGGTCGGGCTCGAGGAGCCCCGTCATCGCCGGAAGGGTCCTGTCCCGGAGGGCGCGGATCGCGAGGGCCGCGTCGATCGCGCCCGCGGCGCCCAGCGTGTGGCCGAGAAGGCCCTTCGTCCCCGTGACGGGGATCGATCCGAGGGCGGGACCGAGGACCGTGCGGAGTGCGTTCGCCTCGGCGGGGTCTCCCGCGGCGGTGCCGAGCGCGAAGGCCTGGACGAATGCGATTCCCTCGGGTCGGACGCCGCCCGCCTCGAGCGCCGCCTCGATCGTGCCGGCGAGCGCCGCTCCCTCCGGCTCGACGAGCGAGGAAGGGTGGTCGCTGATCCCCGCCGCGCCCGAGACGAGCTCCGCCAGGGGAACCAGGCCGCGCCGCCGCCCCTCCTCCTCGGCCAGGAGGACCAGGAACGCCGCGCCCTCCCCGAGGGCGCAGCCGTTGCGCTCCCGGTCGAACGGTCGCGGCGTTCGTCGCGCGAGCATCCCGAGGCACTCGAACCCGCGCAGGACGAGCGCGGAGACCGCGTCGACCCCGCCGGCGACCGCGCCGGCGCTCTGCCCCGCGCGGATCCGGTCGGCCGCGGTCGCGATCGCCTCCATCGAGGAGGTGCATCCGGAGACGACCGTCGTCGCGCATCCGAGCCCGTGCTCGGCCGCGAGCGTCCCGGCGAGGTCCCCGTACGGGGCCCCCTCCGGATCGCGCTCCGGATCGCCTCCCAGCCCGACCGTCGTCCCGAGGACGAGATCGAGGCCGCCCCCGCATCCCGGATCCGCCGTCGCGAGCGCCTCGCGGAGCGCCTCCCGCGCCAGCGCGAGGACCGTCGGTCCCGGGGGCCCCGCGCCGGGATCTCCCGAACGGAACGGGGCGAGCCCCGCGAAGACGGGCGAGGCGACGACCGGGCTCGCGAGCGGGGAGAGCCTCGGCTCCCCGTTCCGCCAGGCGGCCCAGACCGCGTCGAGCCCCTCCCCCGCCGCGCAGGCGGCGCCCGAGCCGTAGGCGAAGACCCGCGTGCCGGTCACGGCGGGCAGAGCCGGGCGAGGCTGATCGATCCGGCGGGATCCGCTCCGAGGACCCAGGCGCCTTCCCCCTCGTCCGCGCGCGGAGACCCGGGGAGGAGGGGAACGCTCTCGCCGCCCACGGCGAGGGCGGCGAAGGCGAGGTGGACAGCCGCGGTCCCGGCGAAGGCCTCGCCGATCGCCGGCTTGATCGAGACGCGCGCGGTCCGCGCCGCGCCGAGCCTCTCGAGGAGAGGCTCCTCGATCGCCTCGCAGACCCCCCCGTTGGCGGAAGGGAAGATCCACCGCGGGGCGGGGAAGCCGCCGGCCGCCGCCGCGACCGCCGCGATCGCCTCCCCGGGCTCTCCCGGTCGAAGCGCGCCGACGATCTCCGTCACCCGGGCGAGCGGCCGCGCCCCGCGGCGCGCGGCCGCCTGGGGCGACTCGAGCACGAGCGCCCCCGCCGCCTCGCCGAGCCGGAACCCCTCGCGCGCGGGGGAGAAGGGGAGGCAACCGATTCCCTCGGATCCCCCGCGGAGCACCCCGCAGTTCCGGAAGACCGGCTCAAGCTCGGCGATCCAGGAGTCGCACCCGACGAGGAGGGCGCGCTGCGCCCGGCCCGAGGCCACGGCCTCGAAGGCGAGCCGGGCCGCCGCGAACCCGTCGTAGAGGAAGGTCGACAGGGCGTGCGCGCCGCCGTGGAGCCGCCGCTCGATCGCGAGGTGGCCGGAGGTCGCGTTGAGGACGCTCTCCGTGAAGAGCATCGGGCTCGGGCCCGTCCGCCGGATCACGGCGGCGTGGAAGTCGCGGCTGTGGTCGAGGCAGCCGAGCGCCGAGGCGGCGAAGACCGCGTCGACCGCGTCGGGAGCGTCCGTCTCCAGGCCGGCCGCGCGCCACGCCTCGAGGGCGGCGCAGGCGGCGAGGCGGACCGCCTTGGCGATCCTCCGCGGGTCGCGCACCCCCTCGAGCTCTCCCGGTTCGAAGGGCTCGATCGGACCGGTGGCGATCTTCCCTCCCCTCCAGGCCTCGAGCGTCGCCCGTCGGCCGACGCCGATCCGGGTCACCGCGCCGACGCCCGTGACGAGGGCTCCTCGGTTCCCTCTCATCCCTCCTCCCGGCGCAGGCAGAGGCTCGCGCAGGATCCGCCGAATCCGAAGGAGTTCGACAGCGCGACCCGCCCGTCGATCGGGACCGCGCGGCCCCCGTCGAGCGAGAGCCCCTCGAACTCCGGGTCCGCCTCGCGGAAGCCGGCGGAGGGAGGGGCGCGGCGCTCCTCGAGGGCGAGCCAGGCGAAGACCGCCTCGATCGCCCCGGCGGCCCCCAGCGTGTGGCCGACCGCCCCCTTGCTCGCGGAGACGGGCAGGCGCGCGAGCCCCTCGCCGAAGAGCCGGCGCATCGCCCGGTACTCGCTCCGGTCGTTGAGGATCGTCGCCGTGCCGTGCGCGTTCACGTGCGCGACCTCCGCGGCGGGGAGCCCCGCGTCGAGGAGGGCCTCCCGCATCGCGGCCTCGGCGCCCGACCCGTCGGGCTGAGGCTGGGTGAGGTGGTGCGCCTCGGCGGCCTCCCCGTAGCCGGCGATCTCGCCGAGCGACTTCGCCCCCCGCGACCGGGCGTGCGCGCCCGACTCGAGCACGAAGAAGGCGGCCCCTTCCCCCAGGTGGAATCCGCTCCGCGCCCGGTCGAAGGGACGCCCGGCGTCCGCGGTGAGGAGGTTCAGGGACCCGAACCCGGCGAACGTGTACTCGCTCATCGGGTCGAGGCCGCCCGCCAGGGCGACGTCGAGGACGCCGTCGCGGATCCGGCGCACGGCGAGGCCGATCGCGCTCGCCCCCGCGGCGCAGGCGTCGTTCACGTTGAGCGAGGGACCGTGGAGGCGGAGCCGTCCGGCGAGGTCCCGCGTCTGGTGGGCGGGGAGCGCCTGGAGGAGGGGGGGATAGATCGCGCCCTCGGCGCCGCGCTCGAGGTACGAGGCGAGGAACCTCCCCCCCGACCGCATCCCTCCGAGCGTCGTCCCGACGCAGAGACCGAAGCGGTCGCGCGCCCCGAGGGTGATCCCGAGCCCGGACCGGTCGAGCGCCTCCATTCCGGCGACGAGGCCGAGCTGCGTCGCCCGGTCGAGCCGGCGGAGGTCCTTCCCCTCGGGGAGGGACTCGGGGAAGCCCGGGACCTCGGCGCACCGCTTCACCCGGTAGGGCGCCGGGTCGAAGGTCCGCGCGTCCCGGACGGCGCACTCCCCGGCGAAGAGCGCGCGGCGGTTCGCCTCGAGTCCCACCCCGAAGGGGGAGACGACGCCGACGCCGGTGATCGTGACGGGTTCGCCCAAGTCCTTCGACCGGGGAGCCGGGGGATGCTACCCCCTCCTCCGGGGCCGGGCATCCGGTCACGGCCGCTCGAACCGCGAGGCGTCGACCTTCGCGAGGGGCCGGACGGAAGCCATCTCGTAGCGCGTCGAGTCCCCCGTCCGTCCGATCCACTCGAAGGCGCGGGGCAGTCCGTCCTCGGCGCCGACCTCGAAGCGCAGCTCCCGCACGGATCGGGCGAGGGGGTCGTCGGGCGAGCGGGGCTTCAGCCGCAGCGCCCGCGTCGAGCCCCCTCCCTCCTCCGCCAGCTCGAAGCGTTGCCAGATCTTCTCGATCGCGGCCGCGTCGGGGAGGCCGAGGAGGGGGAGCAGGACCGAGGCGCCGGACGGATCGACTCCGCTGAACTCCGGCTTCTCCGCCTCCCCGCGGTAGACCTCGATCCGTTCGCCCCGCGCGAGGAGGAGGCTCCGGCGCGGCTCGCGGATCTCGACGCGGAGGCGGCCGCGCCGGTCGAGGACCATCGAGCCGCGGGAGACGATCGGCTCCTCGAGCTGCGCGACGGTCTCCCTCAGCGTGAGGTCCGCCTCCAGGCCGGCCAACCCCTCGGCCTTCCTCTGGACGAACGCGAGGAGGTCGCCCGCCGGCCGCGTGGCCGGCGCGCTCGCCGGCTGCTGCGCGCTCATCGCGGCGAGGGCGAGTAGGGAGAGTCGCGTCACGCCGGCGCCGTGCGCAGCGCCCCCGCTCGACCGGCTCCCGCCTCCCCGAGGATGGGCGAGGGGCTGAAGTACTGGTCCGGATGTTTCCGGAGGTAGCGCTCCGCGACCTCGAGCGTACGGCGCACGAGGTCTTCGACCGCCGCCGCGCGGCCCTCCCTGGCGTTCTCGGGCGGCCGGATCGGCTCCTCGAACACGACGCGGTACTTCCCGGCACCTTCCCGGAGGACGAACGAGGGGAGGATGGGCGCTCCGGCCGCGAGCGCGAGGGAGGCGTAGCCGCTCGGGACCCGCGACCGGCGGCCGAGAAACGTCGTCTCGATCGCGGGCCCGCCGAGCGCCCGATCGACGAGCAGCGCGAGGAGCCCCCCCCGGCGCAGCCAATCGACGGCCCGCACGGCCGAGAGCGCGTCGGTCCCGATCTTGATCGTCTCGACTCCGAGGCGCTTCCGCGTCTCGATCCGGAACCCCTCGATCGCCTCGTCCTCGTCCACCGCGCTCACCACGGCGAGGGGATAGCCCCTTCTCGCGAACGCGATCCCCCCGACCTCCCACGCCCCGAGGTGCGCCGTCGCGACGATCACCCCGCGCTTGCCGGGTTCGAGGGCGAGGAAACGCTCGAGCCCCTCGTAGCGGAGGATGTGCTCCTCCACCCGCCCCGGGTCGACGCGCAGCAGGTAAAACGTGTCGCACAGGACGTCGCAGTAGTTCCAGATCGTCCGCCGGGCGAGGGCCCGGCGTTTTCGGGCGTCGAGGTCCGGGCGGAGCGCCCGCACGTTCGCCTCGACGATTCGCCTCTGCGCGGTCCGCAGGAGGACGTCGCGCGCCCCGAACCCCCGGCCGACGGCGTAGGAAAGCCTCCGCGGGAGCAGGCCGAGGAGCCGTTCCCCGAAGCGGTACCAGCCGAGGGTGTTGTGGGGGTGGCGGGCCGGCAAGGGGCGCCCAGTTTACGTGCGGCTTCCGTCCGGGGATGGACTTGGGCGGCGCCTTCCCGGGGGGGTTGCTCGTCCCCCGGACGGATGCCTCACGCAGGAGATAGGTGTGGGGGAGGAGTTCCTCCCTCTCCTCCTCGAGTCGCTCAAGGGTCCGGCGAGCCGCCGCGTGATGCGCGTCTCCCGCGTCGGTGAGGGAGTAGAGGGAGGAGGTGTCGATGAGGATCACCCGCGGGGACCGCGGCCGAGGTAATCGTCATGGCGGACCGAGACGTCCTTCGCCTTTCCCCGCACCGCGCCGACGAACGTGAACCGGGTTCGCGGCCTGTTCCGGCGATCCGGAGGGCGACCGAGGGCCCGTGTGAGGATGGCCCGCACGGTCGCCGCGATCGACATGCGCTCGCGATACGCCGTTCGGCGAAGGGCCTCGTAGAGGTCTTCGTCCAGCTGGACCTGCGTCCGGATCATCGCGCCACCCTAACGGCATGCTGTCGAGCCGGCGATCGCCCCTTCCCCGGGGAACCCCTCCCCTGCCCGACCTACACGGTCGTGGGCCGTCGCGCCGTCGGAGGCGCGCCGGAGGACGCCTGCGGCCCGCGCCATCCCGTCGAGGTGGAGGGTCCGACCTGCGTGGGACCGGGGCCTTGCGGTGGCGCCGCCGGTTGGTCCGCTCCCTTTGAGATGGGACCCCAACGCCTTCCCCCAGGGGGGTTACGTCCCGGGTCCCCCGCGCTACCGGGGGACGGACGCTCGAGCGCCCGGCCGGCTCGAGTCCACCCGAAAACCGCCGGGGCCTCTCGTGCGTCTGTATCCCTGCATGGACGTCGGAGCGGGACCCAGCCCGGACGGCCACCCGCTGGCCCTGCGGTTCCTCTCCCTCCGCGACCGGCTCGCCGGGACGGCCTTCCACGTCCTCGGCGACCGGCAGGAGGCCCGCGAGGCCGTGCAGGAGGCCTTCCTCCGGTGCTGGCGATCGCGGGCCTCGACCAACGGAGTACGGGACCTCGACGCCTGGGTCTTCTCCGCCGTCCTCAATGCGGCGAGGGATCTCCGCCGCCGGAGCGCCGTGCGCCGCGCCGAACCGTTGCCCACGGAGGAAGCGATGCAACCGACGAGTCTCGAACCCGGCCCCGCGGCCCTCGCCGAACGACGCGAGGCGCTCGCCCGCGTGCGCTTCGCGATCGGCGCGCTGCCGGAAGCCGAGCGCGAGGTCTTCCTCCTCCGCGAGAACGGGGACCTCACGTTCGAAGCGATCGCATCCCTCCTCCACGTGCCGGTCGGCACGGCGAAGACCCGGATGCGAGCGGCGCTGCGGCGGATCCGGGAGGCGCTCGCGCCGCCCGACCCTCTGTACGCCGAGCGGAGGACCCTGCAGTGAAAGGTGGACCCATGGATGCCTGCGTGACCGCGAAGGAACTCCTCCTCGACCACCTCTACGGCGCTCTCGACGAAGCCGAAGAGAAGGCCCTCCTCGACCACCTCGCCTCCTGCGCGGGATGCCGGGGCGCGCTCGAGAAGGCCCGCGCGCAGCGCGGCCTCCTCTCCGAGGCGGCGCGGCTGTCGGCCGACGACCTGAGCTTTGCCCCGCCTCCGCCTCCCCGCTCCTTCCCGTTCACGGTTCCGCGCCGTCTCGCCGCCGCGGCCGCCGCCCTCCTCATCCTCGGACTCGGCGCCCTTGGCTACCGAGCCCACGAGCGCTCGAAGATCCTCGCCCGCTTCCCGCGCGTCTCGGTCCTCGGCCCCTCCGCCGTCCCTGCCGGAACGCCGGCGCAGTTCCTCGTCGAGGTCCGCGACCTCGACGGCGACCCGATCCGCGCGGAGGTCTCCGCCGACATCCAGCGCGCGGAGGGCCGGGAGACGCAGCAGTCGGTGACCGACCGCGAGGGCCAGGCGCGCCTCGCGGTCAACGCCGGCGCAGGGAGCCCCGGCGAGCAGATGCTCGTCGCCTTCCGCGTGACGACGCCCGACGGGACGAACCAGCTCGGCTCGACGATGCTGGTCCGCGACGCGACCCGGCTCCTCGCCCGCGTCTCCACCGACAAGCCCCTCTACAGGCCCGGCGAGGCCGTCCGCGTCCGGGCGCTCGCCCTCGAGCGATTCCGCCTGACCCCGGCCGGCGACCTGCCGGTCCGCTTCCAGATCCTCGACCCACGAGGGTCGCTCCTCGCCGACCAGATCGTCCCCGCGGTCGCTGGCGTCGGCGCGTGGACCTGGGCGATCCCGGAAGGGGCGCCCGGAGGCGAGTACCGGCTCGTCCTCTCCGGCGAGACCGGCGGCTTCGCGATGTTCCCCAAGACCGAGCGCAAGTTCGTCGTCCGCTCCTACCGCGTTCCCCGCATCAAGGGGGAGATCGACTTCGACCGCGACGCCTACGGCCCGGGCGCGAGCGGCGTGGCGACGGTCTCCGTCGAGCGGGCCGAGGGGGGCGTCCCCGCGGGCGCCGCGCTCGACGCGACCGTGACGGTCGACGGGAAGGAGGTCTCGCACGAGACGATCGTCCTCCCCGGCTCGGGCAGCGCGAAGGTCCCCTTCTCCCTGCCCAAGGAGATCGATCAGGGCCGCGGCACTCTCTCCGTCGTCGTCCGAGACGGAGGGAACGTCGAGACCATCGCCGAGACCCTCCCGATCGTCGTCGACCGCCTCGACGTCGCGTTCTTCCCCGAGGGCGGCGACCTCGTCGCGGGCCTTCCCTCCCGCGTCTACTTCAGCGCCCGCGACTCCAAGGACGAGCCCGCCGACCTGCAGGCGGACGTCCTCGACTCCCGCGGTCGCAAGGTCGCGGTGGCGGAAGTCGACGACCGCGGGATGGGGCGCTTCGAACTGACGCCGAAGGCGGGCGAGACCTACCGACTCGTTTCCCGGCGCCCCGACGGAATCGAGATCCGCTCTTCCTTCCCCTCGATCGCCGAGCGGGGCGTCGTGCTCCGCGCGCTCGACGACGCCACCCCCGCCCGGTCTCCGGTCCGGATCGAGGTCGCCTCGACGGAATCTGGCCGCCACGAGGTCGCCGCCTACTGCCGTGGCGTCCTCGTCGCCCAGGAGAGCGTGAACCTTGAGGCGGGCGGGCGCCGGGTGGTCGAGCTTCCCTCGCATCCCGACGTGGGCGGCGTGTTCCGGGTGACCGTCTTCGACCCCGCGGGAAGCCCCCGCGCCGAACGGCTCGTCTCCGTCGAACCGCCCCATCGCCTGGCACTCGACATCCGGCCCTCTGCCTCGGCGTTCTCCCCGGGCGAGACGGTGAAGGTCGACCTCCTCGCCCGAGGCCAGGACGGCCGGCCCGCCCGGGCGGTCTTCGGCGTGAGCGTCGTCGACGACGCCGTCGTCTCCCTCGCCAAGGACGAGGACACCCCTCCCCTCCCGATGCACTTCCTCCTCGGCCTCGAGGTCGAGGAGCTCGAGAAAGTCGACGTCTTCGCCCGCGGGCCGAACGCGGCCCGCGCCGCCGACCGGCTCCTCGGCGTCCAGGGCTGGCGGCGGTTCGCCTGGCGCGATCCGTCGGCGTTCCTGGCCTCCAACGCCGAGAAGGGGCCCCGCGTCGTCGTCCCCGTCGCTGTCGACACGCCGCAGCGCTCCGACAACGAGCCGGAGGTCCGGGCAGCCGTCGCCGTCGCGATGGACAGGGTGGACGGCCAACTCCGGACAGGAGCCGTCGCGATGGCGCTCGCGGGCTCGATCGCGCTGATGGTCGTCTCGATCGTCTCTGGCTTCGCGCGACGCCGTCCTCTCCGCGTCGCCGTCGGTCTCGCGAGCGCGGGGCTCGCGGTCTTCCTCTGTGTAGCCCTGCTCCCGGGAGCTCTACCCAAGGACGCCACGCATCTCGCGTGGCTCGAATCACCGGAGCGTGCCGCGGGGCTCCCCGTGATCGTCTTCAACGGTTTCGGCGGTGGCGTGGGAGGTGGCGCGGCCCCTGCGGACATCGCCCAGATCGTGGAGTGGTTCAAGGATCGCATTGGGGCGGAGGAGCAACTGGAACGACTGGGCGCTCCCGTGCTCCTACATGCTCCTCTGGACCCGAACGCGATCATGCTCGGCCGGGCTGGGCTCGACGGGAGGATCCTCCAGTTCGACGGGGGTGGCTTCGGGAACGGCATGGATGCGAGAAAGAACGCCATGGAGGGCCTCGAGGAGGAGGGGAAACGAGGCGCCCGGGCTCTCCGGTTCCGAGCGGCCACCGGACACGACGACTTCTTCCTCGCCGACCGGAAGACTCAGCTCCGCGCGCAGTTTCAGCTCCTCGCGCGCGAGTACGCCCACAAGAAGCGCCCCGACCACGACGGAACCCGGATCGACTTCACGGAGGTCCTCTACTGGAACCCCAACCTCGTCACGGGCGAGGACGGTCGGGCCCACTTCGAGTTCGACACGTCGGACTCGGTGACCACCTTCGCCGTCGACGTCGAGGCGCACGACTCCCTCGGCGCCCTCGCCGCCGAGGCCGCCGAGTTCCGGAACCGCGTCCCCTTCTTCCTCGAGCCGAAGACGCCCGTCGCGCTCTCGGCCGGCGACCGGCTCTTCCTCCCGGTCGTCGCGGCGAACGACACCGATTCGGCCGCGGACGTCGAGGTGAGCCTCGCGCTCGCGGGCGACCTGCTCCGCCTCGGCTCGGAGGCCTCCCATGTCGTGCGCGTCGGGCCCGGCGCGCGCGGCCGGGCTCTGTTCACGCTCGGCGCCGGACAGGGTCGCGGCGAAGTCGCGCTCACCCTCGAGGGTCGCGGAGCGGGCGGATTCCGGGACCGCAGCGTCCGGAAGATCCCGATCGTCCCCCGCGGCTACCCGATCGACCTCGCGCGCGGCGGCACGCTCGAGAAGCGCGACTCCGCGACGATCGCGCTTCCGGCGGACCTCGACCGGACGACCCTGGCCGGATCTCTGCGCCTCTACCCCTCCGTGCTCTCGACTCTCGTCGACGGTCTCGAGGCGATGCTGCAGCAGCCGGGCGGGTGCTTCGAGCAGGCCTCCTCGACCAACTACCCGAACGTCCTCGCCCTGACCTACCTCGCGGAACAGCAGGCGACCGCCCCCGAAATCGCCCGCCGCGCGAAGGACCTCCTCGCCAAGGGCTACGGCCTGCTCGCGGGCTACGAGTGCAAGCAGCGCGGGTACGAGTGGTTCGGCGGAGACCCCGGCCACGAAGCGCTCTCCGCCTATGGACTGATGGAGTTCGCCGACATGTCGCGGGTCCACCCCGTCGACGCGGCGATGGTCGCCCGCACGCGCGACTGGCTCCTCTCCCGCCGCGACGGGAAGGGAGGCTTCCAGAGGAACGACCGCGCGCTCGATACCTTCGGCCGGGCGCCGGCCGACCTGACCGACGCCTACATCGTCTGGGCGATCACCGAGGCGGACGGGGGGATCGACATCGCGAAGGAGCTCGCCTCCATCGAGGAGCGCGCGCGGTCGAGCGACGACCCCTATCTCGTCGCGCTGGCGGCCAACGCCCTCGCCAATCGAAAGGCCCCCGGCGCGAAGGGGCTCCTCGATCGGCTCGCCTCGATGCAGGCCGAGGACGGACGCCTCGCCGGGAAGAAGATGTCGATCACGTCGAGCACGGGGCCCAACCTCGACGTCGAGACGACCGCGCTCGCCGCGATGGCGTTCGCGACGGATCCCGCCCGTCTCCCCAACGCCGAGCGGGCGATCCGCTGGATCGTCGCCCACCGCCAGGGCGGGCGATTCGGAGCCACCCAGGCGACGATCCTCGCCCTGCGGGCCCTCGTCGAGCATGGCCGGGCTTCGCGCCGGACGGCGAGCGATCACGACCTCACGTTGACCGTGAACGGCCGCGAGGTCGTGACCCGACACCTCGTGGCGGGCGCGTCCGGAGCGATCGTGTTCGACCGCGATCTCCTCGACTCGCTCGTTCCGGGTGAGAACCGGATCGAAATCGCCACGACCGGCGCCGAGGCGCTCCCGTGGGCGATCGCGCTGCGCTATCACACGACGGCCCCGCCGAGCGACCCGGATTGTGCCGTCGAGGTGTCGACCGCCCTCGACCGGCAGACGGTCCGCGAAGGGGAGACCGCGCGGCTCGACGTGCGGCTCCGCAATCGCAGGGACGAGGGCGTGCCGATGACGCTCGCCCGGGTGGGGCTCCCCGCCGGCCTCGAGCCGCGGCCCGAGCAGCTGAAGGAGTGGAAGGAGCAGGGGCTCGTCGACGCCTACGAGACGAGGCCGCGCGAGGTGACGCTCTACTTCCGCGGGCTCGCCCCGGAGTCCGAGAAGAGGCTCGCCCTCGACCTCGTCGCGGCGATTCCGGGCGAGTTCGAGGGGCCGGCGACGAGCGCCTACCTCTATTACTCCGACGACAGGAAGGCCTGGGCGAAGCCCGTCCGCGTGCGGATCGACCCCGAAGGGGTCCGGTAGCGGCCGCCCGACGGCAGGAGCGCCGGGACGAGGAGGAGCGAGGCCGCGAGCGCGAAGGCGACGCCGACGGCCGCCGCCAGGCCGAGGTCGCGCAGGGCCGGATGCGCGGCGAAGACGAGGCTGCCGAAGCCGAGGATCGTCGTTCCGCCGCTCGTGAGGAGCGCGCGGGCGCTCTCCGACAGAGCCTCGGCCGCGTCGCCGTCGCGACGGAAGCGCAGCCAGAGGTGGATGCCGTAGTCGTCGGCCATCCCGGTGAGGAGTGGGAAGACGGCGAGGTTGCCGACCGTGATGCCGCGGCCGGCGAGACGCAGCGCCGCCGCCGCGCCGAGGGCCGAAGCGACGAAGGGGACGAGGCTCACGAGGACGCCGGGCAGGCTCCGGATCGTGGCGGCGAGGATGGCGAGGAGGAGGAGGGTCGCGAAGAGGCCGAGCCGGCCGAGATCCCTCGTGACGAGGAGGCCGAGCCGCCCGCGCACGATCGGGAGCCCGGTCACGACGACGCCGGGTCCGGCGGCGTCCCGGACGCGCGCGAGCGTCTCGGCCGCTCGCGCTGGAACCTCGGGGTAGACCGTCGTCGCGAGCCGGACTCGCCCCTCGCGCGCGGAGATCGCGCCCTCGAGGACAGGGCCGAGTCCCGCCGCGCGCCACTCCTCCGTCCCGGGCGGCGGCTCCGAGAGGCCCTCGATCAGGCGGCGGAGGCGTCCGGCCTGCTCCTCGGCGTACGCCTCCCGAAAGCCCGCGGCCCGCAGCGCTTCCTTCCACTCCCGGGAGGTCTCGCCAGGATCGACGTCACCGAGGACGGACCGGGCGCGGGCGGCGGTCTCCGCCGAGAGGAGGAAGTAGCGGAGGGACTGAATGCGGAACTCCCCCGAAGACGCCGCCGCGAGTCGCTCGAAGAGAGCGTCGTTCTCCCGGATCGCCTCCTCGAGGGTCGCCGCCTCGGGGACGAGAACGAGGGGCTCGACGACGTTGCCGAAACGCGCCAGGACTCGTTCCTGCTCGGCGAAGGCGGAGAGGTCCGGACGGAGCGTCTCCGTCCCCGTCCGCACGTCGAGTCCGGAGGCGAGCCACGCGCAGGCGAGGAGGAAGGCGGCCCCGCCCGCGCGCACGAGGCCCCGTCGCCGGAGGAGGACCTCCCCGAGGCGCCTCGCCGGGCCGCGAACCGGATCGGGAGCGGCGGAGGCGCTCCCCCCGAGCCAGGCGGGGAGGACGAGGAGCGCGCTCGCGCAGGCGAGGGAGACGCCGACGGCGAGGAGCACGCCGAACTCGGCGTAGCCGCGGAAGGAGGAGAAGAGGAGGACGGCGAAGGCGCCGGCCGTCGTCGCGGCCGAGGCGAGGAGCCCGCGCGCGAGGCCGCGGGTGGCCTCCGCGACGGCTTCCGGGGGAGCTAGGGCCGATTCGAGGCCGTGCGCGTACGCGTTCGAGACGTGCAGGCCGAAGTTGATCCCCAGACCGACGAGGGTGGAGGCGAAGCCGACCGAGACGACGTGGATCTCCCCGAAGAAGGCCCCGGCCGCCCCCGCGGTCCACACGACGGCGAGGACGAGGACCCCTCCGACGGCGAGGAGGAGGCGGACGCTCCGGAAGAGGAATCCGGAGAGGACGTGGACGGCGAGGAGCGCGACCAGCCCGATCCCGACGAGGTCGAAGCGCATCCGCGCGGAGGCCTCGGCCGCGACCGGATAGGCGCCGGCGAGGACGAGGCGAAGCCCGGAGCCGCCGAGGGCCGAATCGAAGCGCTCCCTCGTCTCCCGGACCATCCCCTCCGAGAAGGCGATGTCCTCCGGAGGCCGCTCGGCGAGCGCGACGGCGAGGCGCATCCGCCCGTCCTCGGAGAGGAGGGGGAGCGACCCGTCGGCCGCGGGAAGCGAGAGCCCCGAGCGCGGGCGGAGAGCGACGAACTCGACGGCGAGCCCGCGGAGGTCGAGGGGGTCGGCGAGGATGAGGTCCCGCGCCGCCCCGCCGTCGGCGTCGCCCAGGCGCGTCCGCGCCTCGGTCGCGGCCGCGCGCAGGCCCTCGGCCCCCAGGCGAGCCCGAAGACGACGGAGGGCCCCCTCCGGAAGGAGCCGGACCCCGTCGGCGCCCCCCAGGCGCCGGACCACACCGGCCGGGATCCCCGCCTCGACCGACCGGACCCCTGGCATGGACGCGAGCCCGGCGTAGAAGGCCTCGATCTTCGGTGCAGCGGCGGCGAGCCCTGCGGCGGTGTCCGCCTCGACCGCGACGAGGAGGCGTCGCGCGAATCCGAAGTCCTCGACGGCATCCTTGAACTCGCGGACGGAGGGATCGGAAACGGGAAGGAGGGCGAGGAGGTCGGTCCCGAGGCGGAGGCGCGAAGCGCCGGCGAGCGCGAGCGCCGTGACGAGGAGCGCGAGGAGGGTCGTGCGCCCGGGCCGCCGTGCCGCCGCCGCGGCGAGGTCCCTCACGCGGCCGGCTCCCGAGGAGGGCGCCCCGTCATCCGCGGCGGATCGCGCGGAACTGCGCCCGCGTCAGGAAGGGCACGAGGGAGAGGAACTGCCCGAGCGCGGGTCCCGGGTCGCGCCACGACTCGACGTCGTAGTGGGAGCCGCGGAACCGGAAGAAGGGAGGGTCGAGCCGCCAGCGGTCGGGATTGCGCAGGAAGTGGAGCGCGTCGCCGGGGAAGAGGAACCGGCAGCGCACCCCGACCCGGTAGGTCCGGACGGGGGCGGGATCCACCCCGCGCGCGAGCTCGTGGCAGAGGAAGGGCACGTTCGTCCCCGCGCGGACGGCGAGCGCGAGGGAGCCCCAGAACCGGGGGTTCACCTCGATCAGGAGCGGCTCGCCCGTCGCCGGGTCCTCGAGGAACTCGCAGTGCGCGGGGCCGAACCAATGTGCGGCGCGCAGGAGCGCGAGCGACCGCGCGATCGCCTCGGGGTGATCGATCGTCTCGCGCAGCGTCCCGGGTCCGCCGTCGACCGGGTACTGGCGGAGGCGCCGGTAGGCGACCGCGGCGAGGGCTTCTCCATCCCGTCCGAGGACGCAGCCCACCCCGATCGCGCGCCCGCCCGCCGGGACCCGTTCCTGGACCACGCACGCCCCGCGGTCAGCCTCGACGGCTCGGATCGCGGCGGGGAGGTCCTCCCTCCGCTCGACGTACAGGCGGCCCCGGGATCCGGAGCCCACCCGCGGCTTGACGACGAAGGGGGAGCGGAGACCGCCGATGCGCGGGTCCTCCGGTCCGAGCGGGGCCACCGTACGCGGCGCGGCGATCCCGAGGGAGGTGGCGAGGTCGAGCGCGCCGGCCTTGTCGCGGAGCCGCGCGACGACGCCCGGTTCCGGGAAGGGGACGCCACAAGACCCGGGGAGCGCGGAGCGCGCCCGGAGGCAGAGATCGACCGTGGCATCCTCCATCGGGAGGACCGAGGAGAGGCGCAGCCGCGCGGCCGTCTCGACGAGCCACCCGAGGAACCGATCCGGTTCGGTCGTCGGGGAGGGGGACTTCAGCCTGCGGCTCGCGTGGCGCGAGAAGGCCGCCGCGTTCAGGCGCGAGACTTCCCCGACCGCCACCGGAACGCCCGCCTCGCCGAGGCCCCGGACGGCCGCGAGGGACTTGCGCCAGATCCCGTCCGTGACGAGGGCTCCCCCCTCACGCATCGGCCTCCCCTTCCTTCAGGTCGGCCGTCGGACCCGGCTCGAAGGTCGCGGCCGCGGGCGCCGCCGACGTGGCCGATTCGACGCTCACGGTCACCCGCTCCCGCATCCTCGTCCCGCGCACTTCGAGTCGTTCCGGAAGCGGACCCGAGCCCTCCTGCTCCACCCGGACTCCCGGCAGCTCGCGGCGGCGCAGCCGGAGCGAGCGCGGGTCGAAGGCGTAGCGATTCTCCCCGTCGACGCCGAGGATCTCCTCCTCGCTCCGCAGGAAGGAGAGCCTCGGAGGGAGCGGGACGCAGAGATCGAACGCGAGGAGGAGGTCCCGCGCCAGGAGGACGGGCCTCGGTCCCTTCGCCTCGAGGAGGCTCCTCCGGTAGAGGGTCGCCTCGGGCATCGTCACGACCACCCAGAGGAGCCCTTCGACGGCGCCGGCCTTCAGGACCGTCCCGAAGGGCTGCCGGAGGAGGACGAACGAGCGGCCCGGCGCCCCGGCCGCGACGAAGTCGAAGCTCCGGCGGGGGGCGATGGAGAGGAAGAAGTCCCCCTCGACGGTGAGCGTGCCGCTCGCGCGGAATCCGGGAAGCGCCGGGTTCGCCCGTCGGACCGCCTCGTCCAGGGCGGCCGCCTCGGCTTCCGGGACCGGGACCGGCGCGGCGCGACAGGCGGCCGCGGCGAGGAGGAGGAGGGGGAGGCGGTTCACGGAGCGGGCTTCCTCGCGAGGACCGAGTAGGAGAGTCCGGGGAGGAGCCAGCGCCCCCCGCTCGCGAGGAACGCCGCCTCGCCCCCCGCCCCCGCGAGGGCGGAGAACGCCTTTCGCGGCGGACAGCCGAATCGCGTCGCCCCGCCGACGAAGGCCCTCGCCTCGACGAAGCCGCCGACCGCGAGGAGCCGGCGCAGGACGGCGGGGGAGAAGTCGTGGAGGTGGGCGGGGAGGTCGTAGAGGCGGTTCGGGATCCCGATCCAGCCGAGCGCCCGCTTGAGCGGGGCCGTGTGCGGCACGCGCACGAGGAGCGCGCCCCCCGGATCGAGGGCCGCGAACGCCGCGCGCACGAATCCGACCGGATCGCGCACGTGCTCGAGCACGTAGAAGGCCGCGATGGCGTCGAACGACTCCCCTCCCGGGAGGTCGTCGGGGAAGACCCCGCGCCGCACGCTCCCGCCCCGCAGGCGAGCCCGCGCGCGCTCGACCGCTCCCGGCGAGGGATCGATCCCGGAGACGCGCCATCCCCGGCGCTCCATCGCCTCGAGGAACCCGCCGAAACCGCAGCCGACGTCGAGGAGCCGGCCCGGCCGCCCGAGCGCGCGCCCGATCTTCCTCGACGCGATCTCGAAGACCCCTTCCATCGCGCGGTCCCAGTCCTCCTCCTCGCCGTCCCCCTCGGGGAGGTAGCGCGTGTAGAGTTCGGCCACCCCCTCGGCCGTCGGGCGCGGGCTCGCGTAGCGAAGCCCGCAGAGCGGGCAGCGGAGCATCCGGTAGTTCCCCTCCCGGTGCTCCGGGATCCCGCCGTCCCGGCCGCACAGCGCGCAGCCGACCTCCTCCAGAGGAAGGGACTCCCGACTGTGATCCCGGAGAAGCAAGCGCGACCTCGGTCGCGCGGGTGTTTTTAGGGACAGGCCCCCAGGGTGTCCAGCGCCCCGGACCTCGTGCGCCCCCGGCGCGAGGCGCTCCTCGTCGTCCTCTCGATGAGCGCCTCCGCGCTCCTCCTCCTCCTCTACGTCCGGGCCCTCTCGAGCCGCCTCCCGCCGTCCGAGTTCGGCCTCGCGGGCTCGCTCCTCTCCGTCCTCCTCGCCGCCTCGCTCCCCTTCGGGGCGATCCAGGCCGCGATCGCACGGTCCGTCGCGGCACGACGCGAGGCGGGGGACGAGAAGGGGGAGGCCCAGGCCCTGGCCGGGGGCGCTCGCCTCGCCTTCCGGACCGCGGGGATCTCGGTCCTCGTCCTCGGCGCCGGCTGGCTCGTCGTCGATCTTGCCTCGGGGGCGTCCGGAGCGGGGCGACTCCCGGTCTCCCTCGCGCAGGGCCTCTCCCTCGCCCTCTCCGGCGGCGCGCTCGCCCTCTACCACGGCGCCCTCGGAACCCTGCTCGGCCGGCGCAACCTCCTCCCCTTCGCCCTCGCCGCCGTCGCGGAGCCCGCCCTGCGCATCGTCCTCCTCCGCGCCCTGGACACCTTCGGAGGGGGGGCGACCGAGGCCGTCGCGGTCTGCATCCCGACGGCAGGGGGGATCGGCGCCCTCGTCCTCCGCCGCGCCGCGCGCGCGGGCGATTCCGCGCCGATCCCGCTCGCGCTCCGCCACGCTCTCGCCCTCGCGGCGTTCGGGGTCGCGGCATACTCGGCCCCCCTCCTCGCCGATGCCCTCCTCGACGATCCCGACGAGATCGGGCGGTTCTTCGCCGCGACCCATGTGAGTCGTTTCCTCGTCACGCTCCCCCTTCCCTTCGCGATGGCGATCGTCCGGCGGACGGCCGAGCGCCGGGCGGCGGGTCTCTCCCCGGCGCCTCCCTTCTGGACCACGGCCGCCTTCCTCGTCGTCACCTTCGTCTGGATCCTCGCCAACCTCGCGGCGTTCCCCGGGTGGTTCTCCTTCCTCCTGATCGAGCCGGCCCGGTATCCGGAGGTCGCTCCCCAGCTCCTCCCGCTCGGGATCGGGAGCGCCCTCTACGGTCTGCTCCTGCTTCCCCTCTTCCTCGGGATCTCCCTCGAGAAGCGCTCCGTCCTCCGGCTCGCCGCCGGGACGGGCGCGGCGCTCCTGTGCTTCGCGTTCCTCGGTCCGTCCTCCCCGCGCGCGATCGTCCTCGCCTGGGACGGGGTCGCCCTCGCCGCCCTCGCCGCGGGGGCGATTCTGGCGATCTCCTGGCTTCGCGGCCCTCCCCACGGTTAGGGATCCGCAAGGCCGGTCGCCGGTGCCCGGGCGGCAGGGTGGGCTCGCGCGTCCTTCACCCCCGGAGGGACGCGATCCCGGGGAGGCTCACGCGACCACCTGAACGGCTACCGCCCGTCCACGGACCGGCCCCGGGCGCCTGGAAACGCGGGCGGGTCCGGAGGAAAAGAAAAGTTGAAATCTTGAACCAGAAGTTCATAAATGCAAGGAATGGACCACGTCCCCAGGGAGGCCGCGACCGCGGTCCGAAGGCTCCTGCGCGCGTTCCCGGCCGTGCTCGTTCATGGCCCCCGACAGTGCGGGAAGAGCACGCTCGTCGGGACACTCCTGCCCGACTGGTTGCGCGTCGATCTCGAGCGCCCCTCGGACCTCGGCTTGCTCGAGTCCGACCTCGAGGGCTTCTTCGCCGCCCATCCTCGCCGGCTCGTGATCGACGAGGCGCAGCGCCTGCCTGCCCTCTTTCCCTTGCTCCGTTACGTGATCGACCGCGGCCGGGGCGGCGGCCGGTTCGTGCTGACGGGATCGGCGAGCCCCTCGCACCTGAGGACGGCCTCGGAGACCCTCGCCGGCCGCCTCGGGCTCCTCGAGCTGACGCCCTTTTCGGCGCGGGAGCTGGCCGACGTGCGCACGACCGCAGACCGGTGGTTCTGGGGCGGCTACCCGCCGGTGCACGGGCTGCGCTCCCCTCGAGCCCGCAGCGAGTGGCTCGATGCCTACGTCTCCACGTTCCTCGAGCGCGAGCTTCCTGGCCTAGGCCTCCGGCTCCCGGCGACGAGGCTCCGGAAGCTCTGGACCATGTTGACGCACGTCCACGGCAGTCTCCTCAACGTCTCGGACCTGGCCCGGTCCCTCGGCGTCTCCTCCCACGCCGTCTCCGACAGTCTCGACGTCCTCGAGGGTACTTTCATGATCCGGCGCCTCCCCCCGCACTACGCCAACGTTCAGAAGCGGCTGACCAAGAGCCCGAAGCTCTACGTCCGCGACACGGGCCTCCTGCACTTCCTCGCGGGCCTGCGCAGCCCGAAGGATCTCGAGACGTGGCCCCGCCGGGGCCACTCCTTCGAGGGGCTCGTCGTCGAGGAGCTGGCCACGCTCGCCGGGCACCGCGCCGTTCGACCTGAGATCTCGTTCTGGCGGACCCACGGGGGCGCCGAGGTGGATCTGGTGATCGGGGTCGGCGGGCGATTGATCCCCGTCGAAGTGAAGCTCGGCCGGGCCGTCTCCGGATACGACGTCCGCGGCCTGCGCGAGTGCATGAAGGACCTTCGCCTGCGCCGCGGCTACGTCGTGACCCCTGGCGAGGAGCACCGCCGGATCGGACGCGACATCGAGATCGTTCCGTGGAGCTCGGTCGTCCGGGGAGAGTTCGACTTCGCCCTGCCCCGATGAACGCTCGGCCCCCCGGGGGAAGCCGGATCCCGACGCCGCAGGTCGGGGCGGGACGCCGCTACCCGATCGGCTCGACCGAGCGCCCGAGCGCGAGGATCCCGAAGGAGGTCCCGTAGGGCTTCGTGTGGGAGGAGATCCAGAAGTCCCACATCCCGCCGTCGCCCTCCTGGGTCTTCAGGATCTCCCGCTGGAGCCTCCCCCAGTACGCGGCGCGGTCGGCGGGAGGAAGGGTCGCGATCAGCTCGGCCGCGTAGTAGTGGCCGAAGAGGTAGAAGTAGCCCGAGTTGAAGTAGTAGGCCTCGTGGGGGATCGGCTTCCTCAGCGCGACGTCGAGGAACTTGTGGTGCTCGAAGAAGAGCTCGAGACCGCGCTTCACCTCCTCGACGGGGACCTTCTCCCCCGCGCGCAGGAGGGCCAGGTTGCAGACCTGGATGCGGGAGAGGGAGCCCTTGATCTCGTCGATCCACTCCATGCGCGGGGAGTGGGGGATCGCCATCACGCTGTAGGTGAAGGCCCCGCTCGGAAGCCGGCAGCGCTTCACGGAGCGAACGGCGCCCTGCATCACCTTGTCGGGGACGGCGAGGCCCGCCTTCTTCGCGTCGGCGAGCGCGATCACGCCCGCCGCGGAGGTGAAGGAGGTCGCCCACTCCGGGAGCCAGGCGGCCTCCGCGTCGGCGTAGTAGCCCCAGCCGCCGTTGGGGGACTGGTAGCGGGCCATCCCGTCGAGGAACTTCGCCGCGCCGGTGCGAAGCGCCTCCCGCCGGGGCGAGTCCGCGAATCGCGGCGAGAGGAGGGCGCGAGCGAGCGCGTCGAGGCCGTAGATGAACCCCCATGTGTTGTCGATGTCCCAGTCGTCGGGGCGGTCGAGGTCGACGTTCTCGAGGAGGTAGTCGAGGCCGCGCCCGAGGGCGGCGTCCGCCTCCCCGGTCTTCTCCCGCTCGAGGAGCGCGATGCAGACGAGGCCCGTCGTCGCGACGGCCCAGGCGTGGTGGGTCTCGGGATTCGCGAAGGAGTCGGTGAAGGTCTTGTTCCGCGGGCCGCCCCAGGAGCCGTCCTTGTTCTGCTCCCGGAGGAGGAGCGCCATCCCGCTGTCGATCCCCCGGCGGACCTCCTCGAGGGTCGGGAGGGGGGCCGGCTTCGGGGCCTGCGCCGCGACGAGAAGGAGGAGCGCGTTCATGGGGGGGTCCTCACTCGGCCGAGGCGGGCTCCGCCCCCTCGGTCACCGTCACCTTCCGGTCGACGGGGAGATCGCGCAAGACCTGGGTCCGCCCGGAGGGCCAGACGATCTCCAGCTCCTCCACGCACGTCGCGCGGTCGAGGCCGAAGTGGAGGAGGGGGCTCGAGGTGGAGAGGTAACCCGACCCCGAGCGCGCCTCGCGGACCTGGCGGCGCTCCCCCGAGCGGACGAAGACCTTGGCGCCGATCCCCTGGCGGTTGGAGGCGGTCCCGACGAGGCGGACGGCGAGCCAGTGGCGGGGGGGCGTGCGGTTGTGGAGGAGGACGGGGGGGGCCATCCAGTTCCGGAGGAAGAGGTCGGGGCGCCCGTCGTTGTCGGCGTCGAGGACGAGGACCGCGCGCCCGTCCTCGGGCCGGTCGACCCCGAAGTTGTACCCCGCGTCGACGAGCCGGCCGGCCCCGTCGTTGAGGAAGAGGGGCTTGCGCTCCCCGCCGTGGAGCGTGACGCGCTTCCCCTCGCGGCGGAGCCGCTCGCCGTCGAGGCCGGCCGCGGTCGCGAGGAGGTGGAGGTCGCCCGTGGCGAAGCCCCGCATCTGCTGCTCGAGGGTGCCGACCGACTCGAAGAGCCAGGCCCCGATGTCGGGCGTGTCCCCCGAGTACTGCCCGTTCGCGACGTAGACGTCGAGGTCGCCGTCGTTATCCGCGTCGAGGAGGTTGCAGCCCCACGCCCACCCCGCGATCCGCCCCCCGCGCTCCTCGGGCTGCAGCCGGAAGGTGCCGTCCGGCTGCTGCAGGATCAGGGCGTTTCCCGAGAGCATCTCGCGGAAGGAGCGCACGACGAGGGGGCGGATCCGCTCCCATCGCATGTACCAGGGGACCGGCAGCGGCCAGCCCGGCGAGGTCGCCATCCACGCGACGGGGGAGTACATCTCCGAGACGTAGACGTCGGGGCGCAGGTCGCCGTCGAGGTCGCCGAGGTCGACCCCCATGCCGTTGCCCCGGTTCTCGGCCCCGAGATCCTCCGCGACGTCCTCGAAGGTCCCGTCGCGGCGGTTGCGGTAGAGGGCGTTCGTCGAGAAGTCGTTCGCGACGTAGAGGTCGGGCCAGCCGTCGAGGTCGAGGTCGGCCCAGGCGACCGCGTGGGTCCAGCGGGGGTCGTCGAGCCCCGCCGCCTCCGAGACGTCCGTGAAGCGGAAGAACCCCTCGTTCCGGAGCAGCCGGTTCCTCTCGCCGTTCCTCGCGTTGTGGAGCGGCCAGGGGGAGGCCTCGAGGAAGTTCCCGAGACACCCGACGTAGAGGTCGAGGTCCCCGTCGCGGTCGTAGTCCCCCGCGGCGATCGAGGTCGGATGCCCGAGGCGGGGGAGGTTCGCGCGGGCCGTCACGTCCGCGAACGTCCCGTTCCCCTCGTTGCGGAGGAGCCGGGGGGTCGCCCCGAACCGGCCGACGACGGCGTCGACCCTCCCGTCGTTGTCGAGGTCGGCGGCGCAGACGCCCGTGGCGAGCGTCCCGTCCTCGGGGAGCGCCGTCCACCCCTCGACCTTCGCGAAGCGCAGGCCGCCGAGGTTGCGCCACAGCTCGACGCCGCGCGACGTGCCGAGGAGGAGGTCCTCGAGGCCGTCCTGGTCGAAGTCGATCACCGCGCCTCCCACGCCGAGCGTGAACCGCCCCGCCTCGGCCGTGCCGGGGGGAGGCGCCGCCATCGGCGCGCCGGCGGCGAGGAGCCCGGAGGCCTCGGTCACGTCCGCGAAGTGGGCCGCGGGGGAGCGCCACTCGCGCCCGGCCCCGGAGCGGATCCGGAGGATCGTCCAGCGCCCGAGCTCCTCCCCCACGTCCATCTCGAGCGGGATCTCGACGGTCGCGCGCGTGCCGCCGGGCTGGAGGCCGCAGACGCGGAGGATCGAGACGAGGGTCGAGCGCTCCGGGTCCTCCCGGTCGAGGATCCGGTCGCGGATCCACAGCCGCGCGTCCTCGACCGTCTGGAAGGACTCGACGGCCCGCAGGATCGGCGAGGACGCCGCCGCCTCCGGCCCGTGCATCGCGCGCAGCCCGCCGACGTCCTTCTCGACGACCCTCCGGGGGAGCTCCCGCGCGAAGGCGGCGTCGATGGCGTTGATCCGCCGCAGCTCCGCCTCGTCCCACTTCGTCGACGCGCAGCCGCCGAGGAGCGGGAGCAGGACGCCGATCGGGGTGAGGCGCAAGATCCTCCGAGGGGGGGGCGGGGATTCTAGACCTCGCCGCGAACCCGTCGAAGCGGAGGGGCGGCTAGGATTCCCGGCTCGTCGAGGACCCCTCCCGTGCGCTCCCTTCCCGGATTCCTCGCCGCCCTCGGGGCGGTCTCCTGCGCCTCCCGCGAGCGCTACCTCGCGCGGCTCGAGATCGTCCGGGAGGTCGACGCGGCGGCGGGGGCGTGGAAGGGGGAAGCCGCCCGCCTCGGCGCGTCGCCGGGGGAGAGGATCGAATGGACCGAGGTCGAGCTGCTCGACGCCGACGCCCGCCTCGCCCCGATCCCCGCGCGGGCCCGCGTGACCTCCGGGATCTCGCGTCCCGACGGCTCGCGCGCCACGCGCGAGCAGACCTTCGAGATCGAGCTGCGCCGGTCCGCCCTCGACGGCCGGCTCGACCTCGCCTCGCGGCGCGAGACCGGGAGGAGCGAGGCCGCCCTCGCCTCGCCCTGGTTCGAGGACGTCACCGAGGCCGCGAGGCTCCTCGACCGCCACCGCCCCTCCGCGCGGGCCGCCGGGTCGAACCGCATCGTGCGGGGCGAGTCCCCGGCCTCCGGGGCGGCGGCCCTCGACTACGACGGGGACGGCTGGACGGACCTCTTCTGCGCGGACGGCGTGGCGAGCGTGCTCTACCGCAACCGGGGCGACGGGACCTTTGCCGAGCGGACCGAGGCCGCGGGCCTCGGCCTGGCGACGGGCCACGGCGTCGCCTCCGCCGACGTCGACGGGGACGGGAGACCCGACCTCGTCGCGCTCGACCACTTCGCGCCGGCGCGCCTCTTCCGCAACGAGGGGGGACGGTTCGCGGACGCGACCGCGGGGGCGCGGCTCCGCGTCGAGGGACGCGCGACTTCCGCCGCCTTCGCCGATGTCGACCGCGACGGCGACCTCGACCTCTACGTCTGCCGCTCGGGGGACTACGCCGGCGCCCTCCCCGATCCCCCCTTCGCGGCGCGGAACGGCGAGCCGAACTCGCTCTACCTGAACCAGGGGGACGGGACCTTCGAGGAGGGGACCGCGGGGGCGGGCGTGGACGAGGAGGGGTGGAGCCTCGCCTGCGCCTTCGCCGACCTCGACGGCGAGGGCTCCCCCGACCTCTACGTGGCGAACGACTTCGGCCGGAACGCCCTCCTCATGAACCGGGGCGACGGCCGCTTCGTCGAGACGACGCGCCAGGCGCGGGCGGAGGACGTCGGCTTCGGGATGGGGGTCGGGGTCGGGGACGTCGAGGGGGACGGGGACCTCGATCTGTACGTCTCGAACATCCACTGCTCCTACGGGTTCCTGTTCAAGGACCCCGACCTGCCGCTCCCCCTCCTCGGACGGATCTTCCGCGGCTTCTCGCAGCGGATGCTCCTCAAGATGGCCCGCGGGAACACGCTCCTGCGCAACGACGGCCGGGGCCGCTTCGCGGACGACAGCGAGGAGGAGGGGGTGACCCGCGCGGGATGGGGCTGGTCCTCCGATTTCCTCGACGCGGACGCCGACGGGGACCTCGACCTCTTCGCCCCGAATGGCCTCCTCGCCGGGTCGGGGGAGGCTCGCCTCGACTTCTGGGGGGCCGTGATCGCCGGCTGGGAGGAGCACCTCGAGGAGGGGATCCTCTTCGACCCGGGCGGACGGGGCCTCCACGGAGACGAGCGGAAGCGGCTGTTCGAGAACCTGGGGGGAGGGCGCTTCCGCGAGATCGGCTACCCGGCGGGGGTCGCCGACCGCCGGGTCGCGAGGTGTCTCGTCGTCGCCGACTTCGACCGGGACGGCTTCCCCGACCTCCACCTCCGCAACGCGCGCGACCGGGGGACGCTCTACCGCAACCTCGGGAACCGGAACCACCGCCTCGCCCTCCTCCTCGAGGGGACGCGGAGCGCCCGCGACGCGGTCGGCGCGCGCGCCACGTTCGAGAGCGGCCCGTCCCGCCAGGTCCGCGAGACCCGGGCGGGAAACGCCTTCCTCGGCTCGCACGAGCGCGCCCTCCTGGTCGGCCTCGGCGCGGAGGCGAGCGCGCGCGTGCGGGTGCGCTGGCCCTCCGGGCTCGAGGAGGACCTCGGCGACCTCGCGGCGGAGGGGGCCTACCGGGCGATCGAGGGGGAGGGGCGGGCGCGCCCCGCGCACGGGTTCGCGGCGCCGTGATCCTCCCGCTCCTCCTCGCGCACGGGACCGGCGGAGGGGTCCCGACGTTCCACGACGTCGCCGAGGAGGCGGGGATCCGGTTCGTCCACCGCGCGGGGACGGGGCGCGACCTCATCCTCGACATGACGGGGGCGGGCTGCGCGCTCGTCGACGTCGACGGGGACGGCGACCTCGACGCCTACCTCCTCAACGGCTCGCAGCTCGAGCCGCGCAGGGAGGGGGCGGACCTTCCGAACGGCCTGTTCCGGAACGAGGGGGGGCTGCGCTTCCGGGACGCGACGGCGGACTCGGGCCTCGGCGCGACCGGCTGGTCGATGGGGTGCGTGCTGGCGGACGCCGACGGGGACGGCGACCCCGACCTCTATCTCGCGCGCTACGGGCCCGACCTCTACTTCCGGAACCGGGGGGGCGGGAGGTTCGAGGAGGCGGCCGTCCGGGCGCGGCTCGGCGATCCCCGCTTCTCGGCCGGGTGCGTCCTCTTCGACTACGACCGGGACGGGGACCTCGACCTCTTCGTCGCGAACTACGTCGACTTCGACGAGCGCCTCCGGAAGGCGGGAGGGGATCTCGACGCCGAGGAGTTCGCCGGGTACCGGCAGCTCCCGCAGAGCTTCTCCGGCGTCGGCTCCTCCCTCTGGAGGAACGAGGGGGACGGCACCTTCACGGACGTCACGGCGGGCGCCGGCGTCGCCTGGCCCGAGGGGAAGACCCTCGGGACGGCCGCCGCCGACTTCGACGGGGACGGCTTCGACGACCTCTACCTCGCGTGCGACACGACGCCGAACGGGCTCTTCCGCAACCTCGGGGACGGGACCTTCGAGGACGTCTCCCTCTGGTCGGGGACCGCCCTCGACGCGGCGGGCCGGCCCCAGGGCTCGATGGGGCTCGCCTGGGGCGACGTCGACGGCGACCTCGACTTCGACCTCGTCGTCACGAACTTCGCGGGGGAGCCGGACACGCTGTACCGGAACCTCGGGGGGGGCTCGTTCGAGGACGCGACGGCGGCCGCCGGCCTCGCGTCGGCCGTGGAGCCCGTCGCCTGGGGGGCCGAGCTGTTCGACGCCGACCTCGACGGCGACCTCGACCTCTTCGTCGCCAACGGCCACGTCATCGGGAACCTCAAGCGCCTCGCGGCGAAGACGATCCCCGAGGACTGGCTCCCGGGGGCGTTCACCCGCGCGAGCTTCTCCGGATCATTCCGGCAGACGAACGTCCTCCACCTGAACGACGGCGCGGGACGCTTCGCCGACGCGAGCGCCCGCGCGGGCCCCGCCTTCCGCGAGGCGTACGTGGGGCGCGGGGCGGCCTGCGGCGACGTCGACCGCGACGGGGACCTCGACCTCCTCGTCCTCGACTGCAACGGGCCCGCGCGCCTGCTCCGCAACGACCTCCCGCCGCGACCGGCCTGGCTGGAGGTCTCCCTCCGCGGCCGGCGCAGCCCGCGCGACGGGGTGGGCGCCGTCCTCCTCGCGCGCGCCGGGCAACGCCGCTACCTGCGGCAGGTGCAGGCCGGGGGCTCCTTCCTCTCGTCGAAGCCCCTCGAGGCGCACTTCGGCTTCGGCGCGCACGAGGGGCCCGTCGCGCTCGAGGTCCGGTGGCCCTCGGGCCTCGTCCAGGTGGTCGAGGGGATCTCGACGCGCCGGCGGATCGAGATCGTGGAGGGGGAGTGAGACGCGGCGCCCTCCTCCCCTTCGCCCTCCCGCTCGCCTCCTGCGGAATGCTCCGCCAGATCAAGCCCGACTGGACGCTCGAGTCCGCGCAGGTCCGGCTGCGGGAGCATCACGAGGTCTTCGAGGCCGCGGTGACCTCCCTCGCGATCGACGCCTCGGGTCGCTACGCGGCGCTCGGCTCCTACGACGGGGCGCTCGCCCTCTTCGATCTCCAGGAGGGGGAACTCCTCGGCCCTCCCTTCCGCGCCCCGGGCGGCCGGGCCGGCGTCGCGGGGATCGAGGCGGGACCGGATCCCGGCGCGTTCGAGGCGCTCCTCTCCGACGGACGCGTGGTCGAGCTGCGCCCGGGAACGACCCCGGAGGTGGCCGGGACGCCGGGCCGCCCCTCGGCCGGCACCCCTCGGTGCCGGATCGTCCGTGGGGAAGGGGTGCGCGTCCGTGCGGCGGACGGAAGCGGCGAGGTCCTCCTCCCGGAGCCGAGGGCGACGGCGGCCGCGGCCCGCGGAGGGACCCTCGCGGTCGCCGCCGGCGCGAGCCCCGGAACCTACCGCCTCCGCGTCTTCGAGGGGAACCGGCTCGCCGGCGAGGCGGCGCTCGAGTCGATGGCGGTCTCGCTGGCCTTCCATCCGGATCGGGCCGAGATCGCGGTCGGGGGGAGCGGGCGAGTCGACGCGTTCGCCTATCCCTCCGGCGCCCGACTGTGGGGCCGGACGGTCCAGGGGTCGGTCCACGTCGCCTTCGACCCCAGGGGTCGCTACCTCCACATCCTCCACGGGGAGAGCCTGACCCTCCTCTCCCCCGACACCGGTGCCGAGCTCGCATTGCTGTCCGCCCATCGATCCGCCTCCCTCGCGATCGCGGCGAGCCCGGACGGCGCGCTCCTCGTGACAGGAGGGACGCGCGGGGAGATCTGGGTCTGGGAGGTTCACGGCGAGGACCCCGCGCCTCGGGGCACGCCCTGAACCGTTGGTCCGAAAGCAGTTGGGCCTGGCTCTCCTCGACTCGCGCCCTCCTTCCGGATGATGCCTCCGTGGCCGTGAACGGACGGAGCGGAGGCGCGGTGGACTCCTCGGCTTGCCCCGGCCAGGGACTGGCTCCTATACTGCCCGTCCGTTCTCGAACGTACGTTTTCCGGCTACTAGATCTCGTCCGACGGGGCCCAATCCCAAGAGGGAGGTCGTCATGGCCCGCAAGGACTCGGTGGTCACTCCGCTCCCGGCCACGGACCCGGTGATCAACACCCGGATTCTGGTGCCCGAGAGGAAGGCCGGAGATCCCTCGGCTCGGCCGCACGTGAGCCGGGATCCGCTCTACGAAACAGACCGCTATCGCCTCGTCACCCCCATCACGGACGAGCCCGGGCAGTTCGACGCCCCGGCAATCCGGCCGGGCGCGCCGTAGGGACTTCCCCTCGCTGTCCGGAGTCAGTGGGAGGCGACCCCTCCCGCGTCGAGCCGCTCCAGGAAGGCCGCCATGTCCTGGGGGAGCGGCGCGACGATCTCCACTTCCTCGCCGCGGATCGGGTGGGGGAACCGGAGCCGATGGGCGTGGAGGGCGTGCCGGTCGAGGAGTAGGCGCGAGCGGTCCTCCTCCGACAGTTCCTTCGCGAGCGCCTTCAGGAAGAGCTTCTCGTCGGGGCCGTAGATCTTGTCCCCGACGACCGCGTGACCGATCTTCGCGAGGTGGGCCCGGATCTGGTGCTGGCGCCCGGTCTTCGGTTCGCACGCGAGGAGGGCGAATCCCCGGGCGCGCCTCACGACGCGCCAGCGGGTGAGCGAGGGGAGACCGTCGGCGCGGACGACCATCTTGACGCGGATCGGCCCTCCGCTCGGCGCCAGCGGGAGGTCGATCGTCCCCTCGTCCTCCCGCGGCTCCCCGTGCACGAGGGCGAGGTACTCCTTGAAGATCTCCCTCCCCTCGAACATCCGGTAGAGGATGAGGTGCGCCCGATCGTCCTTCGAGCAGAGGACGAGGCCGGAGGTCTCCCGGTCGATCCGGTGGAGGAGGCGCGGCCGGATGTCCGCGCGCGGGTCGTCCGGCCTCCGGTAGCGCCGGTAGAGCGCGAAGATGAGGGTGTCGTAGAGGTAGCGCCCGCTCGGATGGACCGGGAGGTTCGGGGGCTTGTCGACGGCGAGCAGCCACTCGTCCTCGTAGAGGATCGAGAGGTCGATCGGGCGGGGCGGGGCGACTCCGGCGCGCGGCTGGGGAACCACCAGGACCACGTCCCCCCCGGCCGGAACCCGATCGGCGGGGTGGCGGAAGGTCGTCTCGAGGCTGCCGCGGACGGCGGCGACCTTCCCCTCCTGGATCAGCCTCTGGACGCCGGTGCGCGACCTCCAGGGGAGGCGGTCGCGGAGGAACACGTCCACGCGCGTGCCGGCCTCGGCGTCCGGGACCCGGAAGCGGATGCGCTCGACGGCGCCGGGCTGGACGAGCGGATCGGGCGGAAGGCTCACGGCTCCACCTGGAGGAGCGGCGCCCCCGGCGCGAGCGCGGGGCGACCGGGCCCTCTACGGGCCCGGCCCCGATCACCCGCCGGCCTGCTTGCGCATCGCCTTCTGGATCGTCCGGACCCGCTCCCTCGCCTCGCGACGCCGCTTCTCGCTCGGCTTCTCGTAGTACGCCGCCTTCTTCACCTGGCGGTAGATGCCGGCGTAGTTCACCTGGCGCTTGAAGCGCCGCAGGGCGGCCTCGAGAGACTCGTTCGGACGAACCTGGACCCGAATCGACACCGTTCTGTTCACTCCCTGGGGCGAAGCGGCCCGGGACACCCGGCCCGCGCTCCCCGAAGCTCCCGCCGTCAGGCGAAAGCGAACCTCATCGACCCGACCGCCGGGGAGACTTCAGCGTCCCTTCCGGTCGCGGTAGCAGGCCTGGCAGTAGACGGGGCGGCCCGCGGCGGGCTCGAAGGGAACCGACGCCTCCTGGCCGCACCCGTCGCAGACGATCCGAAACTTGTCGGTGGGGGGGCGGTACGGCCTCGGCGACTGCCAGCCGCCGCCGCCGCCGCCGCCGCCCTCCCGCGAGAATCCCCCTCCGCCCCCTCGGGGAGGCCCATGCCCGCGCGGCTTCCCTCCGGACCGGAAGCCCCCACCAACCCCACCACCCCCGCCCCCGCCCCCGCCCCCCCCCCCCCCCCCCCCCCCCCCCCCCCCCCCCCCCCCCCCCCCCAAC
>JAKEFM010000161.1 GCA_022616055.1 Planctomycetota bacterium
GCGGAGAGCGTGTGCGGGATCAAGGCCACGTCGAAGCGCCGCGCGCGCGGAGCGACGACGGTCAGGCTAACCCCGTCGAGGGCGATCGAGCCCTTCTCGACGAGGTAGCGCTCGAGCCCCGGGTCGACCTCGAAGGTTGCCACCCGCCCGCCGTCGCCCGCCTCGCGCAGCGCGACGAGCGTAGCCCCCCCGTCGACGTGGCCGGTGACGACGTGACCGCCCAGGCGCTCGTCCAGCCGGAGGGCGCGCTCCAGGTTGACCCGCCGGCCCGGGACGAGGCCCTTCTCGAACCAGGTGCGGAGGAAGGTCTCCGCGGAGAGGTCGAAGGCCAGGCCCCCCGGACCGCGCTCGGCCAGGGTGAGGCAGCAGCCGGAGACCGCGATCGAGTCCCCGATCCGCGCCTCGAAGGCGCTCTCCGCCCCCTCCGCCGGGGCGGCCAGGAGCAGGCGGCCGCCCGTGCCCCGTCGCTCCAGGGCCCGGACGGGCACGGCGGCCTCCACGATGCCGGTGAACATGGCTTCCAGGAAGAAGGTAGCGCGGGGGGGACGCAGGTCCCCTCCCGCCCCGGGCTCCTTGACCGAGGGGGGGATCGGATCTACCCTGCTCGGCCCTTTGCCGGGGGGAGGCCGACGTGCTCCTCACCGTCCTGACGCTGTTTCCAGAGGCCCTCGAACCGTACGTGCGGTCGAGCATCCTCGGGATCGCCGCGGAGAAGGGACTGGTGCGGATCAAGCTGGTCGACTTCCGGGACTTCGCCCGGGACAGACACCGCACCGTCGATGATCGTCCGTTCGGCGGAGGTCCGGGGATGGTCCTGAAGCCCGAGCCGATCCTCGACTGCATCGAATGGTTGGAGGCGCGCGAGGGACCGTTCCACAAGGTCCTCCTCACGCCCGCGGGCGCGCCCTTCCGCCAGGAAACCGCGCGCCGGCTGGCGCGGGAGGAGCGGATCCTCCTCCTCGCCGGACGCTACGAAGGCATCGACGAGCGGGTGTGCCTCGAGGCGGAGTGGGAGGAAATCTCGATCGGGGACTTCGTGCTTGCGGGCGGCGAGCTCCCGGCGCTCTGCGTGGTCGAGGCGGTGAC
>JAKEFM010000162.1 GCA_022616055.1 Planctomycetota bacterium
AACTCGGCGTCGGCGCCGCCGAGGGCGAAGTAGCGCTCGTAGTGCGCCATGGCCTTCTCGGTCCGCGCGCGATCCTGGTAGGTGGGGTTGCGCGTGTGGCAGAGGATGGCCAGGTTCTTGTGCGCGTCGAGGAACTTAGGGTCCCGGGCGAGGGCCGCCTCGTAGGCCTCGATGGCCTCCCTGCCCTTGCCGAGGCGGTCCAGCGCCAGGCCGCGGAGGAAGGGCCCCATGGCGGACCTGGGATCGGCCTTCGCGTGGACCTCCGCCGCGCGCCCCGCGGCCTCGGCGTCTCCCTGCTTGACGAGGAACTCCGCCAGGGCGTGCGCCGACAGGGGGTCCTTCGGGTCGAGCTTCTGCGCCTGCTCGAGCTCCTTCCGCGCCTCGGCGGTCTTCCCCTTCGCGGCGAGGCACTCGCCCAGCGCCCGCCGCGCGCCGGCGTCCTACCCGTCCGCCTTCACGGCCTTCTCGAGGACCGGGAGCGCCTCGTCGGCCTTCCCCCGGGCGAGGAGCGCGCGCCCGAGCCCCGTCTGCGCGGGGATCGCGTCCGGCTTCTTCTCGAGGGCGGCGCGGAAGTGGGCCTCCGCCAAGTCCGGCTCTCCGAGGGCGAGGCGGGACTCCCCCGCCAGGTAGCGCGCCCTCGCGTACAGCGGATCGTCCGCGCCGACCTTCTCCGCGGCCTCGGCCGCCTTCGAGTACTCGCCGGCCTCGAACAGCTTCATCGCGGCCTCGACGGAGTCGCCGGCGCGCGCGGGCAGGGAGAGCAGGAGCACGGCCGCGGCGCAGAGGACCAGGGTTCGGGTCATGGGGCACCTCGGGGCGGAAAGGGAAACGGCCGCGGGGACACGCGTCCCCGCGGCCGGGGGGATCGCGAAGGGCCTCGGCAGCCCCGTCGCGAGTGATGCCGTAGAGAAGCCCTACACCCTCGCGAGGTTCTTCTGCACCTGGGCCGCGAGGGCCTTCCGGGCCGCGGCGCCGCCCTCCGCGCCGAAGGCGCGGCGCTCGTTCGCCTGCTTGGCGAGCGGGCACATGTTCGAGCAGTCGAATCCGCCGCCACTTCCGCAGTCTCCCGCCACCGCCGCCGACGCGAGGGCCAGGACCGCCGCGAGGGCGCCCAGCCGAACGAGGTTCTTCATCGCACACCTCCGGGTTCCAGCGTCCGACCTCCCTATGGGGTGGACGCGGACCGATCCCCCGCGGGGAATGGAGGGGGGTTTCCGGCGCGACGACCCGGGCGGGGGTTCGGGAAGCCCGTTCCCGACCCCCGTCCCCGGGGTGCGCCTTGGTGCGGCGACCCGTGACCCGTCGCCTTCCTTCGAAACCCGGGGAGGTAACTTAGCGGCGGCCGCCGGGCGTGCAAGAGGGAATCGGAGGATTCGGGAGGGGGTCGCCCGGGCCGGGCAAGCCCGGCCCCTACTTCTTCAGGTTCGCCGCGCGGTCGAGGAGGCCGAGGAACTCCCCTCGCCAGCCGCCGGGGTCGTCGGAGAGCGCCCCGGAGGCGATCTCGCGGACGAGGCCGAGGGTGGCGTCGCCCTTGTGGTCGGAGTCGCGCAGCACCATCCCGAACGCGGCGACGGCGGCGCCGAAGCGGAAGTCGGGGTCGGCGGCGTCGAAGCGCAGCCCGGCGTCGAGGAACGGGACCTCGCGGAGCGAGCTGACCGTCCCCTCGGGCTCCTTCCAGCGGAGCTTCACGACGAGGCTCTCCCCGCTCCCGGAGGACTCCGTGAGCCGCTGGTACCGCAGCGCGTCCACCGGCGCCCCGGGGACCGCCTCCCCCGCCGGGACCACCTCGTAGAACGCGGTCACGGTGTGGCCGGCGCCGATCTCGCCCGCGTCCTTCCTGTCGTCGGCGAAGTCCTGGGCCGAGAGGACGCGGTTCTCGTAGCCCAGGAGCCGGAAGGCCGCCACGCGCGCCGGGTTGAACTCGACCTGGATCTTCACGTCCTTGGCGATGGCGTGGAGCGTGCCCATGCCCTGGTCCACGAGGACCTTCTTCGCCTCGTTCACGGTGTCGATGTAGCCGTAGTTCCCGTTCCCCTTGTCGGCGAGCTGCTCCAGCGTGGAGTCCTTGAGGTTGTCCATGCCGTACCCGAGGGCCGTCAGGAAGACGCCCGACTTCGCCTTGTCCTCGATCAGCTTCACGAGTGCGCTCGGGTCGGAGACGCCGACGTTGAAGTCCCCGTCCGTGGCGAGGACGACGCGGTTGATGCCGCCGCGGACGAAGTTCTCCGTCGCGACCTGGTAGGCCTGCTCGATCCCCGCGGCGCCGTTGGTGGAGCCGCCGGCCTGGAGGCGCTCCAGCGCGCCCAGGATCTCGGCCTTGTGGTCCCCCGTGGTCGACGGGAGCGCCAGGCCCGACGCCCCGGCGTAGACGACCATCGCCACGCGGTCGCGGGGCGAGAGGCGCTCCGTCAGCATCGAGAGCGACTGCTTCACGAGGGGGAGCTTGTTCGGCTGGTTCATCGATCCCGAGACGTCGAGGAGGAAGACGAGGTTGGCGGCGGGGCGCTCGGGCTCCTCGACACGGCGGCCCTGCAGGACGATGCGCACGAGCCGGTGGGCCGGGTTCCAGGGGCAGGAGGCGGCGTCGACGTGGACGGAGAAGGGGTCGGGGCCGGCGGGGCCCGCGTAGGAGTAGGGGAAGTAGTTCACCAGTTCCTCGATGCGGAGCGCGCCGGGGGGCGGGAGGCGGTTCTGCTCGACGAGGCAGCGGCGCACGATGGAGTAGGCCGCCGTGTCGACGTCGATGGAGAACGTCGAGAGTGCCGCCTCGCCGAGGGGGCGGATGTAGGCGTTCTCGACGATCGGGGAGAAGGACTCGGTCGTGGACTCGCCCACGGACACGTAGCCCAGCGTCTTGAGATCGTCGAGACCCATCGTGACGTCGTTCAGGGGCTTCGAGGTCGCCGGATCGAAGATCTGCAACTCGTCGTCGGCCGCAATCGAGACGGCGGCGATGGTGATTGGCTGACCGATCTTGAGGCGACGAGGATCCAGGCCCGGGTTCGCGCGCAGCAGAACCCTGCGGTTGAGATTCCCGCCTGCTCCGCCGCCGCCCCCTCCGACGCCCCGTGTGTGAAGCACTCGTCCATCGACGGAAGCCAAGGCGTCCGGCTGG
>JAKEFM010000163.1 GCA_022616055.1 Planctomycetota bacterium
AGGCCGTTCAGCAGCTCAAGCGGGAGTCGGGCAAGGGACTGTTCGTGGGAGGCGTGAAGCTCCCGCAGGCGTTGGCGGAGCTGGGATTGATCGACGAGTACGAGTTCGTCGTGCATCCCAGGGTAGTGGGCCATGGGCCGACGTTGTTCGCGGGGTTGTCAAAGCGTGTCGACTTGAAGCTCGTGAGCCGGCTGGAGCTCGGCTCGGGGGCGGTGGCGATGCGGTATGAGCCGAGAAGCTAGCCATGGAGACGGAAGTCCACGACTCCCAGGTCGTCTTTCCTTCCATATGGGGCTGCCAGCGGTCGCTTGGCCGTGTTGCACTTGGCATGCGAAATCCCGGAAGCGGGCTACCCATTCGCTCCAGCGGACGGCGGCGCTTCGCGCGTCCGCAGCTGAGCCGGAGCGTTGGACGGCGTGATGCCGTGAAACCGTATTACTTCACGGTCTCCACGAAGAGTCCCGCGTACTTGCGAACCCGCGCCGCGTCCGCCGGAAACGCCGCGGCCCGCTTCCCGTAGGCACCCGCGATCGCGCTCCCCAGAGCATCCCGCTTCCCCCGGTCCTCCCCGATCCGCTCGAGCCAGGGGACGGCGTGGAAGAAGTGGAACTTCGGCTCGCGAGCCAGCGCCCCCGCCGCCCACGCGAGCGCCTCGGGGAAGCCCGACTTGTCCCAGAGGAACATCGCCTTGCGGTTCGCGAGGTGCTGCCACGCGCCGTGCACCATCGGGTCGGGACGGTCCTTCTCCGGGTAGGCCGCGAGCGCGCGGTCGACCTCCGCGATCGCCCCGTCGAGGTCACCGCGCTCGCTCGCGAGTCTTGCGTAGAGCAGGTGCACCCGGTATCCGAGCGCGGGGTGCTCCGCGGCCCGGGACGCCCAGGCCCTCACCTTCGCCTCCGCCTCGCGGACCGCCTCCGGCGAAGGGGAGAAGATCTCCCGCCAGGTCTCCCACGCCGAGTCGAGGTCCCCCTTGTCGGCCCAGACGTTCCCTTCCTCCCAGCGCGCGCGGAAGCGCGCCGCCGCCTTCTCGAGGGCGGCGACGACGTCGCGGTGCGCCTCCACCTCCTCCTTCGCGAAGCGCCGTCGGCTCGGCTCCGCGACCTTCGTGAAGACGAAGGCGTCGAGGTGGCGCCCCCAGTCGGCCCGCATCGGGCTGTTGCCAAGCGGGCGGGCGACGAGGGGCTTGGCGAAGGGGGAGCCCGCTCCGGCCCCCCGCACCGGGACGATCGCGTTCTCGAGACCCGCCCGCGCGCAGAGGTCCTCGAGCGAGCCCTCCGGCGCAGGAGGGATGGGCCACCGGTCGCCCCAGGGGAGCGCCGCCTCGCCGGGGCCGGTCGTGAAAGCGATCGTGAAGACCTCCTCGCCGAGTGCCTCCGAGAGGCGGTCCCCCATCGAGCGCACCCCGCGGTAATTGAAGCCGGCCCGCTGCGTCTCGATCGAGGGGTGGGCGCGGAGGAGGTGCATGCTCGCCGCCCAGACCACGATCTTCCTGTCCGGGTAGCGGGCGCGAGCGAGGAAGAGCATGTTCCGCGCGCCCTGCTCGTCGCGCGGGTTGAACTGGTCGGCGAGGGGGATGCCCTTGCGCTCCGAGACGGCGAGGTGGGCGGGGAGGGCGCCGAGGCTCTCGAGCACCTGGCGCCAGAAGGCGCGCTCCGCGGCCGGGCGCGTGGCCGAGAAGCGCGGCGAGTCGAGGGCGGCCGCGAGTGCCTCGAGGGCCGCCTTCCCCGCGCGGAGGTCCTCCCCCTCCGGGGCCTTCCCCTCGAGGAGCGCCTTCGCGAAGGTCTCGATCCTCCCCCACTCCGCTTCCGTCACCGCCGGGGGTGTCAGCGCCGTGACGAGCGCGCGGAGATCCGCGACGAGGGACTCGGTCGAGGCCTTGCCCGTGAGCTGGCAGTCGTAGCCGCACAGTTCCAGGGGGCGCGGCGAGCGCGCGGCGCGACCGAGATACTCCGTGAGCGGCTCGAGCTGCCGGCTCTCCATCCAGATCGGGAAGATCCCCTGCTTCATCGCCGGCCAGGCCTCCTTCCCGGCGAGGATCTCGTCCCACGCCTTCCGGCAGTCGTAGAGGCCGCTCTCGAAGCACAGGACGTCGAACCCCATCTTCTCGTGCAGGAAGGCGATCAGCCGGGTCTTCCCGAGGAAGGTCGAGCCCTCGCCGTGCGTCTGCTCCCCGAGGAGGACGATCCGCGCGCCGGCGATCCGCGCCTTGAGCGGCTCGAGGTCGGAGAAGTCCCCGTCCGCGGGGTCGAGCGAGCGCATCCGGATCGCGTGCGTCGCGAGCCATGCCGCGCGCGGGTCCTGCTGAGGCGCCGCGCCGGGGAGGAGGAGGGCCGCCGCGAGGATCCCACGCCGGAACATGCCGCGAAGCCTACCCGCCGCCACCGCGCCGGCCCTCCTCGCCGCCCCTCGGGCGCGGCCGAGTCGGCCACGATCCGGCCCGCCTCCCCAGCCCCCCGGGGCCCGATGCAACCGTCCGTCCGCTCATTCGTCCTTCCTGGGTGAAGAGACCCGCGCCGCAGCGAGGAAAGGTACAAGTGGGGGGCCCCATGGAGGAGTCCGCCGCAGGTCTGCGGGTCGAGCGGATCGAGCGCCGCATCTTCGAGTTCCGCGGCCGCAGGCCGATCCTCGATGCGGACCTCGCCGCGATCCACGGGGTCTCGACGACGCGCCTGAACCAGCACGCGCGGCGCAACCCTCGTCGCTTCCCGCCGGACTTCGCCTTCCTCCTCGCGGAGCCAACCCCCGATCGACTTTCGGGCGCGACCGCTCCCTCGAGGAGCCTCCGCAGGCCGGGCGACCTCGGGTCCCCGTCCCCCGTGGAGCGAGGCCGGAGCCGGGGCTTCCGGGCAGGCGACTTCGGCGAGACCGCGCGGCGGGAGGGGAGCTCCGCCTCCCCGCCCAGCAGGCGCGCCTCAGGGCCCCCCCGGGGCCCCGTCCGGGACCGGGCGCGACTCCTCGAACCGGGCGATCCGCGCCCGGGCGAGCTCGATCTCCGCGCGCGCCGCGGGGGGGAGGGCCGGGCCCACGGCCTCGGCGATCTCGAAGGCCGCGCGGAGGCTCCTCGAGCCCGCCGCGAGTTTCCCGATGCGATCCTCCTTCGCGAGCACGACGACGCAGGCGAGGACGGCGAGGTGGACGACCGCGCCCGTGAGGAGGCCCATCCCCGCTCCGGCGAGGCGGTCGAGGAAGGAGAGGTGGAGGGAGCCGAGGGCCCTGCGCGCGAGCGCCGCGAGGAGCGCCGTCGCGACGAGGACGGAGAGGGAGAGGAGGGCGTAGGCGATCCCGAGCCGCACCGAGGGTCCGAGGTCCGGGAGGATCGAGGGGATCGAGGAAGCGAGGGGGGGCCCCCCCGCCCTCGCGACGAGGAAGCCGACCCCCAGGGCGAAGAGGCGGGCGGTCTGCCCGACGAAGCCGTGGGCGAATCCGAGGACGAGGAAGAGGAGGAGGACGACGAGGCCGACCGAGTCGAGCGCCCCCAGGGAGTGGACGTCGTCGGCCACCCGTTGCATCAGGGCCCTTACCTCTTCCCCTCGGACTTCCCGCGGCGCAGGCCTAGTATCGGCAAAGTCGAGTGCAGGGTGAAGGCGACGAGGAGGCGGGAGCCGCGAGCTTGAAGTTGCATTCTGCGAGGTCAAGTTCGGGCCGGGGCGGGCCGCGCAAGCCGCCGCTCGCCTTCCCCGAGCGCGGGGCCGTCATGGCGGCGGCGGTGGTGAATACGCCCGTCGCCGTCGCCGCGAGCCTCGCGGTCGTGCGGGCGTTCGTGAGGCTTCGGGGAGATCCTCGCCTCCCACGCGCACCTCCTGCGGGAGCTCGGGGAGCTCGAGAGGAGCCCCACGGCGCACGACACGCAGCTCGAGGCCGTGTTCGGGGCCGTCCGCGAACTCATGGCGTCCCCGGGCCCGAGCACGGAGCGGATCGGATTCGGCTCCCTGGGGACTCGGCCTCGAGGCAGACGCCGCTCTCCGCCCTCCCGCCGATGACCTCGCCCTCGGAGGAGGGCTCGTCCACCCGAGGGTTCGCGGCGGGGACGCCGACCGGCTCTCGGATGCAGTCCGACAGGGTCCGGAGCGTCGATCGCGCCGGCTCCGCCCCCGCCCCGCCGAGTACCCCCGGGAGCGTTCCCCTGGCTCCCGTCGAACGCGCGGGGCCCGCGCGCCCCCCCGTCACTCCGGGAGGCCGCGGAGGAGGTGGAGCTCGTCCCGGCGATCCTGGACCTCGTCGAGGGCGTCCCCGACCTTGTCCAGGAGACCCCGGAGCGAGGGGATGCGCGGCTCGTGGACGAGCCGGATGCCGAGGCCCTCGACCGCCTCGCGCGCGTACTCGTAGAGCGGGCGGAAGTCCGTGACGATCCTCGCCGGGCGCGGCGGCGGCGCCGTGCACTGGAGGTCGCCGGCGAGGGCGTCGAGGAGGGCCTCGCCCCCTCGCCATTCGAGCCCGTCCTCCGGGACGGGCGCCGCCGCCACGACCTTCCTCCTCGCGTGATCGCAGAGGGCGAGGATCCGCCAGCGCTCCTCCCCCTCCACGCGCGCCGGGCCGAGGAGGTGGAGGTGGTAGACCTCCACGGTCGCGACGGAGGGGATCGCGTCCCGGACCTCGGGCCGCACGAGGAGCGGGAGCGGGCCGACCTTCGGGGGCGCGATCGACTCGAGCGATTCCCGGATCTCGAGCGACTCCCGACCGAGGATCGTGAGGACCGGGAAGGTCGGGGGCGCGAGGAAGGCCTTCGGGGAGCCGGGGCCCGCCCACCCGGCGAGGGCGCGGAGGGCGAGCGCGAGGAGGTTGGCCTCCCCCGTCGAAGGAGACCGGACGTCTTCCGGCGCGACGCAGGCGCAGACGCCCAGGAGACGGCCGTTCCAGGACCCGAGATTCGCAAAGATGCTTATCCA
>JAKEFM010000164.1 GCA_022616055.1 Planctomycetota bacterium
ATCGGGAATCCCGGCTTCACGCTCGTCCTTTCCGGTGCCCCTGGCTCTTCCCTTGCCGTCTTGATCGCAGGGCCCGCGCCGACCTCGATCGGCCTCGGAGGCGTCGGGCTACCGGGGTGCACCATCCTCGTCTCTCCGGACGTCCTGCTCCCCACGGCCACGACGATCGGCGGCGCCGCCTTCGTGCCGATGCCCGTGCCGCCGCTCGCCTCCCTCGCCGGCGCGGCGGCACACTTCCAATGGGCCATTCTGCCGGTCTTCTCGCAACGACTTCAGGTTCAGGTCCTGCCGTAGACGGAGCGGGGTCGGGGGCCGGCAGAATGGCCCCCGCACGGGGCGCTATGCTCCTCGTCAGCCGACGAGAACAACGTGCCCAAGGCGCCCATCGAACCCCGACCCGGGGCGGTTCTCCTCGCCGCCCCGCACCTCTCCGACCCGAACTTCCGGCGGACCGCCGTGCTCCTGTGCGACCACTCGGCCAAGGGGGCCTTCGGCTTCGTCCTCAACCGGCCGGCGGGGCGCTCCCTCGAGGAGGTGCTGCCCGTGCCGAACCACTTCCCCGACCGGGACGACCCGGTCTTCCTCGGGGGCCCGGTCGGCCTCGACTCGATGACGATCCTCCACCACGAGAGAGACCTCTCGGGATCGCGCGAGGTCCTCCCGGGGGTGTTCCTCGGCGGGGAGGTCGAGGAGCTCGCCCGCGCCCTCGCCCTCCGGAAGACCCCCCCCTCCGACCTCCGCTTCCTCATCGGCTACTCCGGCTGGGGCGAGGGCCAGCTCCTGAACGAGATCAAGGAGAACGCCTGGGTCGCCTGCGCCTGCCGGCCCGAGTGGATCTTCGACCCCCACCCCGAGACGCTCTGGCAGCGGGCGCTCCGCACGGCGGGAGCGTCCTTCCGGCATTTCCCCGACGAGCCCCAGGCCAACTGACGCGCGTCTACTCGGTCGGGACGTCGAACCGGACGGCTGCGGAGTTCCTCGCGCTCCTCGCCTCGAAGGGGATCCGCGCGCTCGCCGACGTCCGCCGGTTCCCCGATTCGGCGCGGCTCCTCCACTTCCGGCGGGCGGCCCTCGAGGCGGCGTTGCGCGGGGAGGGGATCGCCTATGTCTCCCTCGCCGAGGAACTCGGCGGTTTCCGGGAGGGCGGCTACGGCCCGCATGCGCGGAGCGCCGCCTTCGCGGCGGGGATCCGGCGGCTCGCCGCGCTCGCGCGGGAGGCGCCGACCGCCTTCTGCTGCGCCGAGCGCGATCCCCGCTCCTGCCACCGCCGGTTCGTCGCCGAGGCGCTCGAGGGGGAGGGGCTCGAGGCGGTCCACCTCCTCGGTCCCGGGAACGAGGCCCGGCACGGGGACCTCCTCCGCGAGAGACAGGGGCGGCTCTTCGAGGGAGCCTGACCCCTACAATCCCCGCCGATGGTCCACCTCTCGAAGATCTACACGAAGACCGGCGACGACGGCTCGACGCGGCTCGGCGACGGGACGCGGGTGCCGAAGACCTCCCGCCGGATCGAGGCCTACGGGAGGGTCGACGAGCTCGGCGCGGCGATCGGGGTGGCCCTCGCCCTCGGCGGGCTCGACCCGACGCGGGCGGCGCTCCTGCGCTCCGTCCAGAACGACCTCTACGACGTCGGCGCCGACCTGTGCGTCCCGGAGAAGGCGGGGCCGGCCAAGGGAGGGAAGCCGCGGCTCCGCGTGACGGCGGAGCAGGCGGCCCGCCTCGAGAAGGAGATCGACCGGGAGAACGCGGGGCTCGCCCCGCTCGAGAGCTTCGTGCTGCCGGGCGGGCGCCCCGGCGCGGCGCTGATCCACGTCGCCCGCACCGTCTGCCGCGGGGCCGAGCGGGCGGTCTTCCGGCTGGCGGAGGAGGAGCCGGTGAACCCGCAGGTGGGGATCTACCTCAACCGGCTCTCCGACCTCCTCTTCGTCCTCGCGCGGGCGGAGAACGACGGCGGGCGAGCCGACGTGCTCTGGGAGCCCGGCCGCCACCGCCCCGGCGGTGGGTCCTCGCCCTAGCCTCCTCGCCTAGGCCCTCGGCCAGGCCTGGCCGATGATCCACATGTGGTAGCCGAGGAGTCCGCCGTAGCTCGAGAGGGCGACGCCGAGGCCCGCGCGTCCGAGGCGGAAGTTCTTGTGGACGCAGAGGAAGACGACGCTCATCCCGACGACGAAGGACTTCCAGAAGAGGAACGGCGCCTGCCCCTGCTCGAGGAGCCAGGCCATGATCGGGTTCGCCTCGAGGCCCCCGTGGCCCAGGTGGATCACGGTGAGGATCGAGTCGAGGACGTTGAGCCCGAGGATCGCGCAGGTCGCCGAGAGCACGCCGGGCCCGTAGACGTCGATGTAGGAGTTGACCCGGGTGCCCCGACGCCGACCGCCGAAGAAGAGGTGGCGCGTGAGGACGCCGTTCCGCCGGCGCTCCATGGGCGCGGCCGGGGGGAGGGCCTCCGCCGTCTCCCGCAGGGGATCCATGGCGGCTACTGGACCGCGGTCCAGCGCTCGAGGTCCTGGCCGATCGTGCTCACCGCGATCGGCCCGGTGATCAGGCCCGCGGCGAGGAAGGCGGCGTCGAAGGCGGGCGGCGCCCCGGTGCCGCTGTACTGGGCGACGTTGTTCGAGCACTGCAGGAGGACGGCCGACTGGTTGATGAAGAAGGCGCGATTCCCGCTCACCGTGCGGCTGATCGGCCAGGCGTAGGCGCACCAGATCACCTCGCAGAGGTTCGCGTCGACGGAAGCGGGGGCCGCCAGTCCGCCGGTCGGGTCCTCGGCGACGCCGGCGCCCGCCGTGTCGGGGAGCCACACCTGGTAGAGGTAGCCCGACTTCGTCACACGGCTCCCCTGGATGATGGAGAAGACGGCCGAGAGCGTCGGGGGGATCATCACCGACACCGTCCCGCGGACGGGATCGCTGCCGGAGAGCTCGCCGAAGGTGCCGAACTCCCCCGCGCCGTCCCCGTCGAAGTCGATCTGCGAGGCGGCCTGGACCTGCGCCTGGGCGGCGAGCAGGTTCCGCAGCGTCGCGATCGCCGCCGTCTCGTTCGTCAGCGTGCGCGCCGAGATCAGGTTCGGGATCGCCATCGACGCGATGATCGTGATGATGGCGACGACGATCATCAGTTCGATCAGGGTGAACCCGCGCTTCCCCTCGTGGCTCATGACTCGCCTCCCCATGGCTTTCCTCCTCCGGACCGGGCCCCCGATCCCTCCGGGGGCCGGAGCCCATTTCGGTGCGGAAACGGCCCGGGCTTGAGGGGGAAGGAGGGAGAGGCCAGGGGCCCGCGCTCCCGATAAGAAGAGCCCGCGCCTCCGCGCGGATCCGCCTTGAAACAGGCCCTCCTCCTCCTCGCGCGCCTCTTCCTCGGCGGCTCCTTCCTCGTCCTCGGCCTGGCGAAGGTCTCCGGCGACCCGATCTTCGACGGGAAGCCCTACCCGGAGTCCTTCTCGGGATACGTGCAGGACACCCTCTCCGAGGACGGCCACCCGGTCGGGCTCTGGCGACCCGTCCTCCAGTGGGTCGTGCGACCCTTTCCCGGCCCCTTCGCCGCCCTCGTCGGCTGGGGCGAGGTCGTGCTCGGTCTTAGCCTCCTCCTCGGGGCCCTCGTCACCTTCGGGGCGATCTGGGGGATCTTCCTGATGACGGTCCTCCAGCTGTGCGAGAACCCCTTCGGAGGCGGAGGTCCGCTCTGGACGAAGGTCGCGGGCCTCCTCGGGCACGGCTGCGTCGCCCTGGTCCTCGCGTTCCTCGCGGTCCATGGCGCGGGGCGGTTCGTCGGTCTCGACGCGGTCCTGTTCCGCAGGGGGGGAAGGCCCCCTCCGCGGCCGGTCCCGTAGCCCGGCGCGTGGGGTCAGCGCGCGCCGAGGAGGAGGTCGAGGAGCCGCGCCTTCACCGAGGTCATCTCGACCCGATCGGCGGCGCCCGCGGGATCCGTGCACGCGTAGACCGGCCCGTCCTGCGGGTCGTCGGGGAGGCGGCCGTGCGAGCCGCGGACCGGGGAGGGGTCGAGCGGGATCACGTCCATCAGGTACCGGAAGCCGAGCGCCTTCTGGAGGAGCCGCCAGGCGATCCGCGCCTTCACGAAGGGGCGGGCGGGGTCGAGGAAGAGCTCCGCCGGGTCGTAGCCGGGCTTGCGGTGGATGTCGACCGTGCGGGCGAAGTCGGGCGCCGCGGCGTCGTCGAACCAGTAGGGGTAGGCGAACCAGCGATCGCGCGCGGCGAGGGCGAGGAGCTCCCCCGCGCGCGGGTGGTCGAGGCCCGCCGCCCGCTTCTCCTCCTCCCCGAGCACCGCCTCGACGCCCGGGAGCGCGAGGAGGGCCGCCCGCGCGCGCGGCCGGTCGGCGGGGTCGCGGACGTAGACATGGGCGACCTGGTGGTCGCAGACGGCGAAGGCGCGGGAGGCGCCCGCGTCGAGGACCTCGCCGTGCGGCGTCGGGCGGGCGCGGAGGAGGCCCGACTCCCTCAGCGCGCGGTTCGGGGCGACCCAGCCCGCGACCGGCCCGATCCCGTACTCCGAGACGACGACGACCTCGGCCCCGCGCTCCCGCCACGCCGCGGCGAGGTCGGAGGCGACGCGGTCGACCACCCCGACGGCGGCGAGGGAGCGGGAGTCGCCGGGCCCGAAGCGCTGGAAGTCGTAGTCGAGGTGGGGGAGATAGACGAGGGTCAGCGCCGGGGCGTGGCGCTCGAGGACGCGCTTCGCGCAGGCGGCGATCCACTCCGTCGAGACGAGGCCCGCCCCCGGCCCCCAGAACTGGAAGAGGGGGAAGGTCCCGAGGCGCGTGGAGAGGTCCGCCTCGAGGTCGGGAGGGGAGGCGTAGATCCCCGGGATCTTGCGCCCGTCGGCCGGGTAGTAGGGGCGGGGCGTCACGGAGAGATCGGCCGAGGAGTAGAGGTTGAACCACCAGAAGAGCTTCGCGCAGGTGACGGCGGGGTCGCGCCGGCGGGCCTCCTCCCACACCTTCTCCCCCGCGACGAGGGCGTTGCTCTGGCGCCAGAAGAGGACCTCGGCGAGGTCGCGGAAGTACCAGCCGTTGCCGACGATCCCGTGGTCGCGGGGGAGGAGCCCGGTGAGCATCGTCGCCTGCGCCGGGCAGGTGACGGCGGGGAGGACCGCCGACATCGGCGCGGCGAACCCCCGCCCGAGGAGGGAGCGGAGGCCCGGCGCGCGCTCCCGCAGGAGGCGCGGGGTGAGGCCGACGACGTCGAGGACGAGGAGGAGCCGGACCACGGCGCGGGGATTCTCCCCGCGCGCGTCGCGAGGGCGAAGCCCGCTCTACGGGCAGAGGACGACCTTCACGCCGTTCGCGGCCTCGACGACCATCGTCCCGAGGTCGACGACGAACTCCTGGAGATAGACCGTCGCGAGCGCGAAGGCGGGGTTCGGCGGGATCGGGATCACGGTCACGTTCCCCCCCGCGGGGTCGGTCGAGAAGTTGAGCCACGCGGCGAGGAGGGTGGGGTCGATGAGCGCGGCCCCCGTCGGGGAGAGGGGGACGTCGAGGGCGCCGAGCGAGAAGAAGAGGATCCCGGGGGACGATAGGGGCGCCCCGCTCGTCGTCAGGGTGAGGTTCCCCCCGACGCTCCCGCCGGTGGGGACCGTCGAGATCGAGGTGAGGAGGGGATTCGCGGAGTCGTAGGCCTCGACCCCGCAGACCGTCAGGGTGCTCGTGGCGGAGGCGGCGGAGTTCCCCTCCCGGTCCGTCGCGGTCACCGAGTAGTCGATCGTCGTCCCCGGCCCCACGGCGGCGGCTCCGCCGGGGTTCGTCATCGACGCCCGGTGCAGCCCACCGCCGACGTCCTTCATCGCGACGCTCCCGGGGAAGGCGCCGTTCGGGGCGTTGATCGTGTAGTTCGCCACCGCCGAGACGTGGGTCACGCCGTCGTCGTAGACCCCGTCGCGGATCGCGGCGCGGAAGACCCAGGGGCCGGCCGTGCTCGGGCTCGCCAGGACCGCCTGCAGCTGGGAAGCGACGGGCGCGAGGGTGTCCACCGCGGCCGTGTTCCCGAGATAGAGCCGGTCCGTGAAGGCCCCCGACTCTCCCTGGCCCGTGTAGACGTCGGGCTTGCCGTCGCCGTTCAGGTCCCCCACCGCGACGTCGAGGGTCGAGTCGGTGACGCCGGTGAACCCGGTGGCGACGTAGGAGAAGACCCCGGCCCCGTTGTTCAGGTAGAGCCGCTCCTGGGGCGCGCCGAGGGAGCCCACGATCGCGTCGAGGTCGCCGTCGTTGTCGTGGTCGACGAAGGAGATCTCGTTGTCGTCGAATCCGTTCGTCCCCGTCACGTTCCCGGGGAGCGCGGTGAAGGTGAGGGTCCCGTTCGGGACGAGGTTGTTGCGGACGTACCCCTCGGTGAAGGAGCCCGGCGAGAGGGACTGGTAGAAGGCGTCGATGTCCCCGTCGTTGTCGCAGTCGGCCCACTCCGTCTCGTAGGCCGACCCGTCCGCGGGGAGGAGCGCGGAGGAATTCGAGAAGACCCCGGCCCCGTTGTTGAGGAAGAGCTGGTTGTTCCCGCCGCGGTTCGTCGCGACGTAGTCGAGGTCGAGGTCGCGGTCGACGTCGACGAAGGTGCAGTCCTGCGGGTCGCCGGCCGCCGGGAGGCCTGCGAACCCCGTCGAGGTCGCGTCCGTGAAGACGGCGGAGCCGCTGTTCAGGTAGAGCCGGGCCACTCCCGTCGCCACGTTCGAGAAGGCGAGGTCGATGTCCTCGTCGTTGTCGACGTCGCCGACCGCGATCCCCCAGGAAGGGATGGCGGTCACCGGGAGGTTCCCCGGGGTGTTCGTGAACACGCCCGACCCGTTGTTGAGGAGGAGGCGGGGCGCCTGGGAGGTACGGACCGAGAAGACGAGGTCCTGGTCGCCGTCGTTGTCGAGGTCGGCCGCGACGACCTGCGAGCCGACGATCGAGAGCACGCCGAGCCGGGCGACCGATTCGTCGACGAGGACCCCGCCGGTCGGATAGTTGTTGATGAAGACCTGCTGCTGGTAGGGGGTCGAGGAGCCCCACGCGCCGTTCGCGCAGACGACGTCGAGGTCTCCGTCCCCCTCGACGTCGACGAAGATCGTCCCCTCGGTGTAGGGGGCGCTCGGCGTCTGGCCGGGGACCGCGCCGACCTGGAGGGAGAAGGTCTGGGCGAGCGCGGGGGGGGCGAGGAGGGCGACGGCGAGGCTAGGAAAACGGAATCGCATCGGGGGATCTCCCGGAGTAGGATTTCTTGGAATCGCCCGCGAGGAGCGGGCTCGGACGGGCTGTAGGGTACCCCCCGGGCGCGCGCCGCGCGAGCCTCCGGAGCCGGCCCCCCCGCAACGATCGACGAGCCGGCTCCGCGTCCGGTCCCCGAAGCCAGGGCACGAGGGAGGGTGGCGGCTCGACGTCCACGGGCCGCAAGGAGCAGTGCGGTGCGCATTTCGACGGTCCTCGTGGCCGCCGGGTTCCTCGTCTCGGCGGCGGAAGGAGGCGTGACGACGGCCCTCAAGGCGATCGGCGGTCCCGGGGGGTTCTCCTGCTGCGGGCCGGGGGATCCTCCGACCCTGTGCGACGGGAGCACGGAGGCGAGCGCGCTCGTCTCGTTCTCGTACGACGACGTCGCGCGCACCCTCACCCTCGTCGTCGAGAACACCTCGCCCGTCGAGCCCGGCGTGCCGAACCCGCTCCTGACGAAGCTCCACTTCAACGCCCCGCCCGGCGCGGTGACCGGACTCTCCCTCCTGTCGCAGTCCGGATCGGGGGGCGCCACGCCGACCTGGAACGTCGTCTTCGACCCGGACCCCACCTCGGGGACGAAGCCGGCCAAGCTCGGCTGCCTCGGCGCCTTCAGCGCGCGCCTCTCCAACGGCAGCGGGATCGCGAACGCCATCGCGAACGGCGCCGCCGACACCTTCGAGGCGCCGAACGGGTCGTGGGTCGTCGGGCCCGTCACCTTCGTCCTCGACGTGGAGACCGCCCCCGGTTCCGTCGTCGACGCCGCGGACTTCGCGAGCGCCTTCAGCCACAACCCCCCCGGCGTCCACCAGGTGAACCTCGGGGCGCACTTCCAGGCGGGAGGTCCGCAGGGGAAGAGCGGCAAGATCTCCTCCGGCGTCGGATGCGAGCCGGGCGAGTTCCTCCAGGGAACGCCGAGCATCGGCTCGACCGTCACCCTCGTCATGACGGGCACGCCCGGATGCTGCGGCTGCCTCGGCGTCTCCGACAACCCCGGGCCGACCCTGCTGCCGAACATCCCGGGCGCTCCTCCCCTCCTCGTGCCGCTCGGCGTCCCGGTGCACATCCTGATCTCCACGACGACGATCACCGCCGGGACGACGGTGAGCGTCGCGATCGCGATCCCGAACGACCTGTCCCTCGTCGGGCAGACCTTCTACTTCGCGACCGTGCTCTTCCTCCCCGCGACCGGCGAGCTCTTCGTCTCGAGCGGCTCCAGCGTCACGATCCTCCCCTAGCGTCGCATCCCCCCGCGCCCGCGCGGTTCCCCTCCATCCGATCGGGGCCCTCGTCTCCTCCAGGACGAGGGCCCCGATCTTTCCCCCCGGGCCCCGCGGCTTCCCGGCTCCCCCTCCCCGCCTAGAATCGCGCCGTTGGCCGAGTCCACCGGGAGGACACGACCGCTCGACCGGATTCTCGCCGCGGCCCCTTTTCTAGCGGCGGGGTTCCTCCCCTCGCGCCCGCAGGGCGATCTCGCGGACCTCCGCGCCCGGCTCAAGTCCCCGGAGGTCCCGGTCCGCCGCCAGGCCGCCGAGGACCTCGCCCGGATCGACACCCCCGCGGCCTCGAGGCTCCTCCTCGAGGCGATCGAGGACGACGCCCCCAAGGTCCGGGACGAGGCGATCCGCTCCCTCGGCCGCCTCGGGAGCGCCGAGGCCCTCGCGGTCGTCGCGAAGGAGGGGCTCGCCTCCAGGCACGCCGGGGTCCGCCTCGGCTGCGCGGAGGCCCTGGGACGCGCCCGGGGGACCTTCGACCGCGCCTCCCTCCTCCGGATGGCGCACGCCGAGAAGGACCCGCTGGCGCGCCTCGCCGCGATCCGCTCGCTCGGGCGGGTCGGCGCGGCGGCCGACTTCGACCCCCTCTCCCGGCTCGAGGGGAAGGACCCCGAGGTCCGGGCCGAGGTCCTCCGCGCCCTCGCCGCGATCGACGGCGCGAAGGCGAAGCCGCTCCTGCTCGGGGCGCTCGGCGGAAAGGACGAGCTAGGCGCCCCGGCCCTCCGGCTCCTCGCGGAGGCCGACCCGGAAGGGGGAGCCGCCTCCGCGCTCCCCCTTCTCGCCGCGCCCGACTGGCGGGCGCGCTCCCAGGCGATCCGCACGCTCGAGCGCTCGCGCGACGCGCGGTCGATCGAGGCCCTCCTCGGGCGCCTCGCCGTCGAGGAGAGGCCCCGGCTCCGCGAGGACATCGCGCGGGCGCTGCGCTCGCTCACCGGGATGAAGTTCCGCACGGAGGCGGTCGAGTGGGAGCGCTGGTGGAAGGAGAACGGCGCCGGCTTCCGCGTCCCGCCGCGCGCCGCGGAGGCCCCGCCGCGCGAGGCGACGTCCGCCTCCTTCTACGGGCTCCCTCTCGCCTCGGACGCCCTCGTCTTCGTCCTCGACTACTCCGGCTCGATGCGGGAGCCCGCGGAAGCGGGCTCGAAAGAGACGAGGAAGGACCGCGCCGTCGCCGAGCTCGCCCGCGCGCTGCGCGCCCTCCCCCCCTCCGCGCGGTTCAACGTGCTCGTCGTCCGCGCGGAGGTCGAGCCCTTTTCGCGCAAGGGCCTCCAGCCCGCCGCTCCGAAGTCGGTCGAGGAGGCCGTCTCCTTCGCGGGCCGGGCGGACGCGCGGCAGTCGGGGGACTTCTGGAAGGGATTCCGCGCGGCGATGGAGGACCCCGACGCGGACAGCGTCTGCTTCCTCTCGGACGGCGCGCCCAGCGCGGGGACCTTCGTCTATCGCGAGCGGCTCGTCGAGGCGGTCGACGCGCTCGCGAGGCTGCGGCAGGTCGAGGTGAACACCGCCCTCTTCGGCGGGAGCGACTTCGACCGCCGCTTCCTCGAGGAGCTGGCGCGCGCGACGGGGGGGGACTTCCGCGCCGCCCGCTGACCGGCGCCTATCCCTTCCCCGTCACCTTCCTCCAGAGCCACCGCAGCGGGTCGTAGAAGTCGTCCACGACCCGCTCCTTGAGGGGGATGATCGCGTTGTCCGTGATCCGGATCGACTCGGGGCAGACCTCCGTGCAGCACTTCGTGATGTTGCACAGGCCGATCCCCCCCTGCTCCCGGAGGAAGCCCGTGCGGGTGAGGCCGTCGAGCGGATGGAGCTCGTAGCCCGCCGCCCGGACGAGCATCGCGGGGCCGACGAAGGCCCCCTTCTTGTCGTGCTCGCGGAGCACGTGGCAGACGTTCTGGCAGAGGAAGCACTCGATGCACTTGCGGAACTCCTGGACCCGGTCGGCGTCGGCCTGGTCGTACTTCCACTCCACCCCCGGGCGCGGCGTGAAGGGGGGGATCCTCTTCGCCGCCTCGAAGTTCCAGGAGACGTCCGTGACGAGGTCCTTGATCACGGGGAAGGTCTTCATCGGCCGCACGACGACCGGCCGGTCGAGGGGGAGGGAGTCGAGCCGGCTCTTGCACATCAACCGGGGCTTCCCGTTCACCTCGGCCGAGCAGGAGCCGCACTTCGCCGCCTTGCAGTTCCACCGCACCGCGAGGTCGGGGGCGCCGTGGGCCTGGATCCAGTGGACCGCGTCGAGGACGACCATCCCCGGGGAGACCGGGACGCGGTACTCGCGCATCTCCCCGCCCTCGCGCCCGCCGCGGAAGACCCGGAAGACCGCCTCGGTCGCGCTCACTTCTTCTCCTCGAAGAGCTTCCGCATCTCTTCCGGCATCGCGGGGAGGGCGGTCCGGACGACCTCCATCCCCCCGTCTCGGCGGCGGATCGAGATATTCACCTTCCCGAAGGCGGGGTCGGCCTTCGGGAAGTCGAGGCGACTGTGGGCGCCTCGGCTCTCCTGCCGCTCGAGCGCCGCGCGCGCCACCATCTCCGCGGCGTCGATCATGTTCCGCAGGTCGAACGCGAGGTGCCAGCCGGGGTTGTAGAGGCGCGAGCCCGTGACCCGGGCGCGGGAGGCGCGGGCGCGGAGCTCCTCGAGCTTGCCGACCGATTTCTCGAGGTCCTCCTGCGTCCGGAAGATCCCGACGAGCGCCTGCATCGCCTCCTGGAGGTCGTGGTGGATGGCGTAGGGGTCCTCCCCGGTGTTCGCGAAGAAGGCGAGGAGCTCCCGTTCCGCGGCGGCCGTCGCGTCCGCGTCGATCTTCGGGGCCGGGGCCTTCCCCGCGGCCTCGGCCGCGCCGAGCCCCGCGCGCCGCCCGAAGACGAGGAGATCGGAGAGGGAGTTCCCCCCGAGGCGGTTCGCCCCGTGCATGCCGCCCGAGACCTCCCCCGCCGCGAAGAGCCCCGGCACGGTGCTCTTCCCCGAGTCGGGATCGACCCTCACGCCTCCCATCGCGTAGTGGCACGTCGGCCCCACCTCCATCGGCTCCTTCGTGATGTCGACGTCGGCGAGGTCCTTGAACTGGTGGTACATGCTCGGGAGCTTCTTCACGACGTGCTCGGCGGGGAGGTAGGACACGTCGAGGAAGACCCCCCCGTGCGGGGAGCCGCGCCCCTCCCTGTTCTCCGTGTAGATCGCCCGCGCGACGTTGTCGCGCGTCGAGAGCTCGGGGGGGCGCTTCTTGAAGTCGGGGGAGCGCCCGGCGATGTGGTCGGCGAGCCACTCCTTCGCCTGCGCCTCGTCCTTCGAGAAGTCGGGGCGCTTCTCCTCCGGGAGGTACCTCCACATGAATCGCTCGCCCTTGGAGTTCCGCAGGATCCCCCCCTCCGCGCGGACCGCCTCCGTGACGAGGATGCCGCGCACGCCTGGCGGCCAGACCATCCCGGTCGGATGGAACTGGACGAACTCCATGTCGATCAGCTCCGCCCCCGCGCGGTAGGCGAGCGCGTGCCCGTCGGCGGTGTACTCCCAGGAGTTCGACGTGACGGACCACGCCTTCCCGATCCCCCCCGTCGCGAGGACGACCGCCTTCGCCGGAAACACGACGAAGCGTCCCGACTCCCGCCAGTACCCGAACGCCCCGACGACCCGGTCCCCGTCCCGGAGGAGGTGGGTGACCGTGCACTCCATGTAGACGTCGATCCCCTGGTGGACCCCCTTGTCCTGCAGCGTCCGGATCATCTCGAGGCCCGTGCGGTCCCCGACGTGGGCAAGCCTCCGGTAGGTGTGGCCGCCGAAGGGGCGCTGGAGGATCCGGCCGTCGCGCGTGCGGTCGAAGACCGCGCCCCACTGCTCGAGCTCCCGCACGCGGTCGGGCGCCTCCTGCGCGTGGAGCTGGGCCATCCTCCAGTGGTTCAGCATCCCCCCCCCGCGCATCGTGTCGCGGAAGTGGGTCTGCCAGGAGTCCTGCGCGTCGACGTGGGCGAGGGCGGCGGCGATCCCCCCCTCCGCCATCACCGTGTGGGCCTTCCCGAGGAGGGACTTGCAGACGAGGGCCGTCCGCGCGCCCTTCGCCGAGGCCTCGATCGCCGCGCGGAGCCCCGCTCCCCCCGCCCCGATCACGAGGACGTCGCTCGGGTGGGTCTCGAATCGCTCGCTCACAGGAGGCGCAGGTCCGTCCAGATCCCCTTCGCGCAGAGGAGGACGTAGAGGTCGGCGAAGATCACGGAGAAGAGGCTCACCCAGGCCCAGAGCATGTGGTGCTCGTTCATCCGGCTGAGGCCGAGGAACAGCCTCCGTCGGGCCTCCCCGAACCGGACGCAGGAGAAGCAGTCGACCTTCCCGCCGGCGAGGTGGCGGAGGGAGTGGCAGGAGAGGGTGTACCCCGTGAGGAGAGCCATCGTCCCGGCGATCACGAGGGAGCCGACGCCCACCCCGAAGCCGTCCTCGAACCGGAACCCGAGCGCGACGTCGTACCACTGGAAGCCGAGGAGGAGGAGAACGGCGTAGAGGAGGTAGCGGTGGAGGTTCTGGAGGACGAGCGGGAAGGCGGTCTCGCCGCGATAGCCGCGGTTCCCCTCGGAGACGCCGCAGGCGGGGGGGTGCGCGGTGAAGGAGCGGTAGTAGGCCTTCCGGTAGTAGTAGCAGGTGAGGCGGAACCCCGCGGGCGCCCACATGATGAGGAAGGCGGGGGAGCGGGGGAACCAGGAGGGGAGCCCCGAGGGCCAGACGCCGGGACCGAGCAGGTGCTCGAGGTTCGGCGAGTAGAGGGGCGAGAGGTAGGGGCCGAAGGAGAAGTCCCGGTTCCGGAAGGCGGCCCAGTTGGCGTAGACGACGAATCCCCCGAGCACGAACGCGGTGATCGCGGGCTCGATCCACCAGGCGTCCCGGCGCTGGGTGGCGCCGAAACCGCCCGCGGCGAGGGGGGTCGATCCGTTCACGGGCTCCCGGCGATGGCGATCCGCGCTCCCCGGCGGACGAGGGGGAGCGGGGCGAAAGGGGGCGCGAGGATAGCGGCGGAGGCCCCCGGATCGAAGGGGCTCCGCTAGCCCCGTGGAACCGGGGTCGCCGCGGGGTCGCGGAGCGCGGGACTCGGGGCGCGCTTGACCGGGGCCGCGTTCACCGCGTCGATCAGCTGCCGGAGCCTCCCGTACTGGCGGCGGTCGAAGGGGACGACGAGCCGGGGGAGGGCGGGGAACTCGGGCTCGGTCCCCTCCCCCGGGAGCGGCCCTCCCTGGGAGAGCGGCCCCGACAGGGCGTCGGAGAACTCCCGGCCGAGCCGCGCGACCGTCTCCTCGGGCAGGCGGGAGGAGAGCCGCATCACGAGGGTCTTCTCGACGTTCCTGCAGGAGTGGTAGACGCCGTAGAACCCGACGACCTCCTCGACGGCCGCCTCCACGCTCTCGTGGATCCGGAGGAAGGCGAGGTCGCTCGGGGCGATCAGTCCGCGCGCGGCGAGCCGCTCTTCGAGGTAGCGCCTCCAGTCCGACCAGAACCGGTCCCCGGGCGGCTGGAGGAGGACGAGCGGCACGGGGTTGGTCTTCCCGGTCTGGAGGAGGGTCAGGACCTCGAACCCCTCGTCGAGCGTCCCGAACCCGCCCGGGAAGAGGGCGATCGCGTCCGCCTCCTTCACGAACATGAGCTTGCGCGTGAAGAAGTACTTGAAGGTGACGAGCTTGCGGTCCGCGCGGATCTCCTCGTTCGGGACCTGCTCGAAGGGGAGGCGGATGTTGATCCCGAAGGAGCGCTCGCGGCCCGCGCCTCGCTGCGCCGCCCCCATCACCCCCTCCCCCGCCCCCGTGATGATCATGAATCCCCGGCGGACGAGCGCCGAGGCGAACGCGTGCGCCATCCGCGTCGCGGGCTCGTTCGACGGCGTCCGGGCCGAGCCGAAGACCGTCACCTTCCGCACGCCGTCGTAGGGACGGAACACCTTGAAGGCGTAGCGCAGCTCCTTCAGCGCGGCGTTGAGGATCTTCAGGTCCCCCCGGGGAGTCCTCTCGTCGCGCAGCCGGAAGATCGTGACCAGGAGCTGGTGGAGGAGGTCGACGTCGGCCGGCGGGGACCCGTTCGCGCTGAGGAGGCGGAGCAACCCCTCGTCGAGCAAGGGATCGCGCGTGGTGTAGGGGCGCTTCACGGGCTCCCTATATGGGGCCTGCGCTCCGTCCCGGGAAGGGGGCGACAGAACTTCCGCGACCGGGGCCGATAGAACCTCCCGCCATGGATGCACCGCTCGAGAACCTCGAGATCGCCCGGCGCCTCGGCGTCGCCCTCGCGACGGGGGCCCTGATCGGCCTCGAGCGCCAGCGCCACCTCTCGCGCCCCGGGCACCACACCTTCGCCGGGTTCCGGACCTTCATCCTGATCTCCCTCTTCGGGGCCCTCAGCGTCTGGTTCGCGCAGAGCCTCTCCCCCTGGTTCCTCCCGGCGGGATTCCTCGGTTTCGCCTCTCTCGTCGCGCTCTCCTATCGCGCCTCGACGGCCCGCGAGCAAAACCTCGGCGCGACGACCGAGGTCGCCGCCTTCGTCGCCTTCGGGCTCGGAGGCCTCGCCTTCCTCGGGCGGCTCGAGATCGCCGTCGCCCTCGCCGTCGTCGTGACGGCCCTCCTCTCGGAGAAGATGAAGCTCCACGCCCTCGCGGCGCGGCTCTCCGACATCGACCTCAACGCCACGATCCGGTTCGCGATCCTCGCCCTCGTCGTCCTCCCCCTCCTCCCCGACCGCGCCTACCCGTTCCTCGGGACCGAGGTCCTCAACCCGAGGAGCCTGTGGTGGATGGTGCTCCTCATCTCGGCGATCTCCTTCGCCGGCTACCTCCTGATGAAGTGGTTCGGGGCGGGGCGCGGCATCGCGCTCACGGGCCTCGTCGGGGGGCTCGCCTCCTCGACCGCCGTCACGGCGTCGATGGCGCGCCGCAGCCGCGAGACGCCGGGACTCGGCCGCTCCTTCGCCCTCGCCGTCGTCCTCTCCTGGTCGGTCGCGGCGATCCGCGTGCTCTTCCTCGTCGCGATCGTCGAGCGGCGCATCCTCCCCCTCCTCGCCCCGGCCCTCGGGGCGAGCGCCGCCGCCGGCCTCCTCGCGACGGCCGTGCTCCACCTCCGCGGCCGCGACTCCGTCCCGAACGACTTCCAGCTCCCCAACCCCTTTCGCCTCGGGCCGGCGCTGCGCTTCGGCGTCCTCTTCGCCGCCATCCTCTTCCTCTGCGACCTCGCCAAGGGAAGAGCCTCGGACGTGGGGCTCTACGCCACGGGCCTCCTCGCCGGGATGGCCGACCTCGACGCGATCACCCTCTCGATGGCCCACCTCGGCGGGGAGCCCGGGAACCTCGCGACCGCCGCCGCGACGATCCTCCTCGCCTTCCTGTCGAACACCCTCTTCAAGACCTCGGTGGCCGCCCTCGCCGGCGAGCCCCGGTTCGCCAAGACGGTCGCCGCGGTCTGCGCCGCGATGGCGGCGGCCGGGACGCTCGGCCTGCTCGTCGGCGGCACGATCGAGTGATGGCCGCCGGTCCGCTCCCGTCCACGCCGGGGGAGGCCCGCCGGGCATGACCCGGTCGGGTCCTTCCGCCTACCCTTGGGCCGCCGTGGAGTCCCGGACCGAGCGTCCCGCCGACCGGTTCCGCCTGGCGTGGGAGATCTTCCGGCGCCGGCCGAGCCTCCACGAGAAGGCCTCCTTCTACTTCCGTCTCGCCACCCTCCTCGACGCCGGGATCCCGATCCATCCGGCGCTGCGGCAGGTCGGCGGCTCCAGGCGCACCGCCGATCTCGCCGCCTTCCTCGAGGCGGTCGCCGGCCGTGGGGAGCCCCTCGCCTCGGCCATGCCGAGGGAGCCCGCCCTCTTCGACTCGGTCGAGATCGCGATGGTCCGCGTGGGGGAGGAGGCGGGGCGCCTCGCCGAGAACTCCTCGGCCCTCGCCTCGCGCTTCGAGGCCCAGCACGCCGACCGCGAGGAGGTGAAGTCGGGGCTCCGCTACCCGCTCTTCCTCCTCCACTTCGCCCTCCTCGTGCTCCCGGTCCCGATCCTCCTCGAGCGGGGGCTCGGGGCCTATCTGTTCGCCTCCGTCGGCCCGCTCGCGCTCCTCCACGCGATCCGCATCGCATTCGCCTTCTTCAATACGGCCTACCGGGACGATCCCCGGTACTCCCGCGTCCTCGACGCGCTCCCGGTCTTCGGCCGCCTGCGCCGCCTGCGAGGCCACATCCGCTTCACTCGCACCTTCGCCGACCTCCACGCCGTCGGCCTCCCCTTCGACCGCTCCCTCAAGCTCGCGGGGGAGGCGAGCGGCCTCCCCGAGCGGGCGGGGGACATCGCCCTCGCCGTTCACACGCTCCGGCAAGGGGCGCCGCTCACGCGGGCGATCTCGGTGCTCGCGTGGCTTCCGGCCGACCTCGTCGCCGCATTCTCCGTGGGGGAGCAGTCGGGCCGCCTCGGCGAGACGCTCCTCCGGGTCGCCGTCGACCTCGACCGGCAGGCGAAGAACTCCGCCGACCGGATGAGAAAGATGCTCCCCGTGGCGGTCTATCTCGTCGTCGGCGCGTGGCTGGGCTGGAGGATCGTGTCGAGTTGGATGGTGCTCTACTCCCAGATCCGGTAGGGACCCGGCCGCCGAAGGGCCGCCGCGGATCTCGCCCCGGCGGGTTGGAGGCTCGCCGACCGCGGCCCGCCGGTGTACGGTCCAGGTCGCGCGCCCCCGTCGGGCCGAGGAGTGGCGGGATCCCCCCGACCGGCGCGCCGTCTCGAGCCCGCGGACCCTCCATGAAGGCCCTCCTCGCGGCCTCCTTCCTCCTCTCCGGACCTCGGAGCGCCCAGGAGGATCTCCTCCGGAACGGCGACTTCGAGAAGGGTTCGGCCAGGGACATCCCGCAGTGGTCCGCCATCTATCCGCCGAGAGATTCCCCGCCCCCGGAGTTCTTCCACCCGAAGGAGGGCGCAAAGGTCGGCAAGCGCTGCGCCGCGATCACGACGAAGGCGAACGGCGGGTACACCTCCTGGACCCAGATCGTCGACCCGGCGCCGAAGGAGGCGAAGGCGGCGAAGCTCGAGGGATGGATCCGCGCGGAGGCGACGAAGGAGGGGACGAGCGCGTCGGCCTCCCTTCTCCTCCTCTTCGTCGACGAGCGGGACGCCACGCTCGGCCTCCACCATTCGCAGAGGGTTCCGGCGACGTCGCCCTGGACCCGGGTCTCCGTCGAGGTTCCGGTGCCGACGGGGGCAAGGCGCTGGATGGTGCGGTGCGGCCTCTCCGGGAACGGGACCGCGTACTTCGACGACGTCCGCCTCACCGCCGGGACGTCGGTCGCCGACCAGGCCCAGGCGACCCTCGCGGTCGGCCACGGCCAGTTCGCGATGACGGCGGAGGGCGCCGCGGAGGAGCCCTGGATCCGCTTCTCGATCCCGTTCCCCTACGAGGGGCAGACTCCCCTCGCGATCCGCGTGAAGACCGATCCACCGAACCGGGCCGTCCGCCTCCAGGTCGACGAGGAGCGCGAGAACCGCCTCCTGCGGGTCGGTCTCAGGACCCTCGCCGCGGGCGAGAGCGTCCGAGTCTGGGCGGACACCTTCGTCCTCCTGCGCAGTCGCCAGCGCCCGACCGGAAAAGGGGCGGCGCTCCCCTCCCAGAAGGACCTCGTGCCGGCGGTGCAGGAGTACCTCCGTCCCGCGCCGGGAATCGACGCGGAGGATCCCGAGATCCGGAAGGTCGCCTCGGGCTTCCCGAGGAGCGACCTGCGGGACTTCGTGACCGAGATGTTCCGCTTCATGGACGGGGCGCTGAAGCGGGACGCCCAGGTCGCCGGCGGGCCCCAGGGAGCCAAGGAGGTCCTCGCGCGAGGGGGTGCCGTCTGCACCGGCAACGCGAACCTGGCGGCGTCGCTGCTGATCGCCGGGAGGATCCCCGCCCGCGTGCTCCCCTGCGTCATGATCGGACAGAAGCAGCAGGAGCACTACGTCGTCGAGGCCTGGACTCCCTCCCTCGGATGGTCGAAGCTCGAGAGCACGACGCGCATGTTCCCCCTCGACGACTCGAAGCACTTGATCCTGCGGATCGCGTATCCCGACTCGCCTCGCTCGCAGGCGAGCGTGCCCCTCCACTGGCCCGTCGGCAGCCAAGGGACGAGGGCCCGCTACGACGGGGACCCGGGCGACGGATGCTGGCAGGCCGCGGAGGTCCTGACCACCTTCTCCCTCGACGCGGCGGACGCGGATCGGCTGGAGTCGGCCGCCCGGAAGGCCTTCGACGACCTCGTCGCGACGCCGTTCCAGGGGAGCGTCGTCCCGCTCGTCCGCGCGACGAAGCCGCCTCCCTCCCTCGGGGAGAAGGGGCGGAGGTTCCTCGAGGAGGTCGAGAAGCGGCTCGCGGAATGACGGCCGAGGGGCGCTCGGCCGAATCCCTTCCCGCGGTTCCGCCCCGCCCGCGCGCGGCTCAGCGCGAGGAGGAGGCTCCCACGGCGGCGGGCGCGCCCCCGCCAGAGGGGCGGACCCACCGGTCGAGCCAGTCGAGCTGCTCGCCGATCCAGGCCCGGGCGTTCTTGGGCTTGAGGATCCAGTGCCCCTCGTCGGGGAAGAGGACCATCCGGGAGGGGACCCCCTGCCGCTGGAGCGCGGTGAACAGCCCCATCCCCTCGCTCACGGGAACGCGGAAATCGAGGTCGCCGTGCGTGATGAGCGTCGGCGTCCGCATGTTCTTCGCGTAGGTGTGGGGGGACCACTTCGCGTAGGCCTCGGGGTTGTCCCACGGCGTCCCGCCGATGTCCCACTCCGGGAACCACAGCTCCTCCGTCGTCGAGTACTTCGCCGGGAGGTTGTAGACCCCCGCGTGGGTGACGATCGCCTTGAAGCGGTCCGTGTGGCCGTTGATCCAGTTCGCCATGTAGCCGCCGAAGGAGGCCCCGGCGACGCAGAGGCGCTCGGGGTCGGCGATCCCCTGCTCGATCGCCCAGTCGACCGCCCGCATGCAGTCCTCGTAGCACGCCCCGCCCCAGTCCCGGCTGATCTGGTCCGTGAAGGCCTGGCCGAATCCGGTCGAGCCGTGGGGATTGGGCATCAGGACGACGTAGCCGCGCGCGGCGAAGACCTGCGGGTTCCAGCGCGAGGAGAAGGCGTCCAGCCACGCGCCTTGCGGGCCGCCGTGGACGAGGAGGAGGAGGGGGTGGCGCCTCGAGGGGTCGTACCGGGGGGGCTTCACCAGCCAGGCCTGGATCGAGGCCCCGAGGGCGCCCGGGAAATGCACCGACTCGACCGTGCCGAGGTCCTTCCTCGCGATCCAGTCCGCGGCGTGCCGGGTGAGCGGCCTCGGGTCCGATCCGTCCATTCCGAAGCGCCAGACCTCGTTCGGTTTCGTGAAGCCCGCGAAGCGCGCGGTGAAGAAGCCCCCCTGCGCGGAGACCCGGGTCTCCCAGACCGAGCGCTCCGAGAGGATCCTCCTCGAGGGCCCCCCCGCGAGGGGGATCGCCCAGAGGGCCCGGCGCCCCTCCTCCTCCGTGTTCGCGTAGATCGTCCTCGAATCGGGCGCCCACTCGACCTCGTCGATGGGTTGGTCGACGTCGGAGGCGAGGCTCGTCACGGTGCCGCTCGACCGGTCGATCAGCCCGAGGCGGAAGCGGTCGGACTCGAAGCCCGGCCTCTGCTGGAACCGGTAGGCGATCCACTTCCCGTCGGGGGAATAGGAGGCCGAGCCGTCCCATGCCGGGTTGGCGGCGGTCAGGTTCCTCGGCGCGGTGCTCCCGTCGACCGGGGCGACCCAGAGGTCGGCGTTCGTGCTCCACGCCTCGTCCCTCGAGGGCCCGCGGGTGAAGGCGATCTCCCTCCCGTCCGGCGAGAAGGCGTAGCCGTCGGGGCCGCCGAGGGAGAAGACGGGCGTGTCGGCGTCGTCGCCGAGGTTCACGTCGCGGGTCTTGCCGGTCGCGACCTCGACGACGAAGACGTGCGGGCGCTTCCCCTCCTGCCACTCGTCCCAGTGGCGATAGAGGAGGCGCTCGATCCGACGGATCTTCAGACCCGACTTCTCGATCTCCTCGGCCCGGCTGCGGTTGCCCGCGTCGTCCGCGGCGTCGGGGTAGACCTTGGAGGTGAAGGCGACGTGGGTGCCGGTCGGGGACCAGACCGGATCGGAGGCGCCCGTCGAGAGACTCGTCAGCGGCCGAGGCTCCCCTCCCTCGAAGGGGAGGAGCCAGACCTGGGAGGCTCCGCTGCGCGAGGAGACGAAGGCGAGCGTCCTCGAGTCGGGGGACCACCGCGGATGGTTCGCCCCCTTCTCGTGGTGTGTCAGCCGGCGGGGCTCCCCCCCTCCCGCAGGGACGAGCCAGATCTGGGTCGTCGCCTTCCACTCCTTCGGGTCGACCTCGGTCACCGTGTAGGCGACCCACTTCCCGTCCGGGGAGGGGCTCGGGTCGCCGACTCGGGGGAGCCCGATCATGTCGTCGGGGGTGAACGCGCGGGACGGGTCCCCCTGGGCGGGCGCGACGGCCGGTAGGAGGAGCGCCGCGAGGAGGAGGGGGGAGACTCTCATGGGATCGTTCCCGGAGGGAAGGACGACGATAGCACGGTCGAAGACGGGCGGGGGGTGGAGAGCCCGTGTTCCGAACGGTCCCGCCGGAGCGACACTGGAGGGGTGGATCCGCCCCCCATGTCCGAACCCTCCGACGAGGAGGCGGTCCGGAGAGCGCTCGGCGGCGACCGGGAGGCGTTCGACCTCCTGGTGACGCGGCACGCGCGCGCGGTGCTCGCCGTCGCGCGCCACCGGCTCCGGGACGCAGCCTCGGCGGAGGACGCGGCCCAGGAGGCGTTCCTCATCGTGTACCGCACCCTCGCCGAGCTGCGCGACCCGGCCCGATTCGGCGCCTACGCCGTGGGGGTCGCCCACCGGGTCTGCGCGAACCACTTCCGGAAGCTCCTCCGGCTCCCCGGGGAGCTCCCGGCGGAGGTCGAGTCCACCTCCTCCCCCTCTCGGGCAGCGGAGGCGGCCGACATGCTCGACGGGATGCCGTCGGACCTGCGCGAGATCGCACGCCTCAAGTACCTCGAGGGGTGCTCCTACGCCGAGATCGGCGGGCGCCTGGGCCTCTCCTTTCACCAGATCGACTACGGACTGCGCCGGGCGAGGCGGTGGGTGCGGGAACGGATGGGGGAGGCGTCGCGATGAACTGCGGGGAATTCGACGACCTCTTCCAGCGCTACCTCGACGGGGAGCTGTTCCCGGCGGAGGAGGGCTCCGTCCAGGACCACGTCGCGGCGTGCCCTCGCTGCGCCCGGGAGCTGCGGCTCGCCGCCGAGGAGTGGCGGGCGCTCGTCGGAGCTTTCGCCCCGAGCGCCGCCGCGCAGCGGGTGGCCGGGCGCGTGCGGGCGGCCCTCGCGCCGCCTCCGGCGGTCCGGTGGAGACGCGTGGCGGGATTCGCGTTCGCGGCCGCCGGTCTCGCCGCGGCCCTCGTCCTCGCCCTCCGTCCCGATCGGTCGCCGGCGCCGGGACCGCTGTTCCTCCCCGAAGCCGCCGCCTGCGGCGACCCATGCGCCGTCCCCCTCGGAACGGGCTCGTGCGCGCTCCCGGAGATGAACTGCGGGGTCGAGGTCTCCCGGCAGACGCCGCACTGCACGCTCTCCCTCACCTCCTGCTCGACACGGATCGCGTCCCCCGCTCTCGGCGACTTCGTCGTGTCGGGGACCGGCCGGGCCGAGGTCTGGCTGTTCCGTCCGGGCGACGCCGAGCCCGCGCTCCCTCCGCAGATCCTCGCGATCCGGGCCGCGACGGGGGCCCAGGGCATCGTCCTGATCGGGGACGGCGAGGTGCGGGTCGCGAACGCCAGCGGCGCGGTCCAGTCGGCTCGATCGACCGGGATCCTCCTCCGGCCGGGGGCGGCTCCGCAGGCGCTCGCCGCGAGCCCCCTCTACTGACGCCGGTCAGAGGACGGCGCCGAGGTCCCGGAGGCGCGAGAGCGTCGTCTCGAGCGCGTCCCGGTCGACGCCGAGCGACGGAGCCAGCTCCTCCGGGGACCTCGTCCCGTCGAGGGCCTCCAGGAGGGAGCGCAGCGCATCCGGACACCGCGCGACGTTGACCTTGCCGCTGGGGGAGGCGGCAAAGAAGAGCCTCGACGGGGCGCGCGCCGAGAGGGGAACCTCCCCTCCCCGCAGGACGGCGGGGAGCACCGCCGGGACGTCCCAATCGAACTCGGCGATCCGGAGCCACGGACTGCGGCGGGGACGGGGAGAGGGCTCGCGGACCGCGCTCCAGGTCCGGGGCGCCGCCTCCGCCCGGAAGAGGGTCCCCTCGTAGCGGACGAGGTCCCGCCAGTAGGGGAGATCCCCGGGTCGTCCGTCCTCCTCCGGGGAGAGGGTCTCCTCGACGAGCCGGGCGATGGCGTCGGCCGATTCGGGGGAGCCGAGCCGGGCCCCGGCGAGGTATTCCCGGAAGGAGGGGCCCTCGAGCACCGAGAGTGGATCCCGCCCCGTCCGCGACGCGAGGGCCCGAGCGCCCGAGAAGAGCCGGACGATCCGCTCCCGGTAGAAGTGCCGCGCCATGAAGCGGGCCATCCGCTCGAGCCGGTCGCAGTCGACGAGGCGGAGGACCTCCGCCTCGGCCGGGCCCACCCCCCGCTCCGGACTCGCCCGTCCTGCCAGGACCTCGCGGCGGAGAGGGCCGTCCGTGAGGACGCGGAGCAGGGCGTCGTGGAGGGTTCGCCCGTTCACGCCCTTCTTCCGAAGCGCTCCCGGATCCGCGCCATTCCCTCGAGGAGGGTCTCCGCGCGGAGGCTCGTCGAGAAGGCGTCGAAGGTGACCGCCCGCAGCCGCGGGGCGCGGTCGGCGACGAACTCGGCGAGGTCGAGGATCTCCGGGTCCGGCACCGCCGCCCCGATCCAGGGCTCGCCGAGCTCGGGATCGGGGACCGTCCCGGCGACGTGGATCTCGGTCACCGCCTCGAGCGGAAGCTCCTCGAGGAACGCCCGCGGCGAGCGGCCGGCGAACCGCGCCGTCAGCCACTCGTGGGCGACGTCGATCAGGAAGTCGCACCCGCTCTCCCCGAAGAACCGCCGGAGGAACTCCGCCTCCTCCATCTGCGGGACGGGCAGCCTCAGGTAGGTCGGGATCGGCTCGATCGCGAGGGGCGCGCCGAGCGCCTCGCGCAGGGCGCGCGCATTCCGCACGTAGTCCCCGAGGAGGTCCTCCGTGTAGATCGGGGGGAAGACGTAGTCGACGAAGCGTCCCCCGTCGGTCGTGTGGACGCGCTGGAGGTGCTCCGCCGCCCAGGGGGACCGGTACAGGGCGAGGAGGGATCGAGCGCGCTCCAGCGCCGGGCCCTCGACCGGTTCGGAGAGCTGGCCGAGGTAGTCGTGGAGGAGGAGCGTGAAGCGCTCCTTCACCCGGGGAAACCACGGGTCGCCCGCCCGCGGCGGGTCGGCCATCGCCAGGTGGTCGAGGAGGTCCCCCGCGGCGAGCGTCGCCTCGCCCAGGTGGGGGTTGTAGAAGGCGCCGATCGAGAGTCGCCCCGCGTCCATCGACGGGGACTCTAGGACCGCCCGCGCCTACGAAAAGGCCCGGCGCGAGGCCGGGCCGTACCGGTTCGAGTGCCTCCACCTGGAGGCGGATCAGTTGTGTCAGGTGGGCACGAGCTCGACCGCGTCGACGAGAACGATCTCGGGCATGGGAGCGCTCCTTGTGGTCAGGACCGGTGCCTGGATTTAATCATCGGGCTTCCCGATTTCAAGCGAGATTCTCCATCCGCCAGGCGGATGCCCCCCCCGGGGATGGCGGGGGGGCCACCCCCCCCCGTTGACGAGCCGGCCCGGCTCCTCCGCAATCCCCGCGTGCGGATCGACGTCCTGCTCACGGAGGAGCGTCTCGAGCGGGAGTTCCTCCAGGCGCTGCGGTTGCGCTCGCTCCCGGAGAAGTTCTTCTACTGGTTCCCCCTCTCCGTCCGGGCCTGGCTCTCCCTCTGCGCCCCCGGGGAGTACAGGAACTTCTCCCGCTCCCACGGCCTGCTCCGCGACTCCGCCGACGCGTGCGCCTCGGCCCTCGGGACCGGGCCGGTCGAGGTCGTGAGCCTCGGGGCGGGGGACGCGAGAAAGGACCTCCTCCTCCTCGAGGCCCTCGATCGCTCGGGGCGCGCGCCCCGGTACCTCGCCGTCGACGCGAGCCAGGGCCTCCTCGAGACCGCCTGCGAGTCCACCGCGCGATTCGACGGGTCGGGCCTCAAGGCCGACCTCACCGACCCCGCCCACCTCGCCTCGCTGCGCGCGCGGGCCGGCCCGACCCCCCGCCTCTTCCTCCTCGTCGGGAACACCCTCGGCGGGTTCGACCCTCCGGAGGCGATCCGGTCGTTCGGCGCCCTCCTCCGGCCCGAGGACCGCCTCCTCGTCGACGGGGAGATCCCGGGGCCCGACACGATGGCGGGGTACGACAATCCGACGAATCGGCGGTTCGCGTTCGCCCCCCTCCGGTGCCTCGGCTTAGGCGAGGAGGATGGCGCTCTCGTCTTCGTGCGGGAGGCCGATCCCCGGTTCCCCCGCCTGGAGAGGATCGCCAAGTACTTCCAGCCTCACCGGGACCTCGACCTGCGGATCTATGGGGAGCCCCTCCGTCTGGTCCGAGGGGAGCGCCTCGCGATGAACCACTCCTACAAGTACGGTCGGGATGCCTTCCTCCAGGTGCTCCGGGAGGCGGGAGGGCTCGACCCGCTTCTGGTCCGGGAGGCGGGCGACGGCCGGTTCGTCGCGGCGCTCTGCCGCCCCGGGGCGGGCGGGCGTTGACCGGAAGGGGGAGGAGGGGGAAGCTGGCGACCATGCCGACCCGCGAGGAGCTCTTCGAGCGGGCGGTCGGCCTGTACGCCCAGACCAAGTTCGAGGAGGCGGCCCTCGCCTATCGGGCCGTGCTCGACGCCGACCCCCGTCACACGGAGGCGCTCCACGGCCTGGCGATGTCCTGTTTCCAGCTCCACCGCTACGACGAGGCGATCGACACGGCGAAGAAGATCCTGGAGATCGACCCCGACGACGCCTTCGCCCACACGGGGCTCTCCATGTTCTACCAGCGCAAGGGGATGATCTCGGAGGCGGAGAAGGAGCAGGCGGAGGCGCGGGTCGCGGGGTGGAGGAGACAGCTCGGCGAGGAGGGAGGGGAGCCGCCCGGCGCCGGGCCGGCCGGTTGAGAGGGTCCCGCCCGGGCGGGCCTCTCCTCTCCGCCCTCCTCTGCGCCTCCTGCGTCGGGCCGAAACCGGGCCTCTGGCCTCCCAGACCGGGCGACCCGCGGTTCGAGATCGACGTCGTCTTCCACGACCGGCACACGGTCCTCGTCGAGCCGGTGGAGGGCCGGGCCGCATATCGGGAATGGGGCTACGCGGAGAAGGCGTGGTACGTCGAGGGCGAGCGCGGATCCTCCGGGATGATCCGCGCCCTCTTCTGGCCCACCGCATCGGTCCTCGGCTGCGAGGAGCGGGACTCCCCCCTCAGGAGGCGCCACCCGGAGGAGGAGGTCGAGCGCTGGTCCTTCGTCGTCTCGAGGCGCGGCCTCGACGAGATGCACGCGTACCTCGACGCGGAGCGGGGCCCGCCCCTGCCGCGCCTCCCCGGCTGGAACGAGGGGACCCACGCCTACCACCTCTTCCACCAGTGCCACCACGTGACCGCCGGCGCCCTCCGAGCGGCCGGCCTCCCGATCGCGCCCTGGTGGTGCTTCACGGGAGGACTGACCCGGCTTCAGTTGAACCGGATCCGCCGCTACCACGAGGAGGCCGGCGTCGTTCCCGTCCCCCGCTCGCGAACGCCCGTCCCATCCGCTCCCGTCGGGGGCCGCGCCGCCCCTGACGCAGGACTCCTCCTCCTCCCTCCTTTCGTGGAGCAACGGGCGACGTCGCGCCGCTCGGAGCCAGGCGAGCCCAGGCTCGGACAATAATGGCGGGGTGCCCCTCGCCCGCCGGTGAAGATTCTCCTCCTCACGTCCTTCTTCCCTCCGGACAGGGGAGGAGTCCCGCACCACGTATCCTCGCTGCTGCGCGAGTACCGCAGGCGCGGGCACGAGGTCGTCGTGCTCAGGAAGGTGGTCGACGAGGGAGAGGAGTACGAGCTCTCGAGGACCGAGGCATCCGGCTATCCCCTCTACTCCCTCCGTTACCGCTGGAAGGATGCGGATCGCTTCGAGCGGACGTACGGATCGCCCCGGATCGAGGAGCGGTTCGAAGGGGTCCTCGCCGCGGAGCGGCCCGACGTCGTCCACGCCTTTCATCTCACCGGTCTCGGCGCGGGGATCCCCCTCGTGGCAAAGAAGCGCGGGGTCCCCTTCGTCCTCACCCTGAGCGACTTCTGGATGGGCTGCCCGCGCAGCCAGAGGATGACTCCCGCGCTCGACCTGTGCCCAAGGATCGACCGCGGGAAATGCGTCCCGTGCCTACGCGCGCTCTTCGGCGAGCTCCTTCCGGACGGAGAGGAGGGGAGGCGCGTCCTCGCGCGTTACGACGACCTGATCCGAGAATCGCTCCTCGGGGCGAGCGCGCTCGTCTCCTTCTCCCGCTTCGCGAAGGAGCTCTACGCCGCGGAAGGGATCCCCTCCTCTCGGATCGAGGTCGTCCCGATCGGGGTCGACCCCGATCCGTTCCGCGGGCTCGTGCGAACGCGGGCCTCCGTCTTCCGGATCGCGTTCCTCGGGACGGTCATGCTCTCGAAGGGCCCCCATGTTCTCCTCGACGCGCTCCCGCACTTGCCTCGCGGGGCCGTCCGGATCCTCGTCCACGGGGAGGCTGCCCCATGGTTCGAGGTCCGCGATTATGCGGATCGACTTCATGCCCAGGTCCGCCCGGGAGACCCGGTGACCTTCACGGGTCCGTACGATCCGGCCGACGTGCCTCGCCTCCTCGGCGACGCCGACTGTCTCGTCGTCCCGAGTCTCTGGTTCGAGACGTTCTCGATCACCATCCGAGAAGGATGGCTCGCGGGGGTTCCGGTCGTCGCCTCGCGGCTCGGGGCCATGGAAGAGGCGATCGAGGACGGCGTCACCGGGCTCCTCTTCAGACCCGGGGACGCCCGCGACCTTGGCGCGAAGCTCCTCTCCCTCCTGGGAAACCCCGAATTGCGCCGGAGCATGGTCCAGGCCCCGAAGTCGATCCCGACGGTCGTCGAGACGGCCGATCGCCTCCTCGGGCTCTACGCTCGGATCCGGTGAGGAACCGGCGTTCCCGGTGACCGGATCTCCGTCCCTCGCCGGAGGGTCGCCCCTGGGCCGTCGGGGGGCGTACCGGTTCCTGCCTCGCACGCGGGGCTGACGCTCGCGGTGCCCGGCGCGCCTTCCGTCTCCCTCATCCTCCCCACCCTCGACGCGGGTCCCTTTCTCGAGGAGGTCCTGGCCGCGATCGACCTCCAAGACGCGGGGGTCGAGCTGGAGCGCCTCGCGATCGACTCGGGCTCGAGGGACGGCACCAGAGAGCGACTGGTGCGCCACGGGTTCACGGTCCACTCGATCGCGCGGAAGGAGTTCAACCACGGGGCCACTCGTGACTTCGCGATCGCGCAGACCCGTGGGGAGTTCGTCGTCCTTCTCACCCAGGACGCGGTCGCGGCGGACCCGCACTGGCTCCGGCACCTGCTCGAGCCCTACGCGGACCCCCGGGTGGGCGGGGTCTACTCTCGCCAGATCCCGAGGTCCGGATGCAACCCCATCATCGCCCAGCGCATCCGGAACTGGGCGGCGTCCCGCCCCGAACCCGTCGTCCAGCAGGTCGAGAGCCCGGAGGCCTTCGCGTGCCTCTCTCCCCTGGAGCGCCTCGAACGTGCGGCGTTCGACAACGTCGCGTCCTCGGTACGCCGATCCGCCTGGCAGGAGATCCCCTTCGGCAGGAGGGCTTTCGGCGAGGATCTCGCGTGGGGGAAGCGCGCGCTTCTCGCGGGGTGGAGGATCGTCTTCCAGCCGAAGAGCCTCGTCGTCCACAGCCACAACCGGTCGGTCTGGGACGAATTCCGCCGCCTCTACTGCGATCACCAGAACCTCAACGAGCTGTTCGGCGTGACGCTGGTCCCGACGGTCCGCACGGCCCTGCGCGCCCTCCGACCCAGGACCCGCGAGCACCTGAGGACCCTCGACTCCCTCCCGCCGGAGGAGGCCCGTCGCTGGAGCTCCTGGGCGCGGGGCTACGCCTTCGCCGAACTCTTCGGGATCTACCTCGGCGCGAGGAGTCCGCGCTGGCGAGAGCGACGGGTTTTCGGATTTCGGGCGCTCGACCGGATCCTGCGGCGCGGGATCTGACTCCAGTCCCGGGGACCGGCGGCGACTCGGGCCGGCACGCGCCCACCGGACCTCGTCGGGCCGCTCGGTCGTGATCGTTCCGTTGACGCGATCTGCCCGCGCGGCGAGCATCTCGTCGACCGTGAACGCTTCGACGAGACAGTTCCGATGCCCCGCCCGACGGCCGTGCCCGGCCTCGAAGAAGCCCGTGCTCGCCCGCGCGCGGAACCAGAGGCGATCCTGAACACGATGGAACGCCCTCGACTGATCACGAAGACTCGAGGCGGGGTACCGCTCCCGGCACCGACACCGGAAAGTGTTTCCTGAACACCCCACCCCTGCATTCCTGCGCTCTTGTCCGTTTGCGACGGCGCGCCTCCCCCTTCGACTTCTGTGAAGCTGAGTCCAGTGATCGCGTCGTTGGTGAATCTTCTGAACCCTCGAGACAGACTTGGAATCTCCAGAGTGTCAGGCTCCGATGGCTACGCCGCCTACGCAGACGAAATGCTCCCGGAGATCCAGAGGCGCCTGCGAATCGAGCATGCTCTGATCCAGGGACGAACCAGCTTCCCTGTCGATGGCCGCTGCTACGTCTGTCGACAGCGCGTGAGCTTCCTTGTGGATTTCGCGTATGCCTATGAGGTGAACGGCGTCCTGACTCCCAATTGGAGAGAGCGGTTGGTGTGTCCTCGTTGCAATCTCAACAACCGAATGCGGGCCGTCATACAAGTCTTCGAACAGGAATGCCACGTTTCCAGGACAGCGTCAGTTTATGTCACCGAACAGACGACAGCGCTATTCCGCGCCATCCGCGCACGCTATCCATGCACCATCGGGAGCGAGTTTCTTGGAGAGTCGGTCGGATTGGGCGAAAAGAACTCGCTCGAGATTCGAAACGAGGATCTGGCTAGGCTCACCTTCCCAGACAATGCCTTCGACGCGCTTCTATCCTTCGACGTCCTCGAGCACATTCCGCACTTTGGTTCTGCCCTGTCCCAGTGCTTCCGTTGCCTGAAACCAGGCGGGACGCTGCTCTTCAGCGTGCCGTTTCGGTTCGACTTAAGATACAACGTTGTCCGAGCTAGCGCGGAATCCGATGGGACCGTGAAGCACTGTCAGCCGCCCGAGTATCACGGGGATCCTCTCAGCGACAAGGGAATCCTCTGCTATCACGACTTTGGCTGGGAGCTGCTTGACGGGCTAAGGAGTCTCGGTTTCGAGGGCGTAGCTGCGCTCCTGTACTGGTCGCTCAAGCTTGGCTATCTGGGAGGACAACAGTATCTATTCGTTGCCAAAAAGCCGCGCGCGAAGACGCCCGGGAGGAACCGCGGTACTCCTTTGCGCTGGACGTGAGGCGTGTGGTCGGCGACCTCGACCCCTCGGTCGATTCGGATCAGGACGTCCCGAGAGTGCTCTCGGGGCTCGAGCCCGGCACCCTTCGTCGTCATCAGGAGGCTCCTCAAGATCTCCGCCGTCCCCCCGCCGGGGTCATTGCCGAAGGTGAGCTGGTTCTTCCTCCCCTCGACGAAGGCCCCAAGCGCTGCTCGAGGATCGCTAGGAGGCGACGGAGCGCACCCTCGTCGGACTCCTCGGGCGCCGTGACGCGCCGTCCAGATCGGAGCGCCGTCTCGAACCCCCTGGCGCGGCGCCGTGCTCCCAGGCCCGGGAACCAGTCCGACAAATCCCACCGAGCGGCTTCCGCTCGACGCAACCGGTTGCTCCACGAAGCCAGTGTCGTCGGCGACCCTCCCGGCCGCCGCGCGAGCCGTCGGTGTGTGAGTTCCTCGCGATCCCGGCGCCCCAGCCGCCGGAGGAACTGTTCTCGGCGATGCGCTCGTTCCATGCGGACCATTCTCGACCCGCAGCCCCGAGCTCCCCGAAGAGGTCGAGCCAACGCAAGCGCCAGGACCTCCTTGCGGACGCGAGACGACGCGCGTACATTCCCCCTCGGACCGACGCAATCAAGGAAGCTGCACCGTGGGTTCTACCGATCCCGTTCCCCGACCCGGCGAATCCGCGGTCGCTTGGGAAGAAGGCGTCCGAAGCCGCGGGGGAATCCGTACGAGGTTCGGGTGGACCTCCTACGACGACATCTCCGAGGACCTCGCCCGATCCGGAGTCAAGGTCCTCCCCCACCGGATCGACGTGGAGGCCTACCGGAGGTACGTGGCGGACTCCGGCTACCTCGACCTGGAGTACTTCGACCACGGTCGCAGGCCGTGCGCCGCCGAGAAGTACCTCGAGCACTTCGTTTCAATCGATCTCCTTCGGATCCGGCCCGAGGACGTCGTGATCGACGTCGCCAGCGCGTCTTCCCCGTTCCCGGACATCGTGCGGGAGCGGGGAGTCCGGACGGTCTACCGCCAGGACATTTGGTACGAGCCGGGAATCCACGGCGACCGCATCGGCAGCGAAGCCATCCAGCTGCCGCTTCCCGACGCGTCGGCGGACGCCCTTACACTCCACTGTTCCTTCGAGCACTTCGAGGGGAACCGGGACGGCCTGTTCATCCGCGAGGCGGCGCGTGTGCTTCGGCCCGGCGGGCGCCTCTGCATCCTCCCCCTGTACACGAACCGGACCTACTGCATCCAGACCGATCCGGAGACGTGGGCGCAGCGCCCCGTGCAGTTCGAGCCCGACGCCCTGGTCTGCATCGCCACGAAGTGGGAGGAGCCTCACGGCCGCTTCTACGACGTCCGGCATTTCCTCGACCGGATCGTCGCCAACCTGGGCGAACTCGATCTCAAGATCTACCGAGTCGAGAACGCGACGGACGTGGCGCCCGACTGCTACCTGCGGCTGACCGCGCTCTTCACGAAGCCGGACGGTCCAACCACCGGGAAATATCGGGCCTAGCTCTCGCGGTTCTCGCCGCGCCGAGTCGCGTCGGTTTCCTTGAGGGCGGCGAGCTCTCGCCGGGCATCGTGAAGGAGCTCGACGAGGCGAAGGGCCTGCTCGCCGAGGACCTCCAGCTCCTGGCCCTTCCCGTGAAGCGCCTCGCGCAAGGCAGACGACTCGTCAAGGTGGGAAAGCGTCTGCCGGATGCCTTCGAGCGCGCCCTCGCTGCGCACGAGCCGTTCCGTCACCGAAGATTGCAGCTCCCCGAGCGTCTGCGCGATCCCGGAGACATCCTGCGCCTGCTGTGCGGCCTCCCGCATCGCGCGCCCGAGATCCTCGCGCAGGGCCCGGACCTCCGACGAGATCTGTGCGGAATCCTCCCTCGCGCGCGCGAGCTTCTCGCGCAGGGTCTCGAGGTCCGAGCGCAGGGTCTCCACGTCCGAACGGAGCGTGGCCGATTGCGCTTGGAGCGCCTGGAGCCCCGCAGGCCCGGACAGCTCGCGGGCGATCCAGAGCAGGCTTCCCTCGATCCGTTCGAGACGGACCCGCACCTCCTTCAGGCCGAACAGAGGATCCCTCCGTAGGCTTCGCGGAAACGATCGTAGTTCTCGGCGATCGACGGAGGAGGTTCCGGCGCGAGAGACGACAGGGAATCGGGAGATTCCAGGCAACGCCGGAGGCAGTCGGCGAGGCCCGCGATGTCGCCGGGCGGAAAGAGCCAGCCGTCGCGCCCCTCCCGAACCGCCTCCGCCAGCCCTCCCAGCCGGGAGGCGATCACGGGGACGCCCGCTTGACGCGCCTCGAGGATCACCAGCGGGGTGTTCTCGTACCACACCGAGGGGACGACGAGGAGATCGAGCTCCCCGAGGACCTGCCCGAGTCGCGACCGGTCGAAGTGACCCTCGAACCGGATCCGGGGATCTCCGGCTCCCCTCGTCTGCAGCCTCTCGATGTACTCGCGGAAGGGCTCGTCCGTGAGCCGCCCGTGGACGGACAGGACGACATTCCCCTCGATGGCCCGGACCGCCTCGACCGCGACATGCGGGGCCTTCCACGGAGAGAGGACTCCGATGAATCCCACCCGCAGCGGGCCGCGCCGCGGGGTGGGGGCTCGCCTGCCGATCAAGCCCGGAGCGAGCCCGTAGGGGACCACGCGCATGCGTTCGGCCGGAATCCCGTTCCGGGCGAACATGGACCGCAGGAACTCCGACGGCGCGAAGACCACGTCGACCCGCTCGAGCGCCGCCCGCAGGTACTCCGGGCGGCGGGCGAGAGCCATCACCTCCGCGGCCCTGTCTCCCAGCCCGGCTTGGAACCCCGCGTACCCCGCGTAGGCCCGCACCGCCTCCCTCACATCGGGATCGAAGAACCCGGGGGAAAGCTCCGGGCGGTGACACGGGATACAGCCAAGGCCCCCATCCGGAGGACCCTCGCAAAGGCGTCCGTCGCTGCGCAACAGCGTGAAACGGGGGCAGAGGAACCAGTAATCGGTCAAGTGGACGACTGTCCGGATCTTCGAGTCGACCGCCACGTCCAGGAGATCGGCGCCGAGGTTGCGGAGATGGAAGAAATGCACGGCATCGGGCCGAACCGTCCGCAGAATCCGCCGGAACGCGGCCGCGACGACGGGATTGCGATAGTCGCGGAGGAGAGCGTTTCGAGACAGCCCCTCCCAGTGTCGGATGCGGAAGACGGGGATCTCCTCGAACTCCTCCGCATAGACCCAGACGTCCGGATCTCGGCCGTGGAACCATGGGACCAGCGAGCAGACCGTGACCTCGTCGCCCCGGCGCTTCCCCTCCCGCGCGACGGCGAGCGCGTACTGCTCCGTCCCGGAGTACGCCTCCGGGAACCACTGGTGCACGACGATGAGGACCTTCACGGTCGGTCAGGACTCGAGACGATCCTCCCCCGGCTTCTCCAGACCGCGAACGGCGCTGTCGAGTCGGTATCCCGCGGCCTTGCCGGCGAGACAGGCGATCCCGACCGGCCACCAGGCCTTCTTGCTGAGGGGCCCGGCTTGGGGGTCCCAGCGTACCGGGGCGACCGGGGCGGCCGCTCCTCGACGGCGCCGGATCTCCTCGGCCCGATCGCCGAGGTCGAGGAAAACGCGGTGGTAACGTTCGACCTCCCGGGCCCAATCGTATCTCTCCCGGACCAGGGCTTGGCCCGCCGCGGCGATCCGATCGCGCAGGGATCGATCCTGGACGAGCCGGATCGTCTTCGCCGCGAAATCCGCGGCCCCCTCGGCGATCACCACCTCCTTCCCGTCTCGCGCGTCGAGTCCCGCCACACCGACCCCCGTGCTCACCACCGCTCGGCGCATCGCCATCGCCTCGAGCACCTTTCCGCGCATCCCTCCTCCCAGGCGTAGGGGGGCGACGAAGACGGTGGCCCTCTCGAGCCAGGGCCGGAGGTCGGGCACGCGCCCGGTCACCGTGACTCCCGGTTCGTCCGACAGAGCCATCACCTCCGGTGTCGGATGGCTGCCGACGAGATAGAGTCGACAGTCGGGAAGCGCCTTGCGGACGCGGGGGAGGATCTCCCGGACGCAGTAGACGGCCGCGTCCGTATTCGGGTGGTGCTCGTAGTACGCGGTGAAGGCAAGCGTGCAGGGCTCCTGTGGCTCGCCGCGGGGCTGGAAGTGCTCCGAGTCGACTCCCAGAGGGCTCACCTCCACCGGCAGCCCCCGGGAGTACCGCAGGAGGGCTTGCCGGTCTTCCCGACTCATCACGAACACCTTGTCGAACCGTTCGCAGGCGTCGCGTTCGAACCGGATCATCCGCAGGCTGTTCACGAGACGCTTCCAACGCTCCCTCCGGAGGAGGCCCTGGGCGGCTCCCGCCTTGCGAAGCGCTGCGTACTGCACTTCGAGGTGCGTCAGGACGGCGGGGAGGGGGAGCACGCTCGGCAAGACACACGTCGACTCGAGGTACTCCGCGAGCAGGATCTCGAAGCGCCCTCCTCCGAGCTCGGTCGCGACCTCCCGCGCGAGTCGGGGGTCCCCCCATTCCCGGAGGAAGTACGGGGGGCTCATCCCCATGAAGTTGGGCAATCCAGGAGCCTGCCCTCGGAGGACGAGGCGGACCCTCGCGCAGAACGCCTCGAGCGCCGGGACATGCTCCCGCTCCGACTCGCGACTGATGAAGGAGAGGAGGTGGAGCTCGTGATGGCGCGCAAGCCCCCGAAGGAGATGGAAGGAGCGCGCTCCCCCCGCGTGGATTCCCACGGCGGGGAGCTGTGCGCTCACGCAGAGGACCCGCACGGTCCTATCGAGGAGCGGTCTGGAGACGCCGCGTCATCTCGGGTAGCTTCGGAGCAACCGATTCCCCTTGAAGACGAGCCACGGGCGGAGGAACGGGAAGAGGAATTCCGCGGAGGTCCGGATCCGGCGTTCCTGGACTCCTCTCAGGAGTTCGGCGCACCTCCTCCCCGAGACCAGGTCGGCGACCATGTCGAAGAGCGAGTACTTCTCGCCGACGCTGCGCCACCCGAATCCCTCCTGCAGGCAGCGTCGGCGGAGGGAATCGAGATCGTAGTTGTGGGTGTGATAGACGGCGGCGTCAGGACGGTGGGCGATCCGGAAGCCTCGGGCGGCCGCAGCGCGCTGCCATTTCTTGTCCTCCATGATGTCGGCTCCGCCGAACGGACAAGCCTCCAGGGCCGCGCGCCGGAACGCGGCGTTCACCGTCGAGAAGCCGATCCCCTCGTAGCGTTCGATCCACCGTTTGGCTTCGCGCGTGAAGTAGAACCGGTTGCCACAGGAGTCCCAGAAGAATCGCGGGACGTCCGGAGACTCCCGGATTCCCCCCTGAACCGCCGCGTACTCGGTCCCCGCGCACAGCGGTTCCACGATCCGCTCGAGCCAGTCCTCCGAGCATGGCACCGCGTCCTGATTCAAGTAGACGACGTACCTTCCCCGGGAGAGGGAGACCCCGAGGTCCCGGGTGAGGCCGTGGTTGAATTCGGACGAGGGGATCGTGACGAGACGCACCGGGAACCGCCGAAGGACGGCGAGCGAGTCCTCCCGGGAGCCGGAATCCACGACCACGACCTCGAAAGGTCGGCGCGTCGACTGAGCGAAGATCCGCTCGAGGCACGTCCCGAAGAGCGCGCCTCCGTTCTTGCTCGGAATCACGACCGAGACCTCCGGCGTCTCGACGGTCGGCATGGACGGAATGCGGAATCCCCCCGGGATCCTCAGCGGGAAGCGGGGACGGGGACTCCGTACGGAGTCGGTCGGGCGCGGGCCTCGATCCGGGTCACCCATCCTTGGAACGCCCCCACGGCGTAGCCCATCCACGCCCGCCTGCGGCAACGCGCGTAGAGGTCCTCGTCGTCCCTCCCCGAGGACACCAGCGCCTTCGCCGCCTTCCGCAGACGCCCTTCCTTCCGGAGGTTCTCCTTCACGAAGCCCGCCCCGCGGTGCACGAGATCGAAGTAGACCTCGGACTTGCCCTGCCAGTAGAAGCGCCGGAGGAACCACTCCGGGGTGAGGCGCTCGGCGTCGATCACGTGGAAGGCCTCGGCCGCGGGGATGTAGAGGATCTTCTTGCCGAGACGGGCGATGCGGTAGACGAGCTCGATCTCGTCGTAGGAGAGGAGGGATCGTTTCCCCCTTCGTCCGAAGGCGGTCGAGAAGAGCCCAACGCTCCGGAAGGCCTCCCTGCGGAAGGCGATATTCACTCCCCTGGGGTATTCGTTGTAGACGAGGTCCACCTCCGCGTCCCCCTTGTCGAAGAGGGCGAGGTAGGGGAAAAAGGCGGGCGTCAGCCAGCCGGGGAACTTCCCCTTCAGCAGGGGACGCACGGGACCCCCGGCGCACCAGACATCGGGGCGGGAGCACGCCTCCACGAGCGCTGTCAACCACCCCGGCGACACCCTGGCGTCGTCGTCCGTGTAGGCGACGATACGGCCGCGAGAGGCCAGGACGCCGCGGTTCCTCGAGCTCGAGTGCCCGAGAACCGGCTCCCGCACCGCACGGACTCGACCCGGATGCCGCCGGACCAGCTCCGCGAGAACGGCCGGCGTGGAATCTGTCGACGCGTTATCGACGACCAGGATCTCGAAGTCGTCCTCGGGGAACCCCTGCGCCAGGAGCGCCTCGATCGACTCCCCGAGGAGGGAGCCGCGATTGTGGGTGCAGACGACTACGGATGCCGCGAGAGGCTCGCGTGGGGACGCCCTGGCGGGAGCAGGCGTCAGGAAAACGCTTCTTTCTTCCCCCTGCATGGTGGCTCGATCTCGAGATCCTGGGCTCCAGACTAGGTCCGTCGGCAGCCCGTCTCTCGGGGAATCGGTCCCAGATCGAGCCCATCCTCGACCGGGGGGGAACCGGGGGCCGCAGACGGGGGACGATCGGACTCCCCCGCACGAAAACGCGCTCCAACAGACAACCACTGGATTAGACCCCGCTTAGGACCTCCGGACAAGGGGTGGGCCGACCTGAGGACGATCGGTATCCCTCCTGCTGGGATCCCCCGCGGTCCCGTCGAGCCGACTCCTCCGGTTCCCCTCGTTCACCGGCGCAGTCCTGCGCGGGCGGCGGACCGACGGGAAGGAGAGCCCTAGGTGAACTCCCCCTCCGGGATGCCGAGGATCCGGCGTCCCTCGGCGGTGATGAGGCGCGGGTGCCAGGGGGGATCGAAGACGACGGCGACGTTCACGCCCTTCACCCCCTCCATCGCCGCGACGCGGGCACGGACCTCGTCGGGGATCGCGCGCGCGGAGGGGCAACCCGGGGTCGTGAGGGTCATCCGGACGTCGACCTTCCCCATCGGGTCGACGGCGCAGTCGTAGATCAGGCCGAGGTCGACGACGTTGACGGGGATCTCGGGGTCGAAGACCTTCCGGATCTCGTCGATCACCTCGTCGCGGGTCGTCACCGGCCGGACTCCCGGAGAGGACTAGTTCGGCTTCTCGGAGGCCTTGGGCCGGGTGCGCCAGAACTCGGCCGCCTGCGCCCGGAGGGTCGCGAGGAGGACATTGCGGTCGACCGCGAAGCCCTCCCCCTTGCCGAGGACGACCTCCCCCTGCGGCCCCGGCTGGACCGTGAAGATCCCCGCGTGCTGCGCGACGAGGCACCGGGGGGGGGCGTTCCCCTTCGAGGGCCAGGGGGAGGTGAAGACCACGACCCGCCGGCCGACCCGGGTCTCCGCGGCGCTCGGCTCCTCGGAGGAGAAGATCCGCTGCCCGTCGATGTACCCCCCCACGAAGGAAGCGGTCACCGTCTCGGGCTGCCCCGTGTAGAGGTTCTCCCCCTTGACGCGGAGGTTCGTGTAGCCGGCGGGGGAGCCGTCGTCGAGCGGGAACACGCTGTAGGTCACCGCCTCGATCGTCCCGACGACCGCGACGTCGGCGTACTTCTGGACCATCGTCTTGAGGTCGAGGGCCATCACGTCGGCGAACGCCGCCGCGCCGCCGAAGAGGAGGAGGGTCGCAGTCGCCCGGGATCGCTTCATCGTGGGGGCTCCGTGGAGGGGGGTCGCGGCGGCCCCGGCGGGCCGAGCCAGGATTATCCGGGTCGAGTCGGCGAAAGGGGAAGGGGGTGGCCGCCGATCAGAGCAGGGGAGCCCGCGCGCCGTGGTGGGCGAGGAGGAGGGTGCGGACGAGCCTCGGCAGGCGCTCCGGCGCGACGCGGTCCCGTTCGGGCAGCTCGAGGGTGATCGTCGGGATGCCGAGCTGGCGGCCGGCGTAGGAGCCGAAGGAGCCGGGCGTCGGATATCCGATGTCCTCGCGCCGCGGCAGCCCCGACTCCTGCGAGAGGGCGCGCGCGAGCCGTCGTGCTGGTCCGTCCCAGTTCACGCACGCTAGAGGGGCGTGGACGCTGACGATCCGCGTCGGGCGGAACCTCTCGAGGAGCCGCAGCACGAACCGGGTCTCGGGCTCGCTCGCGGGCTCCGGTCCCCCGCGGGAGGAGCCGTCCCAGTTCCACGCCGGGAAGTTGCGATTGAGGTCGACGCCGCGGGCGTTCCACCGCTCCCCCCGCTCGTACCCGTCGGGGTTGACGAGCGGAGCGACGACGATCATGCCGCGGCCGAGGGAGTCGGGATCGCCGTCGAGGACCTCGAGGAATCGAACCGCGAGCTCGACGGAGGAGCGCTCGGAGCCGTGGATCCCGGCGAAGACGAGGGTCACGGGGAGCCCCGAACCGAAGACCCAGTGCCGCAGCGGGCGCCCTTCGATGGAGGCGGGCGCGTTCCGCTCCGGGGCGGACCCGACCGCGACGCCCGCGACCGTCGTTTCGAGCGGGTCCCGGCGGGCGGGCAGGGTGGCGCACGCCGCGAGGAGGAACCCCGCGGCCAGACTGGTCTTGGCGGGAGACCGCATCGGGAACCGGGTGCGAAGTCTACGGTCTCGTCGGGGGAGGGGCCTCCGGGGCGGGAGGACCCCCTCAAGTCCGGTCCGATCCGCGACCGACCCGGCCAGGGAGACCCGCCCGCGATGCGAACCCTCCTGAACCGCGCCCTGGTCGCCGCCCGCCGCGAGGCGGAGGAATCCTGGGGGGTCTCCCCCTCGGCGGCGAGGGCGTGGTTCGTCGCGCCGCTCCTCCTCGCCGCCGCCGTCGCCGTCCTCTGGCGGGTCGACCGGTCACTCCTCCGCTCCCTCGCCGAGGAGGACGGGGTCTTCGAGTGGGCCCAGGTCGCCCTCTTCGTCCTGGGGGCGGCGGCCGCGTTCGGCGTGGCGCGCCACCTGTCGAGGGGGGGACGTCGCGCGGCGGCCGCGCTCCATCTCGCCCTGGCCGCCGGCCTCCTCTTCATCGCGGGAGAGGAGCTCGCCTGGGGACAGCGATTCCTCCACTTCGACACGCCGCAGGGGCTGGCGGCCGTCAACAGCAAGGCCGAGGTCTCGGTCCACAACATCGCGTCGATCGAGAAGTGGTTCACGCTCGCCAAGCTCGCCGCCGGCGCCTACGGGGCGTCGGGGGCGTGGCTCGCGATGCGGGTGGGGGGGCGCCGCGACCCGTCGGCCTGGCGTCCGTTCGTCGTCCCGGCGTACCTCTCCTCGACGTTCCTGGTCGTCCTCGCGATGCGCGCGTTGCGCCTCACCGCGATGCGCGAGTCGCTCCCGGCCGGCTATTCCGAGACGGAGGAGCTGCTCCTCGCCTGGGGGACGGCCACGTTCGCCTGCCACGCGAGGCGGATCCTCTCCCGCCCGGCCGGGGAGGGGCCCGAGGGGGGACCGCGGATCTCCCGCGGGGCGTCCGCGACCCCGGACCGGCGGTCCGACGGCGGGCCGTCCCCCCTCCCGGGGGATCTTCCTCGTCGACCGACGGCCCTATAGTCTCTTCCCCGTGGACGAGACGCGCGACGACCCCTACGCGGCGACCGACACCCGCTACGCCTACACGAGCCCCCTCGTCGACCGCCTCCGCGAGCACGGCTTCCGCCTGACGGCCGGCCGCGTCACGGTCGTCCTCCCGGCGAAGTTCGGCTTCTGCTGGGGGGTCGACCGCGCGCTCGCGATGGTGAACGACGCGATCGCGAGGAATCAGGGCCGCCGGATCTGGCTCGTCGACCAGGAGATCCACAACCCCCGGGTGAACGGGGACCTTCTCCTCCGCGGCATCCGGTTCCTGAAGGGCCCCCTGGCCGACGCCGCCGGATTCGACGGCGTCCGCCGCGAGGACCTCGTCCTGATCCCTGCCTTCAGCGCGGAAGTCGAGGATCGCCGGCGGATCTCCGAGGCGGGCTCGGAGATCGTCGACACGACCTGCCCCTGGGTGATGAAGCCCCACAAGCGCACCGAGAAGTACGCCCGGGAGGGGTTCACGACGGTCATCCACGGGATGGCCCGCCACGAGGAGACGCGGGCGACCTGCTCCCTCATCGCCCACGCCGGCGGCCACTACGTCGTCGTCCAGGCCCTCGAGGACACCGAGGTCCTGGCGGCGGTCCTCGGCGAGCCGGGGGACCCGGGCCCTTTCCGCGCCGCCTTCCGCGAGCGCCTCTCCCCGGGATTCGATCCCGCCCGGCACCTCGAGAGGGTCGGGATGGTGAACCAGACGACGATGCTCGCCTCCGAGTCGCGGGAGGTCGCGGCCCGGGTCCGCGCCGCGATGGCGCGGCGCTACGGCGAGGCCGCCCTCGCCGAGCGGTTCCGGGACTTCGACACGATCTGCCGGGCGACGCAGGAGAACCAGGACGCCCTCGCCGAGGCCGTCGCCGCCGCCGATCCCGACCTCCTCCTCGTCGTCGGGGGCTACGACTCCTCGAACACGAAGAACCTCGCCCGGATCGGGGACGCGCGGGGGATCCCGACCTACCACCTCGAGAGCCCCGCCTCGATCGAGGCCCACCGGATCCGCCACCGCGACCGCCGCAGCGGCCTCGAGGTCGAGACGGGCGACTGGCTCCCCGCGGGGGAGATCACGGTCGCCTTCGCCGCCGGGGCGAGCACGCCCGACACGCTCCTCGCCGAGGCGATCGAGCGGATCTTCGAGGCCGCGGGCGTCCACGCGCAGACACCGCTCGCGGCCCCCTGACGGCCGGTGCGGTTCCTCGCCCTCCTCGGGATCGTCGCGATCCTCGCCGGCGCGGCGATCCTCGCGGCGCGCCTCTTCCCCTCGGAGAAGGACCGGCTCCGCGAGCGGATCGACGCGTGCGAGCGGGCGATCGAGGAGGAGGACGCCGAGGCGCTCGCGGGGATTCTCTCGGAGTCGTTCCGGTTCGAGGGGGAAGGGGTCGTCGGGACCGGGGACCGGGGCCGCGCCCTCGAGCGCGTCCGGAGGCTCGCCGACGACGCCCGCTCCCTGCGGATCTGGACCCGGGACCTCGAGGCCGAGCTCGACGAGGGGCGCGCCACCGTCCGCCTCGAGGGGGGCGCGTCCTGGGGCTCCGTCGAGAAGAGGCCCGGGCAGGAGCGATTCGAGGGGATGCACGGCCGGTTCCGGGCGGACCTCGAGCTTCGCCGGAAGGAGGGAGGCGGATGGGTGCTCGAGTCGGCGAAGATCGAGGTGCGCGATCCCCTCGCGGAGATTCGGGTGCGACAGCGCAGGCGTCGCGGAGCCCCTAGGCGGCCGACTCCAGGATCGCCCGGATCTCGCGCGGATCGAGCCCCTCGACGACCTCGACCCGGCCGATCGCGCGCGGGAGGGCGAAGGCGAGGCGCCGGCCGCGCGCCTTCTTGTCGGCCGTGAGCGCCTCGAGGAGCGCGCCGAGGTCGAGCCGGGGCAGGGAGGTCGGCAGCCCGAGCGCGCCGAGGAGACCCTCCATCCGGGCGCGCTCGCCGGAGGGGAAGGTCCCCCTCCCCTCGGCGAGACGGCCCTCGAGGGCCATCCCGATCGAGACGGCGCGGCCGTGGGGGATCGCGAAGCCGCTCGCCTTCTCGACCGCGTGCCCGACGGTGTGGCCGAAGTTGAGGAGCCGCCGGTCGCCCGCCTCCCGTTCGTCGCGGGAGACGATCGCCGCTTTCACCCCCGCCGCGAGGCGGACCACCTCGAGGAGCCGGTCCGGATCGCGCCGGAGCCGGTCCGCTCCGCCGCTCTCCCCCTCGAGGAACGCGAAGAGCTCGGGATCCCCGACGACCGCCGCCTTGACGACCTCGGCCAGCCCCGTCGCGAACTCCCCGGCCGGAAGCGTCCCGAGGAAACCGAGATCGCAGAGCACCGCGCGCGGCTGGTGGAACGCGCCGACCAGGTTCTTCCCCCCGGGGAGATCGATCGCCGTCTTTCCCCCGATCGCGGCGTCGACCATCCCGAGGAGAGTCGTCGGCACTGCGATCCAGGGGATCCCCCGGTGCCAGGTCGCCGCGGCGAACCCGACCAGGTCGGTGAGGGAACCTCCCCCCGCCGCCACCACCAGGGAGCCGCGGTCGAGCCCGGCACGGGCGAAGGCCTCCCAGGCGGCGAGCAGCCGCTGCGGGCTCTTCGCCCCCTCGCCGCCGGGGACGGGGAGGACCGCGGACGTCCGGAGCTCGGGACGGGCGAGGAGGAGGGGATGGCTCGCGAGGAGCCCCTCGTCCACCGCGAACAGGAACGACGTCGGCCGCGACGCCTCCAGGAGTCCGGAGAGGTCCGCGAGCGCTCCCTCCCCGATCCGCACGGAGTAGGACCGCTCCCCGAGCGAGACCTCGACCTCGGCCCGGCGGCTCACGGCCCGGGCTCCGTGCGGGCGAGGACCTGTTCCCGGTAGCGCCGGAAGATCTCGGCGCGCCGGCGCTCCGCCCGCCGCCGGTCGCGGCGGAGGATCGCGAGGAAGCAGGCGCCGGTCCCCCCCAGGATGCCGAGGGCGATCCAGCCGAGGTGGGACCCGAATCCGGAACGGGGCTCCGCGTACCGCAGAACCCGTCTCGCCACGAAGAGCGGCGCCTGGCGCGTCTCGCCGCCGGCGGTCGGATAGGCGTGGTTCTTGAGGAAGTAGCCGTGGACCCAGGCGAGGTCGCCGCGTCGAAGTCCCCGCGCCGGGGTGCCGGCGGGAGCGTCGATCCGCGCGACCCCCGTGTGGAGGTTCATGAGCCAGCCCACGTCGACGGCCTCGAGGCGGGCGGCGTTCTCCGGGGCCGGGTAGCGCAGGAAGGCGTCGGCGAGCCGGCCGAAGAGGCGGAAGGGCCGGCCGCGGTGGGAGGCCGGGTCGGCGACGAGGGCGGAGATCCCCTCCTTGTCGAGCTCCGGCGCGGCCTCGAACTCCGCCTCGTCGCCCGGGCCGTGCCGGGCGAAGGAGAGGAGGTGGTAGTAAGGCTCCTCCTCGACGCGCTCCTTCTCGCCCGCGGTCTCGTCCTTCGCCTGGGAGAGGAGGGAGGGATCGAGGGCGAGGACCGGCCCGGCGGCGGGCACCGACGAGAGGAGGCGCCGCCCGACGAGGAGGGGGGCGGAGGCCGGAGCGCCCTCGAGCGATCCCTCGAAGATCTTCCAGAAGATCCCGTCGAGCCGGACGAAGTCGTCGCGCGCCGCCCCCGAGTCGCGGAGGACGGCGAAGTGGACGAGATCCCCCTCCTCGCTCCGCATCGCGCCGCGGAAATGCGGGGGGAGGGGGGGAGGGCCGGGATCGGCCGCGACCGCCTCGAGCGAGAGGATCCGGCCGCGCGCCCGGAACAGCTCGCCGCGGAACCGGGCCGGCTCCCGCTCGATCGCGGCGCGCGGGAGGCCCGCCGCCTCCCCCGCGTCGAAGGGCTCCGGAGGCAGGCTCTCCGCCGCCTCGAGGAGATGCGCGAGGGGGGCGGGTTCCAGGCGGAGCCGATCGACCCGCGTCGCGTCCCGCGTCTCGCGCGCGAGGGCGTCGCGATCGACGGGGGGTCCCGGCAGGACGACCGGCGCGCTCGCCGGCCCCGCCGCCCCGACCTCCGACTCGAGGGCGAGGCGCGCCCGGACCGCGCCGAGGAAATGGAGGAGCGCTCCGAGGAGGAGGAGGACGCCGAGGCCCATCGCGGCCAGGCGGATCCGCTCCCCGGCGGTGAATCGCCCGCGCATCTCCCCCTCCGCGCCCGGGAGCCCGGCGCCCGGCTTCAACGGCCTCTCCTCCGCCGGTCCTCGGACCCGGCCGCGGCGGAGGGCTGGGGGGAACCGGGCACGGCGCGACGCGGGCCGATTCTACCCCTTCCCCCGCGGACGCGGACCGGGTCCTTGGAGGGGCCTCGGACCGCGGCGTATCCTCCGGTCCCTCCCCGCTCCCCACGAGACGCCGGAGACCATGCCGACCGAGTACTCCCTTTCCGAGATCGCCGATCGGATCGGCGGGGAGGTCCGCGGCGACGGATCGATCCGCATCGCTCGGGTCCGCGACCTCGCCACCGCAGGGCCCGGGGACCTCTCCTTCCTCTCGAACGAGCGCTACCGCCCCCTCCTAGGCCGCACGCGGGCCTCGGCCGCCATCGTCGGCGCCCGCGAGGAAGCCCCCTGCGCGACGATCCGCGTGGCGGACCCCTACCTCGGACTGTGCCGCGCGCTCGAGCTCTTCCACCCCTCCGCGCTCCCCCGCGCCCCCGGGCTCCACCCGAGCGCCGTCGTCGACCCGACCGCCTCCGTCTCCCCGAAGGCCCACGTCGGCCCCCTCTGCGTCATCGAGGCGCGCGCGCGGATCGAGGCCGGCGTGGTCCTGCGGGCGTCGGTCTTCGTCGGCGAGGGGAGCACGATCGGGGAGGGCTCCTACCTCTACCCCGGCGTCGTCGTCCGGGAGGGGGTCCGGATCGGCCGGCGGGTGATCCTCCATTCCGGCGTCGTCCTGGGAGGGGATGGATTCGGCTACGCGCGCGAGGGACGGGCCCACCGCAAGATCCCCCAGGTGGGCGGGGTCGGGATCGGCGACGACGTCGAGATCGGGGCGAATGCGACCGTCGACCGCGGCGCGCTCGAGGACACGAGGATCGGCCGCGGGACGAAGATCGACAACCTGGTCATGGTCGCCCACAACGTCGTCGTCGGGGAGGACTGTCTCCTCGTCGCCCAGACGGGGATCTCCGGGAGCGCGAAGGTCGGCGACCGGGTGACCCTCGGCGGACAGGTGGGGGTCGTCGGACACATCACGATCGGCGACGGAGCGACCGCCGGCGCGCAAGCCGGCGTCACCCGCCCCGTCCCGGCGGATGCGGTCGTCGCCGGGACGCCGGCCCGGGCCTTCGGGGAGATGCGGCGCGTCTGGGCTGCCCAGCAACGCCTCCCCGGCTTGCTCGAGCGCTTCGCGGCGCTCGAGGAGAAGGTGCGCGCCCTCGAGGCGCGGGCCGAGGACCCCGGTCCGGCGGCCCCTCCCCCTAGTCGCCCGCGTTGAGGAGAGCGTGGAGCCGCAGCATCGCGCGGCGGTTCGCCTCGAACTCGATCCGGCGGTAGGCGCTCGGGAAGTCCTCCCAGCAGAGCTCGCTCACGTCGGGTCCGAGGAGGAGGGGAGGCTCGTCCACCCCCGGGATCCGGCAGGCGTACGCCCACTCGATCAGGTCGAGCCCCCCGACGTGGGTCCGCTCGATGGAGTGCAGATCGACGAGCGACTCCGTCCGGTCGACCCCGATCTCCTCCCGGACGCGGCGCCGCGCGGCCCGGACGACGTCCTCCGAGGGCTGGATCGGCCCGACGATCGGGCCCCACAGCCCCTCGGCGCGCGGCCGCCCCCGGACGAGGAGGTAGCGCACGTCGCTCCCCGCGAACCGGTAGACGAACACCTTCACGCGATGCGCGATCTCGATCATCGGGCTCGGGGTCCGGTCGCCGCTGGACGCTCCAGGCGCCCCTTCTCTTCGACCACGAAGGGGTCCGACTGGAGGGTGCTCGGCCCGGGGAGGCCCGCCCGCTCGATACCCCGTGCTCCGGGGGAGGGCTACAGGGGAGGGCCGACGTCCGCCGGGAGGAGGATCCTCCGGACGACCGGGATCGGCGGGGCGCCGCAGGCGAGGAAGGCGTCGTGGAACTCGCCGAGCCCGGCGTCCGCCCCCTTCGCCTGCCGCCAGTCCTCCCGCAGCTTGAGGATCATCCTCTTGCCGAGGGTGTAGGCGAGGTAGGTCGCATCGGCGGTGCCGCGCCGGGCCTCGCGCTCCGCGACGGCGGGCTCGACGAGCGCGTGCTCGAGGAAGAACCGGGTCGCCTCCGGGAGGGTCATCTCCCGCGTGTGGAGGCGCATCCCGACGACGTACCGGCAGGCGCGGACGAGGGCGAGCTGGAGCTGCGCGAGCCGCATCTTCGGGTCCCCTCCCCCGAAGCCCTCCGCGAGCATCATCTCCTCGCAGTAGTGGGCCCATCCCTCGACGTTGCTCGTCGAGCGGAGGAAGCGCCGCACCGTCGAGGGGTGGAGCCTCAGCCTCTCCATCTGCGTGAAATGGCCGGGATAGGCCTCGTGCGCCGACACGATCGGGAGCGCGTAGCGGTTGAAGAACCGCAGCTCCTCCTCGGCCTTCGCGGGGGGGGTCCCCGGCTTGGGGAGGGTGACGGAGTAGAACGCCTCGCGGGCGACCCGCTCGAGGGGGCCCGGGGAGTCCATCGAGGCGAAGGTGTAGGCGCGGGCGAACGGCGGGGTCGGGCGGACCGTCGGCCGGTCCTCCCCCGGGAACGTCACGAGCCGCCTCTCGACGCAGAACCTCCGCAGCTCCGCGAGCCCCGCCTCGGCCGCGGGGACGAGCGCCTCGGCGGCCGGGTGCTCCTCGGCGATCCGGGCGAGGGCCGCCTTGGGCCCCTGGCCCGGCGCCACCTTCTCCGCCTCCTGGGCGAGGAGCTCCTCGAGCCGGGAGACCTCGTCCTCCCCGATCAGGAGGAGGCGGTCGAGCGGGATGGCGACCCCCTCCTCCAGGAAGAGCTTCCGCTCGAACGTGACGGGTCCGAGCGCGAAGGGGCCGGTGGAGCGGGGGAGGAGCTCGTCCTCGAGGACGCGCAGGTAGTCCCGGAGCCCCTGGCGCCCGCGCGCGAGGGCGTCGCGGAAGGCGGCCTCTTCCTCCGGCCCCAGGGCGCCGGGGGGGAAGGCGGTCTCCGCCTCCGACTCGAGGTAGTCGATCGCTCCCCGGGTCTGGTCGACGGCGACCTCGGTCCAGACCTTCGGCGGCCGCTTCAGGTTCCGGCGGGCCGACGCGAGGAGGTCGGGGATCGCCCTCGCCCGGGAGGCGACGGCCGCCGCGCGGACGGGGGCCGGGGCGAACTCGCGGGCGAGCAGCGTGAAGAACCCCTCGCTCACGCGGCGAAGGTAGAAGTTCGGGTCGGTCTCCCAGCGCCGGACCGTCTCCAGATCGAGGGTCTCCGCCTTCATCCGATCGGCGAGGAGGCCGCGGTCGACGAGGCGGTCCCCCGTGAGGTCGCGCGGGTCGACCCTCTCGAGGTCGGTGTGGAGGCGCTTCAGGGTCGCGACGGTCTCCTCGATCGCCTCCCGGGAGAGGGCGCCGAGCTCGCCGTCCCGGCCGTGGAACCCGCTCTGGGTCGCCCGGACGGGATCGTGGCGGAAGATCGTCTCGAGGTAGATCGAGACGATCTGGTCGAAGCGCTGCTCGGCGACGGAGCCGGGAGCGGGCCGCGTCGGCTCGACGGAGAGGAGGTCCTCGACCGTCGCGGCGGTCCGCCTCGCCTCCTCCTCGAACCGCCGGCCGAAGTCCTTGCAGGCGGCGAGGAGCGCGACCGGGACGGCGGGGACGAGGACCCGGAACGGGAAGCGTCGGGGGGTTGCCATGGCGCCTTCCTCCCGCGCGGCCCGCTCCCTCGGCGGGGGCCGGCGCGGGGCGCGGATTCTACGGGGTCGCCGCGGGATTCCGAGACCGGCGCCCGACCCCCGCCCCGGGTCAGATTCCTTGGTCAGCCCCTCGGGGTCGTCGAAGAGGCTGAAGACCCGGCCGCTCGTCAGGGTCAGCTTCTTCCCCCCGTCCGTCCCCTCGACGTCGTCGAGGGGGTAGGCGAAGTCGGGCCGGACGACGCGCCCGCCGAGGTCGAAGGGCTCGCCCCTCGACCACGACGGCCCCTCGGCCGCGAAGCGCCGACGCGAGGCGCGGTCTCGCCGGGGCGCTACCCCCTCCTCTCTCGGCTCCCGGGCCGAAGGCCGGCCCCGGCCCTCGGGCCGGGAGCCCCCGAGAAGGAGCCGAGGGCGACGCGGTGCGAAGGCCGGTACCAGCCAGCCGGCGAGACACCCTGTGGGTTCAGTTCACCGTGACCGACAGCAGGGAGGAGAAGTTCCCGGTCGAGCTCCCGGGATCGAAACTCGCGTGCTGGAAGTAGGCGGTCGCGCCGACGAGAGTGGGGTCGAGCGGGATCGTGATCGGAAGGAGGGTATTCCCGTCGGACGGGAGCACGCCGCCCGCGACGGGGAAAGCGATCGACGTGTCCAGGAGGAACGCCCCCGTGAACCCGGGGAGCGCGATCGGCGGGCCGAGGTTCGGACCCGCCATCAGCAGCCACGGAACCGAGGCCGTCGCGCGAATGTAGAGGTGCACCTGACGGCCGAGCAGGGCCGACCCGATCAGCTCGAGATCGGAGAACCCGCCTGCGTTCACGACCACGGCGAAACCGGGGACTTGGGTTCCGGGAATCCCATGCTGGTAGAAGACGAGGTCCGGCCACCCGTCCGCGTTGACGTCCTCCGCAGTGACGTCGCCCGGATTCCACCGGATCCCTCCGGTGAGCACATGTTGCTGGAAGCTGGCTCCGGCTCCGAGGTTCTCGAAGACCTCCAGGCGATTCCCGGAATTCGATGGCGTTCCGGTCGTGACCTTGGAGATGACGAAGTCGGTGTCTCCGTCGAGGTCGAAGTCGCCGGTCGAGACGCCCGACGGAAAGCCGCTCGCACTGAAGGTCTGAGTGACGCTCCACATGGGGGAACCCGAGGCCCCCCACAGATACAGGGCGACATCGTCCGTGAACGTCGAGCCCTCCGCGACGACGACGAGGTCGTCCGACCCGTTCCCATCGAAGTCGCCCCACGCAAAGGACTTCCCGCCGCCGACCGTCGGCGGCTCGACCGTCCCCCAGTACGGGTTCACCGGGAGGAAGCATCCCGTCCCCGTCCCGAGCCACATCTCCAGGATCGGTCCCCCGACGATGTAGTCGGTCACGCCGTCGAGGTTGACGTCCCGTAGCTGGGTTTGAACGGGCGGAGCAACCGGGTTGAACGAGCCCTGTAGGAAGCAGGGAAACGGCACCGGGGCGAATCCCGATCCTGCGAGGTTGATCTGGAGGCCGAGAGTGACGTCACCGCTCGTCGGGCCCGAAGTGACCATGATGTCCACATCGCCGTCAACGTCGAAGTCGCCGGTGGCGATGCTCGTGGGGCCGGCCGTGGGCTGCGGATACAGCCACGGGAAGAAGGAGCCGGCCCCGTCTCCGGTCAGGACGGCGACGGGGCTGGCTCCGGCGGGAACCCCAAAGCGACCGATGACGAGATCCGGGAACGCGTCCGCGTCGAGAGGCGCCACGTCCATGGCCCAGGGAATCAGCCAGGTCCCGCCCGTAACCTGTGAGGCGAAGGGCCCGAGGAACGCTCCGTCTCCCTCCGAGATCCAGGCCCCGACGACGCCAGAGGTGTGCGCGACGACGACGTCGGCGAGCCCGTCCAGGTTGAGGTCGCTCGTGACTAGCCCCTGCCCTCCAGGAGGAAGGAGGGGGGATCCCGACCAGGCGGAAGGCCCCGGGTAGTGGATCGCGTCGGTGAACTGGATCGGCCCCGGCGACTGGAGGGCCGGCGGCGCGAACGTCCAGGCGAGGACGGCGAGGGTCGCGTTAAGTCTCATGGCGAAGCGCGGCCCCTACCGCATGAAGTATCGGAGGACCATGTCGTTCTGGTCTCCGTCGCCATTGAGATCGAAGGTGGAAGGAAACGTCTCGTTCCCCGCGAAGGGGATCAGGGCGAAAAACGTTCCCGGGGGGACTCCCTGTACGGGGAAGGCGAACACGTTCTCGGCGGCGGGCTGCTCTCCGGGCGCGACCACGATCCTCGGCAGCATGAAGGCGTTCTGGTCCGTCATGAACACGACGGAGGGATCGATGACGCCGTCCCCGTTCTGATCCGAGTTGACGTTGTTCGCGTTCTCGCGGATCACGTAGGCGAAGGCTCGCCCGGCGACGCTGATCTCCTCTCCGTGGCGAGGAGCAAATGCGGGTGCGACCGCGCACTGCCCAGCCGTCGCCCTGCCGGGGTGCCCCGAGTTGGGGAACAACGGGGGGAGGGGAACAGGAAGGCAATTCGGACCCGCCCCGGGCTGGAACGGAGGCTGGAGGGCGTCGAATCCGATCTGGTTGCCGAACGCGGCGTCGGGCCGGACGCTCGGCCTGTTCCCGACTCCCTGGAACGTGCAGACCGCACCCACCTGCGGGCAGACGCAGTCGACGGTGATGTTCGGCGCGCAGGGCGCCAGGGCCGTCACCGAGACACCGACGGGTCGCACCGTGACCACTCGGTCGCACACGTCGCCGTCCCCGTTCGAGTCGCCGAGCTGAGCCTCGCTCTGCTCGTAGGCGAGCATGTCCGACTGCGGGAAGCCGAGCGTGAACGAGAACGAGACCGATGGGTTGAAGCCCGCTCCCACGTTGTAATTGAAGTGGGGGTGAGGGAGCGGCATCGGGGCGTTGAACTGGAGGGGTTCGGGGTACGGGTTGTTGAAACCCCAGAGGTCCAGCAGCGCCATGGGAAGCGGCGCGACCACGGGGGGAAGGCCCGGAATCCCCTGCTCGAGGATCATCATGAAGTTCGAGATCTGGATGCGGCGGAATCCCGTCGCGACGCCCGGCGAGGCGGGCGGCCCGAAGGCCCACGTATCGCCGTTCGCTGCAGGCGCGGACGCTCCCTGGAAGATCTGGACGAGGGCCACGTAGTCCATCTGATCGCCGTCGGCGTTGATGTCGGGAGTGGTCCCGGGGGTCGGAAAGGGGAGGGTGATGTTCAACTGACTCTCCAGCGCGACGCACCCGACCAGGAAGAGTCCACTGAACCCGGGACCCGGAGGACCCGGGATCATGATCGTCGACGTCACGTCCTGGGAAACTGTGAGGCGGGTGTTCAGGAGGAGCCCGCTATCGAGGTCGATCACCCGGAGGACGTCCTCGCCGAGAACGCCGTTCCCGTTGAGGTCGAGCCCGGCCTGTCCCTCGTCGGTGCTGATGCTGACGAAGGAGTTCGAAACGGCAGGGCGGCCGCCGACGACCTTCGTGTTGTTCACGCCACCCTGAGCGGGGGGGACCTGAACGAATGTGGTGACAGGGGCGGAATTGCCGCAATAGAGGACGGGTCCCGCCTGGCAGAGCGGCGGCTGCGATTCCGCCGTACCCGCGACGACGAGCGAGAAGGCGACGAGGAGTAGAACTCGCCGACCGAGGGTACGTCCCTTGCTCTCTCTCTCTCTGTTCGCATCTGCTGCTCCTTTCTCCGGCTTGACGGCTCCGGTCCTCGACGATCCAAGTCCCGGATCCGAGGTCTCAGCAAGTTCGGATGCTAGGCCTCGACCGGCCCTTGTCAACCCCCGGGTCGGCGCGCAGCAGGTAGGCAGCATCCTCGACATCGCCGCGGGTCTTCAGGCCCTCGCCTCCGAGAGGCTTCCGCCCCCGTCTTACTCCCGGGCCACTCGCACCCTGGTTCCCGCCGGTCGGCGAGGACGGAGCCGAGGCCCTGGCGGAGGCGGGGGCCCCCGTCGAGGGACCGGCTCGGGCCGGTTCGGGTGGGGTTAGATCGGTTCCTTCGTTGGCCGGACCCGGGCGAGCTCGCGCCGCAGCCTCTCGATCTCCTCCCGCAGGAGGCGGATCTCCTCCTCGTTCGACCGGAGGCGCTCCTCCGGGAGGAGCGGGGAAGTGGCGAGCCCAGGGGGCGCTGGCGTCGCCGGCGGAAGCCCGGGAACTCCGCCGCGCGGACCCCCCTCGCGAGGGGGACCCGACGGCGGGGGCCCCGGCTCCGGGGCGAGCCCCGGTGTCGCCTCGGCGAGCGCGCGCAGGCGCGCCGCCTCGTCCGCGGCCTTCCTCGACTGGGCGCGCAAGAGAGAGCTTCGCGCCCGCCGGTAGGCCTCCCCCGGGGCGGCCGGCGGGGCGGGACCGGGGGTCGCCTCGTCGGGAACGGCCGGCGGGACGGCGGACGCGGCCCGCGTCGGCGGAATCGCGGACGCGGGGCCGGCGGGAGGCGCCGGCGGGGCGGCCGGCGCGACGTTCCGAGCGATCTCCGCCAGTCTCGCCCGGTCGACGCGACCGAGCACGCGGTGCCGCTCGAGGAGGTCCTCCCCGAGCAGCGTCCGCATCTCGCCGCGCGTCCGTTCCTCGAGCTGGCGGGCGAGTTCCTCGAGCGCCGCCGCCTGCTCGGAGAGCCTCCGCGACGCCTCCTCGAGGCGGGGGACCTCGTCGCGGAGGAATCGTTCGGCGCGGCGCAGCGCCTCGTCCTGCCCGGCGCC